>NZ_BACQ01000016.1 GCF_000260435.1 Lacticaseibacillus zeae DSM 20178 = KCTC 3804 | reverse complement strand
CTGATGACCGATCAGATTTTAGGTAAAACGCCAGCCGAAATCGAGCAGATGGTCGAAACTTTTTCCGACTTGATTATCAAAGGCGATGTTCCTGATGCCGACCGGTTGGGGGATGCAGCTGTGTTAAAAGGGGTTCATCAGTTTCCGGCACGGATTAAATGTGCCACGTTAGCATGGAAAGCAGCTGCGCAAGTTTTGACGCAGAAAGGTAAAACCGATGACTGAGACAAAAAACACTAAAAATAACGAAACTGTTGCGGCGGATATCGACTTTTTACCTGACGAAAATCCCGCTGATTTCAAAGACGATATCAAGCCGGTTTATTCAACTGGGCGTGGACTTACCGAAGAAACGGTGCGGGCCATCTCGGCGGAGAAACATGAGCCGGAGTGGATGCTGGATTATCGGCTAAAGGCGTATGCGACTTACCGTAAGCTGGCAATGCCGAATTTTGGCCCGGATTTGTCGGATTTGGATTTAGATAATATGCTTTATTTCCAAAAAGCGACGGATCGGACGTATCGCGATTGGGATGACGTACCGGACACGATCAAGAAAACGTTCGATCGCCTCGGCGTGCCGCAAGCAGAGCGGAAATATCTGGCCGGTGCCAGTGCGCAGTACGAATCTGAAGTGGTTTACCACAATATGCGCAATGAATTTGAAAAGCTAGGGATTATTTTCATGGACATGGATTCAGCGTTGAAGGAATATCCCGAACTCGTGCATGAATACTTTGGAAAATTAGTTAAACCTAGTGACAACAAGTTTGCGGCACTTAATGGTGCGGTTTGGTCAGGCGGCAGTTTTATTTATGTTCCTAAAGGTGTCCAGACCGATGTGCCGATTCAAAGTTACTTCCGGATCAATGCAGAGAACACGGGGCAGTTTGAACGGACGCTCATCATTGTGGAGCCGGGTGCGCATGTTAACTATGTTGAAGGGTGTACGGCACCGAATTATTCCAGTGACAGCCTGCATGCAGCGGTCGTCGAGGTCTTCGTTAAAAATGATGCCTATTGCCGCTACACGACGATTCAAAACTGGAGCAAGAATGTGTTCTCACTTGAAACCAAGCGGGCTCAGGCGCTTGATAATGCCACGATGGAGTGGGTTGACGGCAATCTTGGCAGTAAGACGACCATGAAGTACCCTAGCGTTTATCTGGACGGCAAAGGGGCACACGGTACGATGCTCAGTATTGCGGTTGCTGGCGAAGGTGTCGATCAGGATAACGGGGCGCGCATGATTCATAATGCGCCGAATACTAGCAGTTCGATCGTCTCCAAATCCATTGCCAAAGATGGCGGGGCAGTTGACTATCGCGGGACAGTTCGGTTTACCAAGAAAGCCGACAACGCTTTTTGTCACGTGGAATGCGATACTATTCTGATGGACGAAAAGAGTTCAAGCGACACCATTCCATACAACGAAATCCATAATTCGACGGTTTCAATGGAACACGAAGCAAAGGTTTCGAAAGTTTCGGAAGAGCAGCTGTATTATTTAATGAGCCGCGGCATCTCTGAAGCTAAGGCGACTGAAATGATTATCATGGGCTTCGTTGAACCGTTTACCAAAGAGTTACCGATGGAATATGCAGTTGAGTTGAATCGCCTCATCGGCATGGAAATGGACGGCTCGGTTGGGTGATGCGATGGTGACGCGGTTTTAATGAGTTTAAAGGCAATGAGGAAAGGCGTTCACCACAGATTGCCCACAGAACAATTGACATACCAACATTGAATAATTTTGGTATGCCTAAAATAAGTCAATCATCAATGCTAGCGTGAATACGCAGCTAGTTAATGATTGGCTGTTTTTTTAAACAAAGTATTAGGAAAGCCTAACTTTTTGTTTTATGATAGATGCGGTACCAAAATGGCAACATTGAGGGGGCTGCTAATGGACAACTATGATAAAGCAAGGAAAGTCTTGCAATCAATGGCGCTATCTAAAATTGCTCAGGAAACTGGCATCAGCATTGGCCGGATCTGGCATTATCGGGATCGCCATGAAGGCATTGAAAAGGCTCCGCCGGCTTATGTGGAGCGAATTGCGCGTCTGTATCGCAAAAAGCGCGTTTGAGGCGGGCAAAGTTGGGGGACGGGGTAGTAAATGAAAGGAAGTGGCCAACTGTTTTTAAAATAAGGTTTAGGAAGTTAAACATGATGACGTTGTCTTGAGTGAGGAAACTCGGGTAGCTCAGACGGTGTCGGATCGTTCGGGTGGTTGATCCCAACGTCGACAAGACCGCATGGCAAGCGTGATAGCTGCCATGCGGTCTTGTCGTTTTTTGATGTTCTGAGTGAGTGGACGCTATTTAGACACGGGTGCTACAATGGGTGAATGTATGGATTGGCTACGGCTAATCGAATCGCGACTTCTGGGTAGCACATCATGATAAAGCGGCAGGAGGAAGATCATGGCTGAGGACTTGGAACATTTCATTAAAACAATGGCGTTGGGTATTCCAACCATTAAGCCGGATGAGAAGCGGGCTTTTCTAGGCAACTTTCGCGAACGGGTCGCAATGGCGGTGACCATTCGGCAACTCCGCGATGCCCGCATTACGGCGATGCTTGATTCGGTGCTGACGCGCTATCCCGGTTATCGAATCTTTTTGAACGGTCGGATGGGGGAAAGCTTAGTCAATCAATATATGTTGCAAGCGCTGGCGCATCAGTATCCTTTTACAATCATGAATCAACCGGGGATGCGCGTCACCAAGCGTGTGTTGCCAACCGACTTTGGCTGGGTTCTTGCACATCCAACGCAAAAAATCAGTCGTCCGATTTTGTTGTAGAATCAGCAGGCATGGCCACGGGATTGCTTGGCGACAGCAAAATGCACTACAACGCCATTTAGCTTTAAAAGGAGGCCCATTTTGACGCAACTTGATACCATTCAAACCACAGTTCAACAGCTACGGACTTTATTGAATCAAGGTAAAATTTTTGCAACATTGCCGGATATGCTGGGAAAAGTCATTGATAGTGTCGCAACAGAATCAAAAACGCGGGTCAGCGTTCCGCGCGATGATAAAACTGCCATTGCAAAAATTCGTTCCATTCAAAAACGGATCAAACAAACGAGTGATCCGAGTATCACCGATGATGAAATTGCCTTTTTGGTGGCACATTTAGCCAGCACTAAGCCAGCCGTTCGAGATAAAGGCGTTTTTTTCTTATTCAATGATTTATTTCAAGCAGAAGCGTTTACCAATGAGCAAGTCAAGGCGCTTTTTAAACGGTTGCAAGCGCCGGATATTTTGTTCAGTCATATCTTTGAGCCCCAAAACGATGCCGTGTTTCTGCGCAGTTTTGCGGTGATGATTTTGAGCGGTATGATTTATGCCGATCAGAATCGCTATCATATTCTTAGTAAAGCCGATTATCTAGCAACCGTGCAGAATATCGGGACGTATATTCTGCTTGAAAGAGATGGCCGGGGATACGTTGAGACCAAAGGCTGGGCCCATGCATTTACGCATATTGGCAATATGTTGGAAGAACTGAGTCAAGTCGACGTGTTGCCGCGATCGGAGAAAGTTTTCTTGATGGCGGCAGTCGTGGAAGCTTGGCGGCGCATTGAAACGCCGTTAATTTTCGGTGAGGATCATCGAATGGCCTTGTATCTCAGCGGTATCACCAATGTTAACCAGTTTTATAGCGAGACGCTTTTAATGTGCCTCAAGAACTGGCAACATACGCTGGTCAACATTCGGCCGCAGGAATCCTACGCTTTCTGGGTACGGTGGTACAATCGCAATCGCCTGTTGCAGGCACTGACATTACGCGCTGATTTGCCGCAACCGATTACGGATTACATTCAACAGATTGTTGATCTTTTCTGAATGAGAGCGTGAGCTGGCGCGGTTAGAAGTCGGAGTGTAAGTGGCCTCAGGCGTGATGGCCCGATCTTGGCCATTGCGCCTGAGGTCCTTACACGCAGACTTCTGCGCCAGCGAACGCGTTTTAGCAGAAGCCAGTTTTAAGTAAGAGATTGGTATATTTTTTAATCTTACTAAAAGCAGGATGAGGTTGATTCATATGGCCTATGAGTTGTAACAATTTTTGAAGACCTGAGCAATAGAATTATTTATGGTTAAATATAAATAAACAGATATTATAGTATGCTAGTTTTGACATTGTGACCTTTTTCATTATCAAAGCTCAAAATTTAAAAAATTTTTTTACAAAAAAAGAATAAATACCGGTTGTTATTGTTAGCTTTTAAAACCACTTATCCGTATAATTGACACTAGGTTAGGGGGAGACCCCGTGACTTCTATGTTGATTTGTTAAAAGGAACACTGGGGAGTGATAAGTGTGCGAAAGGAGCAGCAAACGCTACGGATTTTGGGGGATAAAGTCCGCTACTATCGTAAGTTAAAAGGCCTATCTCAGGCGGAACTGGCAGCAAATATCTGTACGCAAGCAACGATTAGCCTTATTGAAAAAAGAAATAAGGTTCCAAGCATGAATATTCTGATGCGGCTTATTAGTCGATTAGAGATACAACTTGATGATATTGTTGTCGAACATCATGATCGGATTCAACAACTGCTTAACGCGATTGATTACCAGATTCAGCATCATCAATACGCAGTTGCAGCGGATAATCTGAGCAAGATCCGACTGGATAAGATTAAAAGCGAAGATGATCAAAAGCGTTATTACTATTATCAAGGGATCATTGAGCTATTCAAGAACAACGCACCTGACGAGGCCATTTATTTCTTTGGTCGGGTTTTAAGTCCGCTTGTCAATTCAGAGCGTGATTTATATGCCATTTTGGCAACCCTTGGCTTAGGACTGGCGTATGCGGACAAGCATACCTTTGATCGTTCACGGGTCTACATTGATCAGGCATTACGCATGTTAAAGCATGTGCCGCTGTCTGACAGTAAGTATCTCGATGTTGAACTGACGATCTATTGGCATATTGCGCGTGTATACTACGAACTAAGTGATTTTAAAGCCGTTTTGAAGTATACCGACCATGGTATTCGTGAAGCTGTCAAGCACGATAAGCTTTTTTTGCTTGACGAACTTTATACCTTGCAGGCTCGGGCCTTGAAATTACTCGGTAATCCGGAGGCGCCTAAAAGTTATCAAATCGCCATTGCGTTTGCACAAGTTACCGGTTCCACTGCACTGGCGGCAAGTCTTGCTGCCGAAATGGTGACACAAAAGCCAAACAGCGAAACTGCATAACTGCAAGTTACCGGCAATTGTTTGGTGATCGTCCAAAAAATACCTGAGGCTTTCGTCCTGCATCTGCTGATGTCACTGGCGAAGGTCTCAGGTATTTTAATGTCGTTTATGTGTGGGCCGGGCTCCATTGAATGGTGAGTCGCCAGCTTTGCAGCGGCCATTCCAATTCGGCCTAGCGTTTAATCATCTTGATGTTGCTCAGTCGGTTTTTTGGTGCTTGCCAATGCCGGCTTGTTGGTCAAGTCAGTCCGAACCACGAGGACATCGCATAAGGCGTTCCGCGTGACATATTCGGTGACCGATCCAATCAGCAGACGTTCAACGGCGTTTAAACCAGTTGCCCCAATCATGATCAGATCGATATTTTTAGCTTTGGGGATGTCTCTGGCGATGATTGTTTTTGGCGCGCCGTATTCAATGCTGAAACTGACCTTGTCCAATCCGGCTTTTTTGGCCTGATCGACATAACCTTCCATGGTGCTCTTAGCATTTTCCGTTACTTGTTCGACCATCGCTGAATCAAAGCTGGAAACGTTCTGGAAAGCTCGGGTATCAACGATATGAATAAGAATTAACTCCGCCTGGTTTCGTTTGGCAACCGCAACCGCTTTTTTGAATGCTAACTCGGCTTCATATGAGCCATCGATGGCAACCAAAATATGTTGATATTGTTGTAACATTCCTCATCACCTCTATCTTCATTGTACTTGATTCCACCGGGAAATTAAATGAAAAGCGTTTCACAACTTCATTTGGGTCAGGCTGATAAAAACAAAAACCGTTGCTAAAAACGCGCCAATAACCAAAATAACCAAATTCGCCCACATCGGGAACAGAATCCCGCCAATAATAGCGAGAATGCCGACAAGGGTAAAGAGATAGGCGAAATTCTTGAGAAAACGCGTCATGCCCGGAGACGGTTTTTTGATAATCAGAAAGTTTTGATAGCGATGAAGCCATGTGTAAGCCGCCAGTCCGAACAAGGCGACCGCGTAAATGCACATTAAGATGATTGTCAAAGGATCAGTCCTTCCTAGCTGTTTGCTTATATTATGCCACAGCAGCAAGGAAAAGCGGTTGGCTTTTTAAATATTGCCCCGTAAACGAATAACCCGGTCAAGAACGAGGGGGGGGTGGCAGCGCCGGCACTTGTCTCAGCCGTCCTGCCATTT
>NZ_BACQ01000017.1 GCF_000260435.1 Lacticaseibacillus zeae DSM 20178 = KCTC 3804 | reverse complement strand
CAGGTTATGGCGTCAACGGTCGACAAGTTCAAGATTTATTGGACGAAGTGGACATTACCACCAACAAAAACCAGATCCCGGGCGAACAAAACGGTCCGTTCAAAACCAGCGGCATTCGAGTTGGAACGGCGGCCATCACCACTCGCGGCTTTACGCCAGAAGAGAGCAAGCGGGTTGCCGAACTCATCAGTGCGGCAATTGCGCATCGCGATGATCAACCGGCTTTAGATCAAATTCGTCAAGAAGTCCTTGCGCTGACGGCCCGTCATCCCTTATCATAGATAGGGTTTGCAAACAAATGGCTCACACAGGAGGCCTCGCATGGGTAAATTTACAGTTTTAAATCACCCGTTGATTCAGCATAAGCTTACTTTGATTCGAAATAAGCATGCCGGCACTAAGGAATTTCGCGAAATCGCTAACGAAATCGCGGAATTAATGGTGTATGAAATCACACGGGATCTGCCACTGGAAAGTGTTGAGATCGAAACACCGATGGGGAAAACGGTTCAAAAGCAGCTTTCCGGTAAGAAACTTGCGGTTATTCCGATTCTTCGTGCCGGTTTGGGCATGGTGGATGGCGTTTTGCGCCTTATTCCAGCGGCAAAAGTCGGTCACATTGGGATGTATCGCGACGAAAAGACACTGAAGCCGCATGAATACTTTGTGAAGATGCCGCCGGATATCGACCAGCGGGATTTAATCATTGTTGATCCGATGCTGGCAACTGGTGGCTCGGCCAACATGGCGATTGAAGCGCTCAAAAAGCGCGGGGCGACATCGATGCGCCTCGTGGTGCTGGTTGCTGCTCCTGAAGGGGTTAAAGCCGTTCAGGCTGCTAATCCGGATGTCGACATTTACGCAGCCGCGCTGGATGATCATTTGAATGAAAACGGTTATATTGTGCCTGGGCTCGGCGATGCCGGCGACAGACTTTTTGGGACAAAATGACATGAATTGGCATGTGGTCACGCACATGCCTTTTTCATTTTTAGTTAAAAGATTTTTTGTAGGCGCATCAAGACACGTGAAAGCCATGGCCGCCGTGAAAAAATCAGTGAAAAAGCCTTTATGACGGCCAAAGTTTCTCTTTTTAGAGCTTTGTTTTTTCACTGAAATGGTGTTAGAGTAATGATTGTGTTTCAAGGGTCTACCCTAGTAACCAACGATTATCGAAGTCTCTGCAATCTTGCCCCATCTTTTTGATGGTACACATGATATGAAGCCACTTCAGTAAGGAGGTGAATTCTGTGAACGAACAATATCCCTCGATCAAGCTTTTCGGCTTAACTTTCAACCTGACCAACGACATTGGTGTTTTGGTTTCGGCAGTTCTGGTATTCTTACTGGTGCTATGGCTGTCACGAAACCTGAAAATGCGGCCAGGTGGCAAGCAGAACGTACTGGAATGGGCCATGGACTTTACAAACGGTATCGTCAAAAGTGCGATGCCCGGTTCGGAGCGTTACACGTTTAATTTATTTGCGTTTACGCTCTTCCTGTTCATTTTTATTAGTAACCAAATCGGGTTATTCATCGAGTTAGATATTGGTAAAGATACTTGGTTCCGCTCACCAACAGCATCCCCGGTGATTACCATGACGATGGCGATGACAGTTCTGGTACTTTCGCATTATTTTGGCGTTGTCTTCAGAGGTTTCAAAGGTTACATCAAAGGATATGCGTCACCGGTTCCGATTCTCTTACCAATCAACCTATTGGAAGAGTTTACGAACTTTATCACGCTTTCTTTGCGGCTTTACGGAAATATCTTTGCTGGCGAAGTTTTGGTTCTATTAATTCGGCAGTGGGCCTTTTCCGGCGGTGCACTCAACTTTGTTAGTGCAACGGTAGCCGAGATAGCTTGGCAAGGGTTCTCAGTCTTCATTGGTAGTATTCAGGCGTACGTTTTCGTCACGCTTGGTATGGTTTATACATCACACAAAGTTCTACCCGAGTAACTAATTTAGGAGGAAATTTCTTATGCAATTTTTAGCTGCCTCACTAGCCGCCGGCATTGCTGCCTTCGGTGCTTCAATCGGTAATGGGATGGTCATCAGCAAAACACTTGAAGGTATGGCGCGTCAGCCGGAAATGGCCGGAACCTTGCGTGGTACCATGTTTATTGGTGTCGGCCTGATCGAAGCTGTTCCGATCCTGTCTGTTGTTGTTGCCTTCATGTTGATGCTCCGTTAATTCAGTTCATCAATAAAGAAGGGAGTGGCAAAAGATGAGTTTAGGTGACACACTCTTCACACTTGTTACATTTCTGATCTTGGTGATTGCAGTCGGGAAAGTGGCATGGAAGCCAGTTACCAAAATGATGGCGGATCGCCAACAAAAGATTTCCGGCGACTTGGATTATGCTGAAAAGTCCCGCAAAGATGCGGAAACTTTAGCAGCCAAGCGACGGGAAGAACTGCAACACTCCCAGGCTGATGCTGTCAAGATTGTCAATCAAGCCAAGGAAAACGGCGAGAAGCAACGACAATCATTGGTTGACGCGGCCAATACGGAAGTCGCCACGTTGAAGAAAAATGCGCAAGCAGACATTGACCAAGCCCGTAAAGATGCTTTGGCCAGTGCCAAGAACGATGTGGCTGATTTAAGTCTGACGATCGCACAGAAGTTGATCGGTAAAGAACTTAATGCAGCTGATCAAAAAGACTTGATCGACGACTATATCAAACGGTTAGGTGATGCAAATGGCAGTCACTAATCAAATGGTTGCACCGCGTTATGCAAAAGCATTACTGGAAGCAGCCCATGACCAGGATCAGGTAGCGACAGTTCATGAAGAGTTACAGGCGCTTGCGTCTGTATTCAAAGAAAATCCGACGATCCTGACAATTTTTGATAATGCCCGAATTACGGCAGATGACAAAGCCAAACTGATGGCGACTTTGACCAAGAATGCCAGTCCGCTTGTGGCCAACTTATTGAAGTTAACCCAGCAATATGGTCGATTCGGTGCATTGCCGGATATCATCACGGCGTTCAATCGCGCTTATGATGATGAAGCCGGTATTATTACAGCGACTGTTACGACTGCAGTTGCTTTGTCAGCAGACCAAGCCGATGCCTTGCGCAGTGCCATTGCTGCGCGTTTTGGCATGAAGTCGACGCAATTGGAACAAATCGTTGATCCGAGCGTCATCGGCGGCGTGCGCATTCAAGCACACGGGTCGGTTATCGATGGAACGGTTAAACACCGTTTCGAGAAGATGAAGGCAGCACTGCTGGCAGATTAGAGATAAGTAAAGAGGTGAACCGGATGAGCATCAAGACTGAGGAAATCAGTTCTCTGATCAAAAAACAACTTGAAGGATATCAAGATGATTTGGCGGCCGAAGAAGTTGGCACCGTTACTTACATTGGTGACGGGATTGCCCGTGCCACTGGGCTGGAAAATGCCATGGCCAACGAATTGCTCCAATTTAGCAATGGCTCATACGGGATGGCGTTAAACCTTGAAACGAACGATGTCGGGATCATTATCTTAGGTGACTTCGATGAGATTCGCGAAGGTGACCAGGTTAAGCGAACCGGTCGGATTATGGAAGTTCCTGTCGGGGACGCCATGATTGGCCGGGTTGTCAATTCCCTGGGACAGCCAGTCGATGGCTTAGGCGCGATCAAGACGGATAAAACCCGTCCGATCGAGTTTAAGGCACCTGGCGTTATGCAACGCAAATCTGTATCCGAACCTTTACAAACCGGATTAAAAGCGATCGATGCCCTGGTTCCGATTGGCCGTGGTCAGCGTGAGTTGATCATTGGTGACCGGAAAACCGGGAAGACATCCATTGCGATTGATACGATTTTGAATCAAAAAGATCAGAATATGATCTGTGTTTACGTTGCGATCGGGCAAAAGGACAGTACGGTTCGTGCCCAGGTCGAGACGTTGAAGAAATATGGTGCGATGGATTATACCATCGTTTTGACGGCTGGCCCTTCTGAACCGGCGCCAATGTTGTACATTGCGCCTTATGCCGGTGCGGCTATGGGTGAAGAGTTCATGTACAATGGCAAACATGTTTTGATCGTGTACGATGATCTAAGCAAGCAGGCAACCTCTTATCGTGAGCTGTCCTTGCTGCTCCGTCGTCCGCCTGGTCGTGAAGCCTACCCTGGGGATATTTTCTATACCCACAGTCGCTTGTTGGAACGTGCCGCTAAATTGAGCGATAAGCTCGGCGGCGGTTCGATGACAGCGTTGCCAGTTATTGAAACCCAGGCTGGCGATATTTCGGCTTATATTCCGACTAATGTTATTTCCATCACGGATGGGCAAATCTTCTTGCAGAGCGATCTGTTCTATGCAGGTACCCGGCCGGCGATTGATGCCGGGGCTTCTGTTTCCCGAGTTGGTGGGGATGCCCAGGTTAAAGCCATGAAGAAAGTTGCCGGGACACTGCGGTTGGATCTTGCATCCTTCCGTGAACTGGAAGCTTTCACCCAGTTTGGTTCTGACTTGGATGCTGCTACCCAAGCCAAGCTGAATCGTGGTCGGCGCACGGTTGAAGTTTTGAAACAACCAGTACACAAGCCATTGCCGGTCGAAAAGCAGGTTATCATTCTCTATGCTTTGACCCATGGTTTTCTTGATCCGATTCCAATCGAAGACATCGGCCGGTTCCAAGACGAACTGTTTGATTTCTTCGATAGCAATGCGGCTGATTTGTTAAAGCAGATCAAGGATACCGGTGATTTACCGGACACCGATAAGCTGGATGCACAGATCAAAGCCTTTGCCGGTGGCTTCCAGACTAGCAAACAACTTGCTGCTGCTAAAGGTTAAGGAGGTGCCGCATGGCTGAATCATTAATGGATATCAAGCGCAAGATCGCTTCGACCAAGAAAACCGGTCAGATCACGCAAGCCATGCAGATGGTTTCCGGTGCCAAATTGAGTCAGATCGAAAAACGTGCCCGAAAATATCAACTTTATGCTGATAAGGTCCGTCAGATTGTGACTCATTTAGCTGCGGGACAACTTCTTGAGTTAGCTAATGCTGCGAATAATGATGCTGAGGCGAATAAGAATCAGCTTGTTTCCGTTGCCAGTTTGCTCGAGAAGCGTCCGGTTAAAAAGACAGGTTACCTCGTGATCACCAGTGATCGCGGATTGGTTGGCAGTTATAACAGTACGGTTTTAAAAGCGATGATGCAGATGATCAAAGACGATCACGAAGGCCCGGATGATTATGTCATGATGGCCATCGGTGGCGTCGGTGCGGACTTTTTCAAGGCCCGTGGTTTGAATCTAGCTTATGAATACCGTGGTGTTTCCGATATCCCGACTTTTAACGAAGTTCGTGAAATCGTGAAAACAGCTGTGACGATGTATGATAATGGTGTGTTTGACGAACTTTACGTTTGCTACAACCACCACGTTAATACATTAACTTCTGCTTTTCGGGCGGAGAAAATGCTACCGATCAGTGATTTGGATGTCAGCGAAGTTGAAGACACCAACGTCGAATACTTGATTGAACCCGATCTTGACGCTGTCTTGGATGCAGTCTTGCCGCAGTATGCGGAAAGTCTGATCTTTGGTGCGATTATGGATGCGAAAACGGCTGAGCACGCCGCATCGACAACCGCCATGCGCAGCGCAACCGATAATGCCAACGATTTGATCTTGCATCTGTCGACCCAGTTCAACCGGGCACGGCAGGCTGCGATCACGACCGAAATTACTGAAATTGTCGGTGGTGCGGCAGCACTAGAATAAACAGGTATGAGCCGGCTTGTGAATGGGTCGGTTTGTGCTTACCATAACGCATGAGCTAGCCTGGCAACCGCGCTGGCTCACGCTCAAGGAGGACGAATATGCCAAATGCAACTGGTAAAATTGCGCAAGTGATCGGTCCTGTTGTCGACGTAGCGTTCCCAATCAATGACAATTTGCCAGAAATCAACAACGCCTTGACAATTACCCGTAAGGATGGCTCCCAGCTGGTGCTGGAAGTTGCCTTGGAACTGGGTGATGGCGTCATGCGGACCATCGCGATGGATTCGACCGATGGCTTGCAGCGCGGCATGGCAGTTCAAGATACTGGCGGTCCGATTTCAGTGCCTGTCGGTAAAGACACACTGGGTCGCGTGTTCAATGTATTGGGTGACCCCATCGATGGCGGCGAAGCTTTTGGACCAGATCATCGACGTGACAGCATCCACCGTGATGCACCAAAATTCGAAGATTTGAACACCAGTTCTGAAATTCTGGAAACCGGCATTAAGGTTATCGATTTGCTCGAACCTTACCTGCGAGGCGGGAAGGTTGGACTCTTCGGTGGTGCCGGTGTCGGTAAAACCGTTTTGATTCAGGAACTGATTCATAATATCGCCGAGGAACACGGCGGCATCTCCGTCTTCACCGGGGTCGGCGAACGAACTCGTGAAGGGAACGACCTTTACTTTGAAATGAAGGAAAGCGGCGTTCTGGAGAATACAGCCATGGTCTTTGGTCAGATGAACGAGCCGCCTGGTGCCCGGATGCGGGTTGCCTTGACTGGTTTGACAATCGCGGAATACTTCCGTGATGTCGAAGGTCAGGACGTCCTGCTGTTTATCGATAACATTTTCCGGTTTACTCAGGCTGGTTCCGAAGTTTCTGCCTTGCTGGGCCGAATTCCGTCAGCCGTTGGTTATCAGCCGACACTGGCAACTGAAATGGGTCAGTTACAGGAACGGATTACCTCGACGAAAAAAGGATCGGTTACTTCCATTCAGGCTATTTATGTGCCTGCCGATGACTATACCGATCCGGCACCGGCGACAACTTTCGCCCATTTGGATGCCACGACCAACTTGGAACGGCGTTTAACTGAGCAAGGGATTTACCCGGCTGTTGATCCGCTGGAATCTTCTTCCAGTGCGTTGACACCGGAAATTGTCGGCGAGGAACACTACAAAGTGGCCACTGAAGTGCAACGGGTCTTGCAGCGTTACCGTGAGTTGCAGGATATCATCTCTATTTTAGGGATGGACGAATTGTCCGACGAGGAAAAGGTGATTGTTGCCCGTGCCCGTCGTGTTCAATTCTTCCTGTCACAAAACTTCAACGTTGCGGAACGTTTCACCGGCCAACCAGGTTCATATGTACCGGTTGAAGAAACCGTTAAAGGCTTCAAGGCAATTCTGGACGGCAAGTACGATGACTATCCGGAAGATGCCTTCCGTTCAGTCGGCCGCATTGAAGAAGTTGTCGAAAAGGCTAAGAAGATGGGCTTTGCTCCTGATGAACAGGACACGGATGCTGACGAAAAGCCAGCTGCACAAGCTGCAGCTAACTAAGGAGGCGACGCGTTTTGGCAGAAACGAGCAATGTTCTTCGTGTCAATATCGTGACGCCTGATGGTCTGGTTTACGACCATCATGCCAAGATGTTGGTGGTTCATTCTGTTGCTGGCGAATTGGGGATCATGGCCAACCATGAGCCAATCGTTACCCCGTTAGCGATCGGGGAGGTTGACGTACAACGTGTTGACTCAAGCGATCATAACGATTCAATTGCGGTCAACGGGGGCTTCATGGAGGTTTCGGATAACGTCGCCTCAATCGTCGCTGACTCAGCCGAACGCGAACGCGATATTGACCTGAGCCGTGCTCAAGCAGCACGCGATCGGGCCAAGAAGCGGATCGAGCAGGCCAAGAATGAAAACAACCAAGATGATCTGCGGCGGGCGCAAGTCGCATTGCGACGCGCCATCAACCGGATCAACGTTAAGACCAGTCATTAGACTCATGAAGAACAAAAAGGTGCTGGAGGCGAGAATTCGTCTTTGGTGCCTTTTTGTTTTGGACACAGACCGAGAATTTTTACCAGTGCGAGCGTTTTCTAGAAAGGCATCAGCTAGGCTGACGCCGGGTTCCTGTTGAAACGCGTTCACTGGGGCAGAAGTTTGCTTGTAAGAAACCTCAGGTGCAATTGGCTAAGCCCGGACATGGAGAAGGATAAGGATAGGAAGGCAATCCGGCTCCGAAACGCGTTTGCAGTCGCAGAAATCTACGTGTAAGGACCTCAAGTCTAAATGGCCAAAGACCAGCCATTTAGACTTGAGGCCACTTACACTCCGATTTCTAAGCGCTCCTGCGCACGCTCTGAAACGCGATCGCAGGGCCAGAAACCTGCACATAAGGACCTTGGTCGCAATGGCCTAAGACCGGGCCATCACGCCCAAGGCCACACTTATGCTCCGGTTTCTAACCGGCCCTGCTCACGCTCTTGCATGAATGTCGAAAGTGCGGGAAGATAACATATGAGGTGATCGCATGTTTCAGGAAATCGGCCTAAATGCCGCCATAACGCTCGTGTCCCACTTTGTTTTCATCATGTTGGCATTCCGGGCATTGAATGCGTTGCGTTTTGAGCGGTTCATTAAGGCCAACCATGTCCGTGAAGCGCAAGTTTTGTTGCTTTTCATGGCCGTTGGGTTAGGTTATTTGGTTAGCTCCTTCTTTTTATCGCTCGTTCAAGCAGCTTTAAACTTACCTAAACTTTTCCTATAAAAACCTCGTCTTAACTATGTTATAATGCGATAGTTAGTCAATTTACGAGGAGAGATATATACCCATGGCAAAAGATATTGGGATCGACTTAGGGACAGCCAATGTACTGATCAATGTTAAAGGCAAAGGCATCGTCTTAAATGAGCCGTCCGTTGTCGCCATTGATACCCATACCGGCAAAGTATTAGCGGTGGGGACAGAAGCCTATAAAATGGTTGGGCGCACACCGGGTAACATTCGGTCAATTCGACCACTTAAAGATGGCGTTATCGCTGATTTCGACATTACCGAAGCAATGCTTGAATATTTCATTAACAAATTAAATGTAAAAGGCGTGTTTTCCAAACCCAATATTTTGATTTGTGCCCCAACAAACATTACGGACATTGAGCAAAAGGCCATCATCCAGGCGGCCGAAAAATCCGGTGGCCGTCATGTCTACCTTGAGTTCGAGCCTAAGGTAGCAGCAGTTGGTGCCGGTTTGGATATTTTCCAGCCGCAAGGGAACATGGTGATCGATATCGGCGGTGGTACCAGTGACATCGCGGTACTTTCTTTGGGGGAGATTGTCACCAGTCGTTCGTTGCGGTTAGCCGGCGATAAAATGGACTCATCGATTGCAGCTTATGTAAAGAACAAACACAAGCTGATTATCGGCGAGCATACCGCTGAGCAGATTAAAATCAAAATCGGCGCGGTTTATGAGGCCGATCCTAAAGAAACCATTGAAGTTCGCGGCCGGGATATTGCGACCGGCTTGCCACGTGAGGTTTCCGTGACTTCTGAAGAGGTCTCTGACGCTTTGCACGAAACCATGATGGCGATCATCGACGGCGCTAAAGGTGTCTTGGAAAAGACCCCGCCGGAGCTTTCTGCCGATATTATCGATCGCGGGATCATGCTAACTGGTGGCGGTGCGTTATTGAAAGGCATCTCTCAGTTATTTGCCGCTGAATTGAAGGTGCCGGTGCTTTTGGCCGACGATCCGTTAGATGCGGTAGCTTTAGGCACAGGTGTCTTACTGGACAACATCGAACATCATCGGCAGTATTAGGAGTTAGCTTATGGACCCGGAGTATCCGAAACGCATTTTTCATCACATTAAAATTTGGTTGATCATTGCGGCGATTGCGTTAATTTTAGGATTGCTGATCGGTTTTGGTATGGGCGGCAGCAATCCGTTTAAGGTTTTTTTGCCGTCGACGTGGATCCATTTCTTTAATTTCCTGCGTTAGGAGTGGACATGAAGCAAATCCTGACCTGGCTGGTGCGGGGCTACCAGCGATTTATTTCCCCGTTATTGCCACCGAGCTGCCGGTATTATCCGACCTGTTCGACGTACATGATTCAGGCGTTGCAGCGACATGGCGCCATTAAAGGGACACTCATGGGGATTGCCCGGATCTTGCGGTGCAACCCCTTTGTTAAAGGTGGGCTTGATCCGGTCCCGGCTTATTTTACGTTGCGGCGGAACCCGCATCCTGAAAATGACTTGGATCTCAGCGATATTCAAAATCTTAATCATAAGCTAGGAGGCCATCATGGCTAAAGAAAGAAACATCAAGGTCACCCAAACGGATGAAACCCGCAATGGCCATACGGTTTCGGTGTTAAAAATCGGTGATCAGGAAATTGGGTTTATTGAACCGGATGGCACTCGTTTTGCTGCTTACGTTGCCGGTTCAGACAAGCCGAATCGCTTTAAAAGTCTGGATGACGCTGTCAACGCGTTGATTGCGGAATATCATTTGCATCAAGGATGACGTGAATCGGAAGAGCGTGAACTGGGGCGGTTTCTAACCCAGTAAGCGCGTTTTAAACAGCGCGTGAACAAAGAGCGTTAAAGGAGGTTCGCCGTGGAATCGCATGAAATTAAATCAAATTCTGAAGGCGATCGCATCGACTATGGCATCATTTTGTCAGTCATGCTGCTGGCGCTGATCGGTTTAGTGTCAATTTATCTGGCGGCGTCTCATGATGGTTCGACTTCGCAGAATCCGGTCAGGGCCACGATTATGCAGGCGGCCTGGTACGCGATTGGTGGCGTCGGGATCTTCTTCGTCATGCGGTTTGATGCAGAACAGCTGTGGCGAATTGCGCCTTATTTGTATGGCATCGGGATCTTTTTGATGATCGCAGTTCTGATTTTTTATGACCGGGCAACTGAAATTAATACCGGTGCTAAAAGCTGGTTTGCGCTTGGACCAATCAGTTTCCAACCTTCGGAAATCATGAAACCGGCGTATATTTTGATGCTAAGCCGAGTCGTCACCCAGCACAATGCAGCTTATTCGCACACGATCCAAAACGATTGGAAATTAATTGGCCGCATGGTGTTGTGGACCCTTCCGATTGCCATCTTGATGAAGTTGCAAAATGACTTCGGGACAACGTTGGTCTTTCTAGCCATTTTTGCCGGAGTCACCTTGGTGGCGGGCATTAATTGGCGGATCCTATTACCGATTGCCTTGGGAGCGGCTGCGATAGGAACGCTGGCCATTTTGCTGGTCACACAGTCATGGGGTCGGGCGTTCTTGGGGTCAATTGGCTTCAAAACGTATCAGTTTGCTCGAATTGATTCGTGGCTGAACCCGTCCGGCAGCACCAGTGGCGATAGTTACCAATTATGGCAATCGATGAAAGCGATCGGATCAGGACAGTTAACCGGAAAAGGCCCGTTCCACATGGCTGTTGCGGTGCCAGTGCGGGAATCGGATATGATTTTTTCCGTGATTGGCGAAGCGTTCGGGTTTGTCGGCGCAGCGGTGCTGATTCTGTTATACTTTATGTTGATCTATCAGATGATTCGGGTCACGTTCGATACCAAGAACGAGTTTTATGCTTACATTTCGACCGGTGTCATCATGATGATCTTATTCCACGTGTTTGAAAACATTGGCATGAACATCGGCTTGTTGCCATTAACCGGGATTCCGCTACCGTTCATTTCACAAGGGGGTTCATTCCTGCTTGCGAATATGCTATCGGTCGGTATGGTCCTCTCGATGCGCTATCACCATACAAGTTATATGTTCAGCCGCGACACAGAAGATTTTGAATAGGAGCGAGAAAATGGCAACAACTTATTTTTGGCAAGACGAACTGGCTGCGGGTCAGGTTCGTTTGGGGTTAACCGAGGATGCACAGGAAACATTAGGCAAAATCAAGTTTGTTGATTTACCGCAAGTTGGAACAAGTTTAACGGTTGGCAAACCGTTTTTGAGTGTGGAAGCGGAAAAGGCTGTCCTCGATCTTGAGGCACCACTTGCCGGGACTGTCGTGGATGTTCACCAAGAACTTGGCGACAAACCGGCTTTGTTAGACGAAACCGATCACAATCACAATTGGGTTGTGACTGTCTCAACTAAATAGCAGCGCCACTTGCCATCGACTTGACGGGAGCGTGACGCAGCCAATCTAAAAAGCAGCTGACATCATTGATAATCAAAATGATGGGTAGCTGCTTTTTAAATTGATTTTAAAGTTTCCGATGGCACAAGTGTCAGGCGAAGAAGCGTTTTGCCATTTCTTGATAGGTCTTGATGGCGGTCGTGTAGCTGTCTAAGTCGACATGTTCATCGATTTGGTGGCTGAAATGATTATCCCCGGGGCCATAGACGATGACATCAAAGTGGTTGTCAGACCGAATAAATTCAGACGCGTCGGTGCCGCCGTATGCCACCGCGAGTTTGGCTGGCGTACCGGTGACAGCGGCAATTGCCTGATTAGCAGTGGTGACAAGGTGACCATTTTTGTCGGAGTGCACTGGCAGGAACCGATGCAAGACCTTGAGCGTTAATTTGGCAGACGTAGCTTGATTGGCCCGCTCGACTAATTGTTTCAACAGGTCGACGACTAAGTCAATATTGGCAGCCGGAGTTGGCCGTAAGTTGCCGCGTAGATAGGCGTGGGCGGGAATCGTGTTGACTTGATCGCCACCGTTGATCACCGTGATTGAATGGCGAAAGACGCCTAGATCCGGGTCGTCCGGTGCTTGATCAAAGGCAGTTGGCTCCCGTTCGGCAAAGGCCACTAACCCATCGATGGCGTTGACGCCTTTTTCCGGTCGCGAACTATGAACCGAGACGCCTTCACTATCGATTTCGTAGTTGACGGTCCCGCCATGCGCATACTGCAACAATTTGTCAGTTGGTTCGCCAACGATTAAGCCTGACAAATCATCGGCATAGCCTTGTTCAGTGAGTTGTCGAGCGCCCATCGCGCCAAATTCTTCACCAACCGTTGCCATGAACCGAATGTGGTGTTTAAAACCGGCCTGCTTCAAAGCAATGAGCGCGAGTGTCATCGCCGCCAGACCGCTTTTCATGTCATCGGTGCCGCGTCCATACATGACATTGTTGACGATTTTTCCGGAAAAAGGCGGATACGTCCATGCAGACTCGTTGCCGGGACTAACCACATCTTGGTGACCGGTGAAGCCAAGCACTTGGTCACCTTGATTAAGTTCCGCCACCAAATTAACCCGATCATCTTTGTACGGGATTAGTTTGGTAGGAATACCGGCGGCCTCAAACTCAGCCTGCAAGACTTTTGCCACAGCCAGCTCATGACCGTTTGCTGAGTCAATGCGAATTAATTTTTGCAACAGTGCAACAGGATCTGTCATATTTGCTCATCCTCTCAGTGCTATGTTTTATGGCCGCTTAATTGAACTTTTCTCCGACGGCCAATGTTGAAGCAAGCTTACACTCTTTTTGAATTAAAATTCAATGTTTGACTACTAAAAAATTTGTGCTAAACTCATGAATACAAACTTGAAATTGATGATAAACGGACTAAGTGAGTAGCGGTCGCGAGACAGTACAGAAAACCCGAATTGATGAGAGCGGGGTTGCAAGCGCGCGTGAATATGGCTTAGTGCACACGGCACACCGAACATTTTTTTCTAAGGCTGTGATGGTCAGCGCCCATTAACGCGCTCCCGGATGAATCCGTCCGGTGAGTGGGTCGCGCACAGCACGGCCAATTAGAATGGTACCGTGGGTGAAGCTCACTTCTAACTGTCTTGGGTTAGAGGTGGGCTTCTTTTTTTGTGGGCGTGAGCCAGCGCGGTTAGAAGCCGGAGTGTAAGTGGCCTTGGACGTGATGGCCGGTCTTTGGCCATTGCGACCAAGGTCCTTATGTGCAGGTTTCTGGGCTGGCGAGCGCGTTATGAAGAGAGGTAAGCCACAAGCTGAACGCGAGCTGTTACATCCATAGTCCCTTTATCATTCAATCAAGCCAACACAACAGGCAGCTACACGGTTGCAAAATTTTGTTACGTGCAGCTGAGCACCGACTACACGAGGAGGATTCAAGATGAAGCGTTTTTGGAAGATTTTTGCCACCATTGCAGTATTAGGACTGATTTTGGTTGGTTGTGGTAACAGTAACAGCAGTAGCAGTCAGAAGCAGACAACGGTCAAGATTGGGGTCGTTGGTGCAGATAATCGGGTTTTGCAATCAGTTGCGAAGAAGGTCAAGAAACAGGGTATCAACATTAAAATTGTTCAGTTCTCTGATTACAACCAACCTAATACAGCGTTGAAGGATCATGATATTGATTTGAACTTGTTCCAGCATCAGTATTTTCTGAACAACTGGAACAAGACGCATCATGGTGATCTTGTCAGCATCGGCCAGACCATTATTGCGCCGTTAGCGATTTATTCTAAGAAGATCACGAAAATCAGTCAGATCAAGCAAGGCGACACAATTGCGTTACCAAATGACCCGACTAACGAAGGCCGGGCGCTGCAATTGTTGCAGGCGGCAGGTTTGATCAAGCTCAATACGAAGGTGGCTTTGCCGACAACCCGTGATGTGACCGACAACAAGCTGAATTTGAAGCTTAAAGCGGTCGATGCCGCGCAAACGGCCAGTTCCTTGCCGGATGTTGCAGCGTCCGTGATTAATTCAGGCGTGGCCCAGGATGCCAAGTTGAATCCTAAGAAGGCTATTTACACGGAGAAGGTCAACAAACAGAGTCAACCTTGGATTAACGTGTTTGTGGCGAATAAGAAGGACAAAAATAATAAGACTTACCAGAAAATTGTGAAGGCATTCCGGACGAAGGATACGGCTAATCTGATTGAGAAGCTGTACCATGGGAGTGAAGTACCAGCTTGGACGCAGAAGTTTTAGGATCGTGGATGATGCGTGTAGGGGAAAAGTTAGCTTGGCTTTCCGGGTGCCGGTTTGGGTTTTTAGGCAGCCAGTGACTTATTTGGAGAATGCGTGATAAGTGGTGGAAGGCAATCCGGTTCACAAACGCTTTCGCAGGTTTCTGGGCCTGCTCACGCTCTCTCTAACCTTTTGCTTGACAACTCCCTCTCCTTTCGTCTAAACTCGGTTTAATTCATTTCGGGAAACGAATGATATGAGTGAGTAGATTTGATGAGACTGTACAGAAAACCTGATTAGCTGAGAGCAGGGTAGTTGATTGAATCGAAGATGGCTCATTGATCGGCATCGCTGAGCAGTAGTTAGGCGATGATGGCTGGCGGTCATTATTCCGCACACAGGTGATTGCCTGTTACTGAGGGCGCTTTGGCGTCGAATTAGAATGGTACCGCGAGCTGGCTCGCTTCTAAAACATTGTGTTTAGGAGCGGGCTTTTTTATTTTTCAAAAAGCTTGCGCATATTGTTCGTGAACCCGAACGAGGAGGAATAAGTTTATGAAGTCTTGGAAAAGAGCCATTATCACACTTGCTTTGGTTTTGCCATTATTTGTTTTAGCAGCCTGTGGTAAGTCGTCATCCAGCACTAGCAAAAATACCACGGTTAAAGTCGGCATCATGAGTACGGACAAGGAGATCTGGACGGACATCCAGTCACGGTTGAAGAAGCAAGGTGTCACGATCAAACTGGTCCAGTTTACGGATTATAACCAACCGAACCAGGCACTGGAAGACGGCGACATTCAGTTGAACGCTTTTCAGCATCATAATTTCTTAGACAACTGGAATAAGAAACACAACACCAAGATCGTTGACATCGGTGCTACTTATATCGGGCCGATGCGCGCTTATTCCAACAAAATCAAATCGCTAAAAGACGTTAAAGCCGGCGACAAGATTTCCCTGCCTAACGATCCTTCCAACGAAGGCCGAGCGCTGCAGTTACTCGCGCAAAACGGCTTGTTGACACTGAAAAAAGGTGTGGCATCGCCAACTATTCGCGATATTACGGAAAATAAGCTTAACTTGAAATTCACCGAACTGGATGCAGCCCAGACCGCGCGCTCACTGGATGACGTTGCAGTGGCCGTTGTCAATAATGATATTGCGGCAGCAGCCAATCTGAAGCCGGCCAATGCGATTGCGGTTGAAAAGATCACTAAGCAGTCCAAGCCATGGGTTAACTTCATTGCTGCCAAGTCAGCAAAAGACAAGAACAACGCCACTTACAAGAAGATCGTCAAAGCTTACCAGACAAAGCGGACGGCTGAGCTGCTGAAGAAGGTTTACAAAGGCTCAACACTGCCAGCCTGGAACTACAAGTTTTAATTAGAAACGGGGACAATTATGTCAGATCAAGCAGTTGTGACGTTAAAAGACGTGGACGTTGAATTCCACGGGAAGACCCGCTCGGTACATGCCGTTGATCACGTCAATTTAACGGTCAATCGCGGGGATATTTATGGAATTGTCGGCTATTCAGGAGCCGGCAAGTCGACATTGGTCCGGACCATCAATCTGTTGCAACGGCCAACCAGCGGCAGCGTCAATGTTTTAGGCCAGGATATGCTAGCTTTGTCAGCGGCACAGCTACGCAAGGAACGTAAGCGGATCGGCATGATTTTTCAGCATTTTAATTTGATGAACAGCCGCACGATTGCCGATAATGTCGCGTTTCCGTTAAAAGGCATCAAATCAAAGCAGGAGATCAAGAAAAAGGTTGCTGAGCTGCTGGATTTGGTTGGGCTGACAGATCGGGCAAATTCCTATCCGGCACAACTATCCGGCGGGCAAAAGCAACGGGTCGGGATTGCACGGGCCTTGGCGTCTGATCCGGAAATCTTGATCTCCGATGAAGCGACCAGTGCGTTGGATCCGAAAACCACGAGTTCAATTCTGGACCTTTTGAAATCGCTGAATGAACGGTTGGGATTAACGATTGTTCTGATTACTCACCAAATGGAGGCGGTTAAACAGATTTGTAATCGCGTTGCCGTCATGGATGCAGGCGCCATCATTGAACGCGGCGATCTGCTGCAGGTCTTTTCCAATCCAAAGCAGCAGTTGACCAAGGATTTCATCGATACGACCCTGCAGCTTGATCAGGCGATTGAATCAGTCTTGCAGCAGCCTGCCGTTAAGAACCTTGGGCCGAATGATCGGTTGTTGCGTCTGACTTATGTTGGGGCATCGGCCGATCAGCCACTGGTGGCCAAGCTGTTTAAAAGTTACCATGTGACGGCGAACATTTTGTTTGGTGATATTCAGATTTTACAGGATACGCCATTTGGCAATCTGATTGTGGTTTTGTCCGGTGATCAAGCGCAAGTGGACACCGGCATTCAGTATCTTAAACAGCAGGATGTCAAGATCGAAGACATCTTAAAGAAGGAGGCCTAGTCAGATGGTACAATTTTTTACAAAATATTTTCCTAACGTTGTGCCTATCTGGTCCGGCGATGGCGGCGTGACGCAGGCAATCAACGAGACGCTGTACATGACAGCCTTGACGGCAATTGTTGCCGGAGTGCTGGGCATTATTATTGGGATCTTGCTGGTCTTGACCGATGAAGGCGGACTACTGGCCAATCATCCGTTTTACTTCGTTTTGGATAAATTGGTGAACATTTTCCGAGCGGTGCCGTTTATCATTTTGCTGGCGATCATGACGCCAGTGACGCGCGCTATTGTCGGAACCGGCATCGGCCCGACCGCGGCGTTGGTACCATTGATCGCCGGGACGACCCCGTTTTACGCACGGCAGGTGCAAAACGCCTTGTTGACAGTTGATCCCGGAGTTATTGAGGCGGCCGAAGCGATGGGCGTTTCACCGTTAGGGATTGTCTGGCGCGTTTACTTGCGTGAAGGGTTGTCTGAATTGATCCGGGTTTCCGTCTTGACGATCATCTCCGTCATCGGCTTAACGGCCATGGCTGGGGCTGTTGGTGGTGGCGGTCTCGGGAACCTGGCCATTGCGGTCGGCTACCAGCGTTACCAGTACGACGTGATCATTGTTTCCCTGATCTTCATTTTGGCACTGGTCTTCTTGGTTCAGTTTATCGGTGATTTCTTTGCACGGAAGAGCCACCATTAATTGCGATTGAAAAAGAACGTCATTTAAATTTAAATGCCCCACAATGATCAGATAAGCAAAGTCTGATGGTTGTGGGGCTTTTTTTAAAAGCGGGGCGTTTGCCGCCGTATCTGTTATGACGTAGAATAACGGTATAACGAAAAGTCAAATCCAGTCGGGGGTAACATTGTGCATACACTTGAGATTAAAGATTTACATGTCAAAATTAAGGCAGAGCCGGAGCATCCGGAGATTTTAACCGGGGTCAATTTGAAATTGGCGACGGGCGAGATTCATGCCATTATGGGTCCAAATGGTACAGGTAAATCGACGTTGGCCGAGACAATCATGGGCAATCCGGCTTATGAAGTCACTCAAGGCGATATTTTAATTGATGGCAAATCAATTTTGGACCTTGCTGTCGATGAACGGGCGCGTGCCGGATTGTTTCTCGGCATGCAGTACCCGCAGGAAATTGCCGGGGTGACGAATGCGGAATTCATTCGTGCTGCGATCAATGCGCGGCGTCCGGAAGATGATCAGATTCGCATTACCGACTTTTTGAAACAATTAGATAAGACAATGGCAACCCTTGAGATGCCGGAATCAATGGCAGATCGGTATCTGAATCAGGGCTTTTCCGGTGGTGAAAAGAAGCGTAATGAAATTTTGCAGCTGATGATGATTCACCCGCATTTTGGCTTACTGGATGAAATCGACTCCGGCTTGGATATTGATGCACTGCGGATCGTTGCCAAAGGCGTTAACCTGATGCGTGGGCCGGAATTCGGCAGCATGATTATTACCCATTATCAGCGTCTGTTGGATTACATTATTCCTGATGTGGTGCACGTTATGAAAGGCGGCCGGATCATCGAAAGTGGTGGCCCTGACTTAGCCAAAGAATTGGAAAAGACCGGCTATGAACACCTTAAAGTGGGTGAACAAAATGGTTGAAACAACAACGCTGCCGGCGCCTAATCTGCCTAAGTTTCCGTTGGCGCGCTATTTAAAGAACCAACCTGACAATGTTGAGGATCGGGTCATCTTGCATGCGCCTCAGGCAATTGCCTACGCTGCCGGATCGAGTGAAGTTCAACGTTTTACACCAACGAATTCGCTTGATGCATGGTTGCTGCGCTCGCCTCAAGGGGCAACGACAGTCGATATTCCCGCTCATTTTGTCAGCGGCGATGACCCCATCGTCCTGACCGGGCCTAAAAACGCCGGTGGTTTACTGTATGTTCATGTTGGTAAAGGCGCCAAGGTTACCCTGCAGGAAAAGTGGGCTAGTGGCGGCCACGTGTTAGGTATTTGGCTCATGCTGGTGATTGATGCAGATGCGGACGTTAATTGGCTGAGCTATGATAGCTTTACTGCCGACACTGTATTGGTGAATCGCACGGCGACATTAGCCGCCAATGCAAAGCTTAATTGGACATTGGCCGGATTTTCGCATAACTCCGGTTTGAATCGGGTCGATGTGCGCCTGCTGGGACAAAACGCCGAAGCAACGGTTAACGTGGGTGTTTTGGCTTCCGGCAATCAGCATGTCAACTATACGACATCCGTGACCAATGAAGGCCAGCATACGGTGGGGCACATTAACCAACGCGGTGTGATTACCGGCAATGCCCACCTGATGTTTAATGGGATTGGCCACATCATCAAGGGTGCCCGCGGAAGTGATGCCCAACAGGAAAACCGCGTGTTAATGCTTTCGCAGCGAGCGGAAGGCGACGCCAACCCGATTCTATTAATTGATGAAAATGACGTCACGGCCGGCCATGCTGCTTCCGTAACGCGGGTGAATGCCGATCAGCTTTACTATCTAATGAGTCGTGGACTTTCCGCGACATTAGCAAAACGATTGGTGATCCGCGGCTTTTTGGAAGGCGGTTTGGCTGAAATCGATGATGTTCGGCTGAAGAAAGAACTGTTTGCAACGATTGATCGAACGCTGGTGGCTGAAGATGCGTGAACAATTTCCGTTTTTTAAGGCTCATCCTGATCTGGTTTATTTAGATACCGCAGCGACTTCCCAAAAGCCGCAAGCCTTGTTGGATAGCCTACAGAACTACTATATTAATGATAATGCCAACGTGCACCGCGGTCTTTACAAGTTGGCTTATGATACGACTGAAGCATATGAAGGTGTTCGTCAGCAAGTCGCTGATTTCCTTCATGCTCAAAGTGCCGAGGAGATTATCTTTACTCGTGGCACGACCGATAGTCTAAATTTGGTGGCGAGTGCGTTTGGACCGCATGCGGTGCCTGCTGGTGGCCGGATTGTCGTCAGCGGTGCCGAACACCACAGTAATTTTATTCCGTGGCAACAGCTTGCTAAGCGTCAGCAGGCAACCTTCACCGTAACGCCGGTTCATCCGGATGGAACAGTCGATGTGCCCGCCTTATTGGCCGCTATCACACCGGGCACTAACCTAGTGGCGATTGCTCAAGTGACTAATGTTGCCGGTGATACGCTCCCAGTGGCAGAGATTGCCAAGAAGGCGCATGACGTGGGGGCCATTGTTGTCGTTGACGGCGCTCAGGCAGTCGCCCACATGGCAGTTGATGTCCAAGCGTTAGGCGCGGACTTCTACGCCTTTTCCGGACATAAAATCTATGGGCCAACAGGGATCGGCGCGCTTTACGGTCGTGCAGACTTGTTGGCAAAAATGCCACCGATCCAATTCGGCGGTGAAATGATTTCCGAAGTTCGTGATCAAGAAAGTACGTGGGCAGACGGGCCGATCAAGTATGAAGCCGGCACGCCCCATATCGCCGGTGTGATTGGCATGGGCGCGGCATTGCATTGGTTTCAGGAAAACGTTGATGCCGCGGCATTACAAACCGAACATGAATTGACGAATCAATTGCGAACCGCGTTGACGGCGATTCCGGATCTAACGGTTTATGGCAACGAGGACAGTCTGGCAACGGTTTCGTTTAATTTAACGGGTATTCATCCCCACGATGTTGCCACCTTCCTGGATGAGCAGCAAATCGCCGTGCGTGCCGGCCATCACTGCGCCCAGCCGCTCATGGCCAGGTTAGGGGTGCCGGCGACGGTGCGCGCCAGTTTTGGGGTCTACAACAATCAGGATGATGTCACGAAATTGGTTGAAGCTGTTCAGGCCGTAAGGAGGTATTTCCATGGCATTGACTAAGCTAGATCAAATGTATCGCGCGGTGATTCTTGACGAGGCGCAACACCCGCGGCATCACGGCGTTTTAGCTGATTTTGATCACGAAATTACGGTGCGCAACCCCAGCTGTGGCGATGTTTTGCACTTGCAGATTAGTGAAAAGGATGGCCGGGTGAACGATGTTGCTTTTTCCGGCAGTGGCTGTACCATTTCCCAGGCGAGTGCCAGTCTGATGACCGATCAGATTTTAGGTAAAACG
>NZ_BACQ01000018.1 GCF_000260435.1 Lacticaseibacillus zeae DSM 20178 = KCTC 3804 | reverse complement strand
TAAAATTATATTGATACGGGTCATCCATGGAGCGTTGGCTATCGGCATTCATTCGGTAAAAGCCGCCTGAGCTGAGTTTCTTAGCATCGTCATAACCGGCTTGAAGGACTTTGCTGGTAACCGTGAAGTCCGCCGCGGACACGAAACTAATCGCTTTTAGACTCGTGAACGCATTAGTGCCCATGTCTAAAACAAGCAAGATCACGATGCCACTAACCAGCCATTTTTGCGGTAGCAGCCGACCGCGGATACTATAAAGCAGGAGTGCGGCAACCAGCAAAAAGACGCCGCCGAGGGTGAGGTTGAGTGCGGTGACGTATTTATGAGTGGCCATTCTTAAAATCGTTGGGATCATTAAGCAGCCTGCTGTGGCGATGCTGGCCATGCCGAGGCGAAAGCGGGAAACGGATGGCAGATGGGCTAATCCGCGCAGACCCAGTATGAGCAGCCAGAAGATCACGATGAACGAATGGCGGTAAAGGTACCAGACCGGGGCGCGGAAGCCTTGCCAAATCAACACAAGCGGATTCAGCCAAATCGACAGGATCAGCAGCAGGGTCAACCCACCAGAGACGAGCCGTTCGCGGACTGGAATCGACGCTGCTAAAAAGTAGCACACCGCTCCCAGCAACGCAATCATGCCCATGTAAAGATTGGGTAAGCCGTTGGAAAGTTGGTCGAAGTTAAAACTCCCGGGGATAAACTTAGAAGGCAAGTCGAGCAACGAATAAAGTGCCTTCACACTGAAATCCGCACCGGCACTTGATAGCCGTGAAGCAGCCAAGGCAAAGTAAGTCGGAATTAACACCACGGCGGCAAGCATCCCGCTTAGTAACGAACCGCCAGCAAATAGGCCGATTTTGCGGAGTAGGTGGGTTTGATGGTGGATCGCCCAACGCCAACCAAAATATAAAACCGCAAAAATGGCAATCATGAAGCCGATGTAATAGTTCGTTATGAAACTAAGACTGAGCGGCAAGACGTACGGCATGATCCGATGCGTTTCAAACAGCCGATCAATACCTAAGACTACTAATGGCAGTAGAATCACGCCGTCCATCCACATGATGTTAAGAAAGTTGGCCACTAAAAAGCCGGACAAGCCATAGCTGATACTGAAGACCAACGTGTACCAGCGGGCGCCGGCATGATGACTGGCATAGCACTGAGCCGTCAACGCTGCGGCACTGTATTTAAGTGCCGTCACAAACAACATGGCAACCGGCAACGCATGCCGGGACACAAGCACAAAAATCAGATTAAACGGACTCAGTAAGTAGTAAGTCCAGTTAGCATACATACCGCCGCCAAGACTGTTCGAAAAGGAATACGCCTTGCCTGCGGTTCCTGCCAATGCGTGTTTGAGATAAGTAAAAAAGTCGATGTATTGCACTGCCGAGTCATTGGCGAGAATGGACGATGAGCCAAATGGTGCCATTTTTAAAGCGGCAAAAACACAGAGACTGATGAGAAAAGTCAGCGCAAAACTCACAAGCAGTAGCGGCCAGGTTTTGGTTTTTTTGAAATGCAACATATCCAGGCAGGACTCCTTTGAAAAGCAATCGGTTAGTCGTTAATAATTAATATGATAGCAAAAACCGCGCTGAATAAAAAATAAGCTAAGTTTAAATATTAACTTAATCATAACGCGAGACTGGCTAGGTGCAGCAGCCGGAACAGCATGAAAACGTTTTAAGTTGCAAGTCTTGATGATTCTTTAAAAATCACTTCGCCCGCTGTTGCCGTTATTGTTACAATATTAAGAGAACGTGCGCGTTGATCATCGTTTGGAGGGCTTTTATGGCAACACAAACAAGAAGTTCAGACATCAGGAGATTTTTAAAAACCAATGCGATCTGGCTGCTGCCGATGTTGGCAGTTGCTTTAGTGTTATTGGTACAGTGGCCGCAATTGCATCTGTCCTATATTTTCCACCAAGACGACACGATGCCGCAATTGCGCCGCATGGAAAGCTATGTCACCAGCGTGCAGCATGGCGCGTATTTTCCTAAAGTTTTTCCTGAAGAAGTTCGCCACTTTGGCTATGCCTTTGACGCTTTTTATCCGTCCTTAATGCTGCTTCCGTATGTTTGGCTGCGGTTAGCCGGACTCGGGGTGGTCAGCGCCTATTACGGCTATCAAACATTGATTTTGGTAGCAACCGTATTGGCAGCCTACGCTAGCTTTCTGAAAATTCGTCGCCGTCCGCTTGCGGCATTCGTTTTCAGTGTCGTGTATACAACAGCGGTCTATCGGATGCTGGATGCCTTTGTTCGCGGAGCTCTTGGTGAAAATCTTGCCTTTATCTTTTTACCGATCATTGCTGCTGGCATGTACCTGATCTACATAAAGCAGTCAGACAACTGGTTCTTATTGGCCTTTGGCGTGACCGGCTTGATGTATGCCCATATGTTGTCGCTCGTGATGGTGCTCGAGTTTCTGGTTGGCGGGTTCCTAGTGTTGGTGGCATTAAGACGCGTTTCGTGGCGGATGGTCCGGTATACGGCATACGCGGCGATCAGCTCCCTGTTGATGGGGGTGGGCAGCTACCTGCCTATGTTGGAGATTTCGCAACATTTGCCGCTAAAACTTGCCGAATCTGCCACCATTTGGCTCAATTACCTGCAATATAGCCTAGGCGACCTGTTCCAGAATTCATTGAGTATGTATGCCTCCACCAGCAACATGCAAAACGTGAATCAGACGTTCCGTCCGGGGATGGGCGTTTTGATGCTGGGTATTGCGATTGGGTTGGCGCTTTGGTGGCCGAAGTTGAGCCGCTCCGTCAAAGTAGCGACCGGACTTGGTTTTGTCACCATTTTCTTAAGCACTAATCTTTTCCCATGGTCACTGTTTCGAAAGACCGTTTTAGGCACGATTCAGTTTCCTTGGCGATACTTGGAACTAACGACTTTATTCCTGAGTCTGGCCGTGGCGTTGTTAGTGACGGAGAAAGTGCATCCGCGACGTTTTGCATGGGGGATGGTCTTGGCGGCCTGCGTGGTCGGGTTTAGCTATGCCGCAACAATCAATACAACCATGACGAATGCCAATACCTACCGAGTAACGGACGAAAATGCCGTCGCTTACTATGGCGATGCGACTGGCGGCGGTTCGGAGTATGCACCGAAACAATTCGATTCCACCACTTTTTTCAAGAAAGACCAGACCGTGGTTTTGCCGTCACATAAACTTCAGCGCCTGACCCCGCTGACCCAGCATTATAACGATTTGCGCTTTGGTTATACCAGCACGCGATCGGTTGTCTTGCAATTACCTAAGTTTGCCTACGTCGGCTACAACGTCACCGTTGACGGGAAAGTCGTTCCGTATCGTGCCCAAGGTAAAAATGCCCGCTTGACCATCACGGCACCGGCTGGCAGTCATCGGGTGCGGGTTGTTTATACCGGCACGCGGTTGCAACATGTTACTGGATGGCTTTCCTTGGCGGCTGCCATTATATTTTTCCTGAGCTGGATCTTTGTCGCGATTCGCAATTTTGATCCAGAAAAAAGCACCACTTCCGAAGATACGAAGTAGTGCGTTATGGTCAATGTACCGGTGTGTCAGACTTTTGCGCTGAACTAGCTGCAAAGTCTGCATGCCGGTTTTATTTGATTTTACGGGCAATAAAAATCGGGCGTTGCTTGGTTTCGATATAGATCCGGCCGATGTAACGACCCACAATACCCAGCGCGAATAGTTGAATGCCGCCGATCATGAGGAAAATCGAGACCATTGACGGCCAGCCTGCTGTCGGATCACCATAGAGCGCCGCCCGAATGACAATAAATACCAGTGCCGCAAACGCACCTAAAAAGCTAATAATGCCGATCATCGAAACGAAGGTCAGCGGGGCATCGGAAAAATCAATAATCCCATCAATGGCGTAACGCAAAAGGCCAGTAAACGACCAACTGGTTTCACCGTGTTGGCGCTCAATATTCTGGTAGGGAAGGTACTTGGTTTTAAAGCCAACCCAACTGAAAAGCCCCTTCGAAAACCGATTACGTTCGGTCATATGTACAATTGCATCAACCACTTGGCGGGTCATGAGCCGAAAATCGCGAGCGCCGGGAACAATCTGGGTCTGAGAAACACGATTGATGAACTTATAGAAGAGATTGGAAAAGAATGACCGCACTGGCGCTTCACCGGAACGATCTGTCCGCTGGGCGCCGGCCATGTCATAACCTTCCTGAAGGGCAGCGTACATATCCGGCAACATGGCTGGCGGATCTTGCAGGTCAGCGTCCATCACGGCATAATAATCAGCTTTGGCGGTGACCAATCCCGCATACATCGCCGCTTCCTTACCAAATGACCGCGATAGATCAATGTAGTGCACTTGCGCATTGCTATCTTGCAGATGCTGGACTTGGGCGAGCGTGTCATCAGTCGAGCCATCGTTGACATACCAGATTTGCGGCTCCAGCTGAGTCAGGTCGGTTTGAAAAGTTTTCATTAAAGCTTGATAGATCAAAGGAACATTTTCGGATTCATTATGACAAGGGATAATAATTGCCACGCTTTGCGGCATAGAAGGGACCTCCTTAGAAAAGTGAGCGCGAGCCAGCGCGATTAGAAGTCGGAGTGTAAGTGGCCTTGGGTGTGATGGCCCGGTTTTGGCCATTGCGCCAAGGTTCTTACGCTCCGGTTTCTGGGCTAGCGAACGCGTTATGATGATGACAAGCACTCAGTCATGCATCGCCTTGACTGCTTTGGTTAACTTAGTATTCTGACTCGTTACGGTTGTCAGATTAGCCGTCATGACATCAATTTGTTGATTCAATGAACTGTAATATTGATTGAGTTGTGAGATCTGAGTTTCCAAGTCTGCTTGCGACACGTTGCTGCCAGCCGTGGCCGCAAAAAAGTCGTCCTCGGCACTCAACATTTCCCGATAATAACTAACTAGGGTTTTGTGATCGAGTTTGGCCAGCTTGAGACTGGTGAGCACCTTGCTCAGCGGCGCTTGTGGCATGTCTTCAGACGGTTGGTTATTGAGTTTGGTCAAGGTGTTATTGGCATCAGTCAGCGCTGTGTTCGCCGCTTCCAATGATTTAAACGCTGCGGCGCGCTTATCCAACAATTTCTTGACGGCACCATCGTCATTTTTTAGATCTGCCGACGGGTCATCTTGGTAAGCCTTCTCAAAGGTGGACGGAAAATCGTTCACCGTCGAGCCAATGACCTGCAACGCTTGCTGCTCTTGCTGCACTTGGGTCTGCACAGTCTGCGTCGTTGTCAGCAGTTGTTTTTTTGATTTAAAGTAGCCGAACACCCAACAAAAAGAAAGGCTAGCACGGCTAATAATGGCAGTAATTTTTTCATGTCTTAGTCCTCTTTTTCTATGGTAGCGTAACAACAAAGGAATTACTAGAGGCTACATGGTGAGCGGGCTTAGAAGCAATCACGCTAATAACAAAACAACGTATGATAAACTAAGGGCAAATGGAGGAATTGCTTATGCATATCGGTATGCGAACGGTTAAAACAGCGGTGGGGACAGCAGTTGCGATGCTCATCGCTTATGCCTTACATCTTGAATATTGGACAGCTGCCGGTATCATTACGATTCTGTCAGTTCAGAATACCACCAAAGCATCGTTCCGGCTGGTTGCCTACCGACTGCTGGCGACTGTGCTGGGCTTTGTCATTGCGATCGGGGCATTTTTGGTTCTGGGATACAATGCGCTGGCGTTTGGCGTTTTCCTTTTAATCTTCATCCCGCTAACCAACGTGTTTGAAGTGCAAAGCGGCATTGTGATGACGGCCGTGTTGGTCACGCATTTTATGATGGCCAAAAGCTGTAGCTGGTTCTGGATTCGCAATGAACTTTTGTTGTTGGCAGTCGGTGCCGGCGTTGCGCTTGTGGCAAATCTGTTTATGCCGAGCCTGGAAGCCAAAATCACGGAATTCCAGGCACAGGTCGAAGCGGAAATGCGGGAAATCATCGATCATATGAGTCAACAGCTAGGGCCGGAGCATCTTAAAAGTGCCGATAACTGGGCGAATTTATCAGATTTGAAAATGACGCTGGATGCGGCAGTGGCTTGGGCCAATCGCCACAGTGACAATCAATTGTGGTCGGAAAATGACTATTACCAAGCTTACTTCGAAATGCGGGCCAATCAATATGAACTGTTACGCCAAATGCAGGATAGCCTGGATCGAATCGAAACACCGGTTTTGCAGGCGGCTGTGATCAGCGATGCCTTGTCGATGACAGCTAGTGTGTTGAATGAAGATAATCCGGCGACGCAACTAGTTACGATGGTCAAAAAGATTCAGCGCAACTTTGCGGCTTCACCGCTGCCGACTGATCGTGCATCGTTTGAAAGCCGCGCCCGCTTATTTTATTTTTTGGAAGACTTCTCCCGCTTGCTACAGTTAAAGCGCAATTTTAATCATATTATTTCCTCGCAAAATTGATTTCTGAAAGTGCTGACACTTGCGGCGCTTTTGCCGTGATGGTAGACTAAACATGTACTTTTTGAATGGTCGTGGTTGCATGGTTTCAGAACTTTCTTCCACTTGTACCAAACAGAAATACACGATATTATCATGCGTCAAATGACGCAAGGAGGAATGTTCTCATGGAACACGGCACAGTTAAATGGTTCAACGCTGAAAAGGGTTACGGCTTTATCACACGGGAAGATGGCAGCGATGTTTTCGTTCACTTCTCAGCTATCCAAGGCGACGGTTATAAGACCCTCGAAGAAGGCCAAGCGGTAACGTTTGAAGTCGAAGACAGCGATCGTGGCCCACAAGCGGTTAACGTTAACAAAGACTAATTAAAGAAACCATTGACCGACTGCATTCGATGCAGTCGGTTTTTATTTGTTGAGCGCGAACGGGAGCGCTTAGAAATCGGAGTGTAAGTGGCCTCAGACCTAAAATGGCTGGTCTTTGGCCATTTAGGTCTGTGGTCCTTACACGTAGATTTCTGCGACCGTGAGCGCGTTATGGCGTGAGCCAGGAGCTGATTCTCTAGCTTTTCGTAAAAAAAACAATGTTTCGTAACATCAGAGCCATTGGTCCATGGTAAACTAATCTATAACAAAATCATCATCTTTGGATAGGGCTAATGGAGGCTGGGGCGCGATGTTAAAATTTGAAGAAGTGGCACCTGAGGCAAGGATTCAATATTTAGATCTCCTATTGGTGGGGGATGAAGATCCCGCCATGCTTAGTCGCTATTTAAGTACAGGGACACTTTTTGCCGCGCTTGATGATCAGGTGCCGGTCGGCGTCGCGATGGTTGTTCCAGTAGATGAGCAGACGATTGAATTGAAAAATCTTGCGGTCGCGCCTGCGCGCCGCCGTCAAGGCATTGCGTCCGGCTTATTGCGGCACGTGGGCTTGGTATATGCCACTCAGCAGTATCAGGAAATTTTGGTGGGCACTGGCGATGTTGATTTTGATAATCTCCGCTTCTACATGCGACGCGGGTTTCGGTTGGATTCGATTCGTAAACACTTTTTTGACCAATACAGCCAGCCTGTCTATGCTGATGGATTGAAGTTGCAGGATATGCTGGTTTTACGGCGCAAGTTGTTACTGACACGTGAAAATGAGACGAAGGGGTAAAGGCCATTGGCGAAAAAGCGCCGCCGTTTTACATTGAAAAAGATTCCGCTGGCTGCCTGGCTCGTTCTGGCGTTTTTTGCAGTCGGGGCAACGTTGGTGGTCGGTTCATATTGGTCACAGCGTCAAGCTGAAGTTTCACAACAGCAGGCCATTATCGATAAGAAAGCGGCCGAAAAGGCGAAGAAAGAGGCTTTCATTAAGCGACTGGCACCGACAGCACAAGCCATGCAGAAACAGTATGGCGTTTTGACCAGTATTACGTTGGCACAGGCGATTCTTGAATCCGACTGGGGCACAAGCACATTGGCCAAAGATTATCACAATCTGTTCGGCATTAAAGGAACGAATCCTGCGAACACCAAGGTGCTACGAACCAAAGAATATGTCAATGATAAGTGGATTACGGTTGATGGACGGTTTCGGGTGTACAGCGATGATACGGCATCAATCCGTGATCACGCGCTGTTATTTGTCAACGGGACTGATTGGAATCCACAACAGTACGCAACCGTGCGCGCGGCCAAGGATTACAAATCGGCAGCATCGGCTCTACAGACAGATGGGTATGCGACCGATCCTGATTATCCGCAAAAGTTGATTCATCTGATTGAAACTTGGAACCTGACGCAATATGACAGCTGAATGTTCGTATTTTAATGTTTGCACAATCCCTGTTGTTTGGCTTTAATAGCCCCAAATCACAGGGGTTTTGTTCTCTTACTGTCGTGAAAGCGGCTACTTGTCTCGTTCGGGAATTGCCGAAGCTATATTGTTCCACAACGTTTTTTATGGTAAGCTTGTTGAAAATTTACAAATAGAAGGAGTGCTTGTGGTGAAATTACTGGAAGACCGGATCAAAAAGGATGGCCAAGTTATCGGAACAGATGTGTTGAAGGTGGATAACTTCCTGAATCATCAAGTCGATCCTGATTTAATGGCCGATCTGGGTAAGGAATTTTACCGGCGTTTCAGCAATGAGCCGATCACCAAAATCCTTACTGTTGAAAGTTCCGGCATTGCCCCTGCGATTGCAACGGCGATGGAGTTTCACAAGCCGCTTGTGTTTGCCCGCAAGCACAAGAGTCTGACCTTAAAGGATCATCTGTACACTGCCACGGTTTATTCATTTACCAAAAAGACTTCCAATGAAATTGCGATTTCCCGCAAGTTCCTTTCCGCGGGCGACAATGTGCTGATTATTGATGATTTTTTGGCGAATGGCCAAGCGGTTGAAGGGTTGATGGAGATCATTGCCCAAGCCGGCGCAACGTTGAGCGGCGTTGGGATTGTCATCGAAAAGACCTTCCAGAAGGGCCGCAAGTTGTTGGATGACAAACATGTCCGGGTTGAATCTTTGGCAAGAATCAGTGCGTTTGAAGATGGCCACGTCATTTTTGCACCGGAGGACTAAGCGCAAACATGAAAAGTAAAAGCATTTCCAATCCAAAAGCGGCGGCACTGGGTCTGCAACATCTGTTAGCCATGTATTCGGGATCGGTGCTGGTGCCGATTCTGATTGGTGCCTCTTTGCACTTTACTTCAGAGCAGATGACCTATCTGGTTTCGATTGATATTTTTATGTGTGGCATTGCTACTGCTTTACAGGTATTTGGCAATAAGTATTTTGGTATCAAATTACCGGTTGTTTTAGGTTGTGCGGTTCAGGCGGTGGCGCCGCTGATCATGATCGGGCAGAAATTTAATTTTCAAACGATGTATGGTGCCATTATCGTTGCTGGTTTATTTGTCTTTCTGATTGGCGGGGCGTTTTCAAAATTGCGCTTTTTGTTTCCGCCGCTGGTGACCGGCTCGCTGATTACGGTTATCGGATTATCGTTAATTCCGGTCGCCTTCCAGAATCTTGGCGGCGGCTCCACAACGGCCAAAGATTTCGGTAACATGACGAATCTGCTGGTCGGAACGTTCACGGTGTTGCTGATTCTGGCCATTAACGTTTGGGGCAGAGGCTTTTTGCACTCCATCGCCATTCTGGTCGGCTTGATTGCCGGTACCGTGTTAGCCGGCTTTTTCGGTTTGGTTAGTTTCCAACCAGTCATTGAGGCTAGCTGGTTCCATGTGCCGACGCCATTTTATTTTGGGGTGCCGCATTTTGAATGGAGTTCGATCGTCACGATGATTCTGATTTCGATGACGTCGATGGTTGAAAGTACTGGCGTTTTCTTTGCCTTAGGTGATATCGTTGGGCGGAAAATCGAAGCGGACGATCTGAAACGTGGCTATCGCGCGGAGGGCTTGGCAGTCATGTTAGGCGGTTTGTTTAATACCTTCCCGTACACGACCTTCTCGCAAAACGTCGGCTTGGTGCAGCTTTCAGGGATTAAAACGCGAAAACCGGTCATCTATTCGGCAATTTTCCTGGTTATTTTGGGCCTGTTACCAAAAATCGGTGCGCTGGCCACGATCATTCCGGCGCCGGTTCTTGGTGGCGCGATGCTAGTGATGTTTGGCATGGTGGCGGTTCAAGGCATCCGGATGCTGCAACAGGTTGATTTTGAAAATGATAAGAATCTGTTGGTTGCTGCCATTTCGATCGGACTAGGCTTAGGGGTGACCGTTCAGCCGCATATCGTCCAGTTTTTGCCTAAGACCATTCAACTGCTTTTCGGATCGGGCATTTTGATGACCAGCTTAAGCGCCGTGCTGTTGAACTGGATTTTCAATTCACCTAGCCGAACACCGGAAATGCCGATTGATCGCGGTTTAAACGAAAATGATTCAGATAAATAAAGTCAAAGCGAGGAACAAATGTGACGCAATTTATTAGTCCAGGAGCCACTATTGGCATCATCGGCGGTGGAGTTTCAGCTTTTCGCATGGCTGATACCGCCAGTCTGATGGGCATGCGTACTGTGGTTTTGGCACCAACGCAAACCGATATTGCGCTTGAAAAAGCCGATATTCCATTGGTAGGTAAGTCAGATGACCGCACTGCGTTAAAGGAATTGACGCAAATGAGTACAGTGATGACGTTTACCGACGAGAATGTGGACGGCGCAATCTTAGCGGAGTTAGCAACCGCGAGTCAATTGCCTTCAGGAAGCGACATTTTGACGGTAACGCAGGATCGTTATCTGGAAAAAGTCTTTCTTGACGATCTCAACATGAATATTTTGCCTTATACCCAGGTGATCACGCCTGGCGATATCAATGAAGCGATTGATACGATTGGCTATCCCGCCTTATTGAAGCCAATTCAAAAAGGGATGGGGGTCGATCAGCAGTTATTGTTGTCGACACCGGATGATGTGGATCGCGCTAAGCAACTGTTACAACAACGTCCGTATATTTTGGAAGCCTATTTGCAGAACATCAAAGAGGTGGCCGTGATGGTGGCAAAAGCCGGCACGACTATTCGCATCGGTCCGGTCATTCAAAATTATTTTGACCACCATCAGCTCAAAGCTTCATCGGTGCGCGCTGACGTTGATCCGGCCGTTATTGTGGAGATCCGGCGCATTGCCGAAAAAATTGCCAAGAAACTTGACTATACCGGCATTTTCAGCCTTGAGTTCTTCTTGGCGACTAATGGCACGTTGTACGTCAAGCGAGTTTACCCGGGGCCAAAGTTATACGGTCATCTTATGCAGAGCACCAGCGACATTTCCGAATACGAGTTACATCTGCGGGCCATTCTTGGTTGGCCGTTACCGGAATTGGAACTGGCTGAGGACGGGGTTGGTATTCCGCTCCGGCAAAAAGATATGGATGCGGTGTTGACGCAAATTCAAATCAAGCCTGACTGGCGCTTCGCTTTCTATCCGAACGGCGGCGAGTTAGTCGGTGAAATTGAAATCGTTGGCGATTTGAAGGCAATCAAAGACAGTATTAACGCAACCGGACATTTTGTTATTCAGTAACGTTTTTATCAAGCTACAAGGTTTCGGATTGACCAATTAGTGGTTATTAATTGGCTGGATCTGAGCCTCATGGATTCTAAAAGTCGTGCTCACCTTAGAGGAGGAAAAAACCTGTGATTCCGCGTTATAGTCGTCCTGAGATGGCGGCAATTTGGTCAGAAAAGAACCGGTATGCTGCTTGGCTGGAGGTCGAAATTTTGGCAGCCGAAGCTTGGTCTAAGTTAGGGGAAATCCCAGCTAGCGATGTCAAAGCCTTGCGTGCCAATGCCAAATTCGATGTTGATCGGATTCATGAAATCGAAACCGTGACCCACCATGATGTGGTCGCCTTTACCCGCGATGTTTCCGAAAGCCTTGGACCGGAGAAAAAATGGGTTCATTTTGGCTTAACCAGTACCGATGTGGTCGACACGGCACAAGGTTACTTATTGAAACAGGCTAATCAAATTCTGCGGTCGGATCTGGACGCTTTAAAAGCCAGTCTGGCCAAATTGGCGAAGGACCATAAAGATACGGTGATGATGGGGCGGACGCATGGTGTCCACGCTGAGCCAACGACATTTGGTCTCGTGGTCGCGACTTGGTATTCCGAAATTAATCGGGATATTCGGCGGTTTGAAGACGCCGCAAGTGATGTTGAGGCAGGTAAAATTAGCGGCGCGGTGGGCACGTTTGCCAATACGCCGCCAGCGGTTGAAGCTTATGTGACCAAGCAACTGGGCATTCGCGCGCAGGAAATCTCGACGCAGGTGCTGCCACGTGATCTGCACGCGCATTACATTCAGACGTTAGGATTGATTGCGACATCAGTTGAACGTTTTGCCTTGCAAATTCGCCATATGCAGCGCACGGAGGTCCATGAGGTCGAAGAACACTTCAACAAAGGCCAGAAAGGTTCCAGTGCGATGCCGCATAAGCGTAATCCGATCGGTTCAGAGAATGTCTCAGGGTTAGCCCGCGTCATCCGCGGTTACGAAACGCCAGCATTAGAAGACGTTTTACTGTGGCATGAGCGTGATATTTCACATTCCAGTGCCGAACGGATCATGCTGCCGGATGCAACCGGCCTGTTGGATTATATCCTGCACCGCTTTACCAGCATCCTTGATCATCTGGACGTCTTCCCGGAACGAATGAAGGCAAACATGAATTTGACACACGGCTTGATTTATAGTCAGCGGGTCATGCTCAAGCTCATCGAAAGTGGCCTAAGTCGTGAGCAAGCCTACGATCTGGTTCAGCCAAAAACGGCAGTCGCCTGGGATGAGCATCGTGATTTCCGGCCGTTGCTTGAGGCAGATCCTGAAATCATGGGCCGCCTGTCCAAGGCCGATTTGGATGACGCCTTTGACTATCATTATCATCTCAAGCATGTTGACGAAATATTCAAGCGCGTTGGATTGGCATAACCTCCTGCCCGCTACATGTTTTAACAAGTGAAAACTTAAAACAAAACCGGCGCTAGACAGCAATTTGTCTAGCGCCGGTTTTTGACTTAAAGTACAGAGTTCAGATGAGTCAGGCTATTTGGTAATGGCATTCAAAGACAATACCGGTGGCTGTTCCCACGCATTTTGCGGATTGGCGCTTAAAAGCGATTGATCCGTGGTCAAGACAAGTAGGCAGCTGTCGGTTTGCTGCAAGGCGCGACTGGCTTCGGTTAAAAAGGAACGGGTGACTTGTGGATCAAACACTTCAGCACGGCCGCTTAGCAGCAAATAACGTTTTTTACCCACTAAGCCACGATAAAATTGCAGGTATAGCCGTTGCATGGTGTCCAATGTAGCAGCTGGCTGATCGAGAATTGGCGAGTTACTATTCAACCATTCCGGCAAAAAATCCGTGTTTTTGCTGTGCCCATTAATATACAGATTATTGCGGACGCTGAGATAATCCAGAATACCTGTATCACGGCTGCTAATGAATGCAAGTTGCTTCAGCAGGCCACCGCTCGCAAAGTTCTTGATATATTGGTCGCGCAAGTCATTCAGCGATGCCTCGTCTGGCACGTACAAGTATTGAATCGTTTTAGGGGCAAAAAGCTTCGCGAGGTTTTCACGATACACATCAAGTTGTTTTGACCGAAATAACATAGATATCTCCTAACGCGGCATGACCCGTCGCTTACGAATCATTGAAAGCGGGGTCACTAATCCAAGATTGGTGATGAAAATCACGGCCATTCCGCTACCTAAAGTTGTTAGGAAGCCCGTTGGTTGGGTGATGTCGTCAGTTCTACCGCCGTAATAAAATAAAGTTTCACGAGTAAATCCGGTTAGGTGACGGGCAAATAATTGCCGAAAAGCCCGGTTCATATCCACACTTTGATAGCCTTCCTGCAGCAGATGGCCAAAAACGGAGCGGTTCGCATTGGTTAGAAACTGGATCAATTGGTCGTTAAACAGAATGATCAAAAAGACACTGATCATAAAACTGATCCAGAAACTAAAGAAAGCTTCAAAAGCATACTGCAAGCCAATGGACATACTGCTTTTGCCTACTAAATAAAGCGCGTCGGTTTCAGAGCGGCGATGATGCCATAGCCAAGCCATGCCGATCAGCCAGCAGATACCATTGAGGATCATGACCCGATTCAACAATGATTGCGCAGACTGAACCATTTTGATATGTGCCTGACCAACCTGCGTACTCAGCAGAATGGCTTCTTTATTTTGATCGCCAAAAGAATTAAGACGCTGCAGAAATGCCCCTTGTGCGGATTGATCGATCATTTCACTCGTCATCAGCATGATGCTGATCAAGCAGAACGCAACCGACAGCAGCATCATCACAATGTAGTAGCGGCGATGATAACGGAAACCCGAGAACGTTCGCTCAAAGAAATGCATCTACCCGTTCACCTCACAAGCAGTATAAGCAAAGAATTTGAACAAAGTGTGAACTTAAAGCGTACATTCACTATGTTATTTGATTTGTTTGGTCCTAATATCAACCGTTTCGGAGCTGCTAGATTCGGATTCGCTTGCAGACGAATCGGTTTGTGCCTGGACTTTTTCAGGGAAATCGGTGATTGGCTGGGTGTCATCGGCTAATTCAGGAGCATCGGTTTGATAGAGGTTGGTGGTTGATTGGTCATTATTTTTACTGTAGAGACTGGTGCTCTTGCTGCCGAGACTGTGTTCGAGCGACAAGACCTTGCTTAGACTCTGGTTGTAGTCATACTGGCCCGGATTAACCGGTTTGAACCCCAATGGCACATAGAAACGTAACAAATTACGATTGGCCACATCGTCAGAGAGGCTTAACCGCGTATCAACCGATTTCTGGTCTTTGGTGATGGCCGCCTGCAAAGTAGGGGTCATGGTCACGAGTTTGCCGGTTGTGTTGTCATAAACCTTGCTGCCTAAAACGGTGTATTTCGGCGTCACAAAATTGTGGTTCCTAAACGCAACAACATCATCATGCTGGCTCGAAAGCAGATCCGTGCCAAACTGAACATAGCGTTTACTGCTGATGCCCAGCAAGTGCAGTAATGTTGGCAAAACATCGATTTCACCGCCATACGTATTGTTGATACCGCCTTTGAGGCCTGGCATGTGGAAGATCAGCGGAACCCGCTGTAACTGCGCATTATCGAATGCTGTCCACTTGCTGGGATCTTTACCTAATAACGGTGCCAGGGTCGTATTACGGTCGTTACTGATCCCAAAATGGTCCCCATAAAGCATCACCAATGAATTCTTTTCCAAGCCGCTGGTTTTCAGATAATCGAAGAATTCGCGTAACGCCTCATCCAGATAATGAGCCGTTTTAAAATACCCGTTGATGGTCGCATCGTCGGTTCCGGCATCGGGAAAGTCAGAATCTGCCTGGGTAATATAAAAAGGATTATGATTACTGGTCGTGATGATTTTCGTGTAAAACGGCTGTTGCAAGTGTTCTAAATATTTAGGTGTTTCAGCCAGCATCAGCTTATCTTTGATGCCGTATTCCGTAGCCGCTTTTTCGTCATGATTATAAAAGTTGCCGGAAAAGTAATTGTCATAGCCAAGACTTTTATAAACATTGTCCCGGTTCCAGAAGGAGGCAGAACCACCATGAAAGACCGCGCTTGTGTAGCCGGCGCGCTGTTTAAGAATAGCCGGGGCGCCTTCGAAGGTATTTTCTGTGCCGAGACTGCTGAACAGTGAGCCGTTAGCAATCCCGAACGTGCTGGTTTCCAACATGTTTTCTGCGTCACTGGTTTTACCGAGGCCGACCTGGTGGAAAAAGTTGTTGAAACTGAGTGTGTCCTTTTCTTTTATGAGCGAATTGAGAAACGGCGTGACTTCCTGGCCGTCAATTTTCTGGCCGATCAGAAACTGCTGGAAACTTTCAAGGTGAATGATAATGACATTCTTGCCCTTGGCTGCTCCGTAATAACTGGCATTGGGTTCGGCGTAATGAGAGCGGGTGTATTGCAAAACCGGATCGAGATTGGCACTGTCTGCCTGGGCGCGAACCTGATTGTTCTGGGCAGTTTTGGCGGCATCATAGATGGTAAACGGAGCCAAACCTAAGTATTTGACAATGTAATTGCGGTCAAAGGTCCGGGTCAACAGCTGCGGACGATTCATTTCACTGGTAGCAGTGAGCAAGGCAAAAAAGGCCACACCAAACACCGTTACTGCTTGCGGTAAGTGGAAAGGCATGCGGCTGGCATCAAGCGATAAGCCAAAATGCGGCCATTTCAGTGGTTGATTGTGGATATAGCGCCAGATGTTCCAAATGCCATAACCCAGATAAGTTAGCGCAACTAGGACAATATCCAGCACATAAATGATGTCATGTGGCTTCACCATGCTTAGCGAACTGGCACCAAGTCCCTGGCTGACTTTTGAAACGCCGAGGATGGTGGTTACCGTCAGAAAATCAGTGAACTCACGATAGTAAAGGACGTTAGCGAGCAATAATAAGGTACTCAATATGTAGACAATGATGCCGAGCAGGTAACCGCGGCGGGCATGTTTTGGATAAAGTCCCAACGAGAGCAAAATGATGCCAGTGCCTAAGGGGTTGAGGATGAGCAAGGTATATTGCAGCGGGTCATTTAGGCCAAGCGAGAAATCAAAAAAATAGCCGAAAAGGGTTTTAGCCCACAATAAAACAAGCAGGAGCGCCAAAAAGCCGATCCGGGTGTTGCGAAGCCACAATAAAAGGCGATTGAGTCGTAACCGTTTCAAAGCGGTAACTCCTTTCCACTTTGTTCTTTGTCATTGTACCCGCAAATAGGCGTTTGCACAAAGAGAGCGTGAACCAGCCCGGTTAGAAACCGGAGCATAAGCGGCCTTGGGTGAGATGGCCGGTCTTTGGCCATTGCGACCAAGGTCCATACACACAGGCTTCTGTGCCAGTGAACGAGTTGTGATGTTGTCAGGCGACATTTTCGCACCGAAACAGCATACCGCAACTGAGTCAAATTCAGTCAAGACTGGCCGATTCTTATGGAGTCTTTAAAAGTTAGTGAAATCCAGATGTACTGTGGGTATCCGGTAAGTGGTTTGCTACAATGACTACTGGAGGTAACGTGATGCTTTTTCTGGGGCCATTTTACAATTGGATTAACAGCACATCATTAAGCCGCGTCAACCATTTTCCTTTGGTGCGGCTGGTGGTTTATAGTTTGGACAAAACGATCCTTTACCTATTAATATTTGCGGCATTACGGTGCTTCTGGCTGCTAACGACTCACCGGCGCACATCATTTGGCCATGAGCTTAAACTGGGCCTGTTTGTGGGCTATCTAATCTTACTGTTTGCGTTGACAGTTTTCCGTGATGTTTATTACCCATGGCAGTTGACGTTTCATTGGGATCGACCGCTTTCAGTGATTAACTTACAGCCACTTGTTGAAACATTGAAGTTGCGGCAAGCGGCGAGTCATTTTGATCTATGGTACCAATCACTGGGGAACATTGCCTGGTTTATGCCATTAGGGTTTGGCGTGCCTTGGATCAGTACACATCGGCGACGACTGGGTTCTGCCATCGGAATCGGATTGGTGACATCCCTGAGCATTGAAACGCTGCAATTCTTGCTGATCAGCGGGGTGGCCGATATTGACGACGTGATTTTTAATTTGATTGGCGCCATCCTGGGTTACGGTTTTTACCGCATGTGGCATCTACATCGCTAACCGGTGTCGAAAAGATTTTTGCGTACCGAGTATCGATTAAACCAAAAGTTCTCTTAGTTTTCTAACTGATTTTTTGGTTGTTTTGCTACTGGAAAACCGATAGAATACTAGCCTGTATTCTATTTTTAGCTTAACGATACGATATATAGAAAGAGGCGCGTTATGGTAATTTTACTTGCGCTGATCCCGATGTTTGCCTGGGGCTCCATTGGTTTGGTCAGTGGAAAACTTGGAGGCAATGCGTATCAGCAAACTTTGGGAATGACGTTTGGCGCGCTGGTTTTCGGCGTTGGAACCTTGCTCGTCATGCACCCGGCGCTAGATAGCAAAACCTGGCTGCTTGGTATTATTTCCGGGCTTTTTTGGGCGTTGGGCCAAGGTCAGCAGTTTCAATCAATGAAGTATATGGGTGTCTCGATGACCATGCCCATCTCCACCGGCATGCAACTCATTGCGACCACACTGGCTGGCGCGCTGTTGTTTCACGAATGGCATAACGGCAGGGATGTGACGCTTGGTATTTTAGCGTTGGCGTTACTGATTATTGGTGCCACGTTAACGTCACGGCGCGAACAAAACGATGATGTCACGTCTGCGTCCGGCGTGTCCAAAGGCATCCGGACCTTGCTGATTTCCACAGCCGGATATGCCGGGTACACCATCATCGTCAATGCAGGGCAATTAGGGGCACTGGCAGTCGTCATGCCGCAATCTGTGGGGATGATTATTGGTGCTTTATTAATGAGTATTGGCCATCAGCCTTTTGCCAAGGCAACTGTGAAGAATATTTTAACTGGGCTGCTTTGGGGCACCGGGAATGTTTTCATGCTATTGTCCATGGCGAAAGTCGGGTTGGCGGTTTCTTACTCGCTTTCACAAATGGGGATCGTGATTTCGACATTTGGTTCCATTTACTTACTCGGCGAACGCAAGACGCACAAGGAAATGATTTGGGTCAGCTGGGGCTCGGCACTCGTCATTCTCGGCGGCGTTGTACTGGGCATCATGAAAGCAAAGTAATCTGATGAGAAGTTGCCAGATTGCTTGCTTTTTTACAAATTCAATTTTAAAGTTAACTTGTTAGAGTGTGAATTTGAACAGCGCCTTTTGCTGGTTAAAATTTTGTTTGGAAGCGGTGCCGCAATCTTTTTATAATGGCGGTCAAAGCAAAAGTTTTGTCAGCGATTGACGTATTTAGAGGAGGAACGCACACGATGTCGTACATCAAATTTGATTCATCTAAGCTGGACAAGTTCGTTCATGCCAATGAGCTTGAACAGATGCAGCCGTTGGTAACTGCAGCTGACAAGGAATTGCGTGAAGGAACCGGTGCCGGTAAGGATTTTCGCGGTTTTCTTGATTTGCCGGTTAATTATGATAAAGATGAGTTTGCCCGGATCAAGGCAGCAGCCAAGAAGATTCAGGGCAACTCACAGGTCTTCGTTGCGATCGGGATTGGCGGTTCTTATTTAGGCGCACGGATGGCCGTTGATTTTCTTTCCCAGACCTTCCGTAACCTTGATCCTGATCTGAAGTTCCCAGAAGTTTATTTTGCCGGCAACTCAATTTCCGGTACTTATCTGGCTGACTTGCTCGACATCATTGGTGATCGCGACTTCTCGATCAATGTCATCAGCAAGTCCGGTACGACAACCGAACCTTCAATTGCTTTCCGCATTTTGAAGGCCAAGTTAATTGAAAAGTATGGCAAGGAAGGCGCCAAGGAACGCATCTATGCCACAACCGATCGGGCCAAGGGTGCCTTGAAACAAGAAGCTGACGCTGAAGGCTACGAAGAATTCGTTGTGCCGGATGATGTTGGTGGCCGCTTCTCCGTTATGTCTGCGGTGGGTCTGTTACCAATTGCCGTAGCTGGCGGCGACATCGATGAAATGATGCGTGGACTCGGCGATGGTCGCAAAGCTTATGCATCTGCTGACTTGAAGGAAAATGAAGCCTATCAATATGCTGCTTTGCGGAACATCCTGTATCGCAAAGGCTACACCACCGAATTGCTGGAAAATTACGAACCAACGCTTCAGTATCTGGGCGAATGGTGGAAACAATTGATGGGTGAATCTGAAGGTAAAGACCAAAAGGGGATCTATCCTTCAAGCGCCAACTTCAGTACCGACCTTCACAGTCTAGGCCAGTACATCCAAGAAGGCTTGCGCAACTTAATGGAAACCGTTGTTTGGGTTGAAGAACCTAACCGCGATCTGACCATTCCAGACGACGCCCAGAACCTCGACGGCCTCGGCTATCTCGCCGGCAAGAAGATGTCATTTGTCAACCGCAAAGCCTATGAAGGTGTTGTTTTGGCACACACCGATGGCGGCGTTCCGGTTATGACCGTTTCCATTCCTAAACAAGATGCCTACACCTTAGGCTATCTGATCTACTTCTTTGAAGCGGCCGTTTCAATCTCCGGCTACCTGAATGGTATCAACCCATTCAACCAGCCAGGCGTTGAAGCATACAAGAAGAACATGTTCACATTGCTTGGTCGTCCTGGGTATGAGGATATGACGAAGGAATTGAATGCACGGCTGTAATAGTGAGGGTTTGCGCGTTTTAAGATGATTTAGAAATAAAGCTCCAGAACCTGTTGTAATTCTCAATGGTTAACTTTTGGTAAACCATTTGGAGTTGTCTACAGGTTTTGGAGCCTTTTTTATCCACTCATTTATTGAGGTATTTTTCAAATCGCCGATGATTTTCCTGCTTTTTTCTGCTTTTGTTTGTAAGAATGAACTGACATACTAAAATCGAACTTTTTGGATTTTAAATGTCAGTAGTTCAAGCGTGTGTTCGGATTATGTCGAAAAATAAAAAGCCCATTGCTAGGCTTTTAACGTGATTTGTGTTTATTGAACGGTAGCTTTGAATTTGGCAGCATTTGAGAAACTCATAAATGGGGCAAATTGCAATTCAAATTCACCCAACTTTGCAGTACCAAAGTTTGCCACTGCATCAATTGACTTGCCAGCTGCAACAGAATCCATGGTGTTTGTATTGGCATATGATTCTAGTTTTTTACCATCAGGGCCATAGACTTCAAGGTCGGTGCCAACGGGAACTTCTTTGTCAGAGCCGTTCTTGATCGTATAAGTGACTTTGATGACATTTGCTGGTTTCGTGTCATCAAACTCATTACGCTCGTCCGTAGTTGCCACACCAGTTAAAGTATAAGTGACTTTGTCTACCGTGGCGGATTCACCAATTTTATGAAATTCAGATTTCTTAGATGCTACCTGACTAGATTTCGCATTATTTGAACCTGATTTTCCACTTGTTGATCCGCAAGCTGATAAAGTTAGCAACGCCGATACTGCGGCGACTAAAACAAGGCTTTTCTTCATTTTTGTCCCTCCAAAATTTTCAGCTTTTAAAGTCATCAGAATTTGGACTAGTGGGTGTGGTTGTCTTAAAAAAGATCTATTTGATGTTCACCAGAAAGTCGGATTAAAAATCAAAGTTACCAGAAGATTAAGCGCTTACAAAACTTCTGGAAAACCCCTAACTTGCGATACATCTTAAGGGCAATGTGTAAATAGACTAAACTAAAGATAATTTAAGAGCTTACAAACTGGCAAGCAAAGTGGGTTAAACGGCAGATTCGATTGACGAAAAAACCATATCTGATCGAACAAACGATTTTGATTCCTTGGCCAAATCCCAATTACTCCGCATAATCCATCCGCACAATTTCAAGCGGCTCTGCCAAAAAGTCGTCAATCCCCGCTAGAAACTTTTGAAAATGCGCCGTTTGGTTATGTAGTTCGACAGCTGCGGCGTCTTGCCAATGCTCGATGATTTCATATTTGTTGGGGTCGGTGAGGCTTTGGAAATGATCATAGCTAAGATTGCCAGCCTCGGCACGCGATCCTTCGACCAGCAGACTGATGAAGTGACGATACTTGTCCGTCAGCTCCGGCTTTACCTTTAACGTGACATTAATGACTTTCATTTGAATCCTCCTAAGGGGTTTGGGTTTGTTGTGGCGTAATGTATTGACAAAGGCGTTTAAAGAGACGCCTTAACATAATTTCATTATACCCGATTACTAGCAATTTACCGCGTCATAATTGTTGCAAGTGGGTGAGATCATAGCTGAATGATTGGGCTGTGTCAAAAGTGATTTGGAACATCACAAACGAACCCACTTCAACAATTGAAAATGGCCGAAGAAAAAAGCCGTACGGACAAATGTTGTCTAACGGCTTTCAGTAAAGGATTCTTGTGTTTTAGTTTTTGGTACTGGTACCATCTGCGTAATTGATAGTATATCCTGGTTCAACGTTGAAGATATAAACGTTGAATCGAACTGTGTCGTCGCCAACGCTTTGCGCCCGCATTTGGACGCCACGGGCAACGAGCTCATTGCCGCGGAAGATTGGCTTGACTTCATAACGTACGTAATGCTGGCTGTTTTGTTTAAGGTAGTAAGCGATGTCCATTTCATGAGCCAACATGAGCGGACTATTAAGCGTTTGGGTTCCCGTCATCAGGTTCTTAGGATTGTTATTTTCGCCAGTCAGCTGGTAACCGATCAGATGGCTGCGATTGTAGAGCCATCCGTGTGCTGTCTTTTTGTTATGCCAGCCGGTTGGATTCCAGGTGAGGGGTTCACGTTTGGCTGAGGGCATCAGCGATTTGTTCAAAAGTGCATTCGCATCGGTAACGCGATTTTGGCTGTCTAAATCGCTGTAAGTTGCCCAGGCACCTTTTGCTGTGGAAAGGTCACTTTTGTTAAAAGCGGGGTCATTGTTGTTGACGGTTATTTCTTGTTGGCCGGTGTAGTCAAGACTAGCTAAGTTGCTGGTATCCGGGGAACTGCTCGGGGCCTCTGATGCTTTTGCTTCTGGTTCCTGCTTGTTTAAGGTTGTTTTGAGTTTGCTGACCTGTTCACGTTTGTCAGTGATCGCATCGTCAAGGCTGCTGATAGCTGACGCGGTTTTCTTGTTAAGCTTGGTCTGACTAGCCACCGGATCGACCACTGTTTTGGCTGATTTCGAACTGCTTTCAGAACTGCAGCCAACTAACAGGACACCCAGAACAACTAAAGGGGTGAGGTATTTCATTAACTTTCTTTTCATCATCGCAGCGCCTTTCGATAACCTGCCGCTTGTGCTTCGGCTTCAGTGTTGAAATAGACGGCATTAGCAGAATTCATACGATAACCGGCCTGTCCGGGAACATGATAGATCTTGCTACGGCTATTGCCGACAATTGTTCCCTGATCGCCTGTATTCATATCGCCTTGATTGGTCGGTGCTTGCTGCTGGGTTGTGGCAGCTTGTTGTTGCTGCTGTTGTGCTGCAGATTTCTTTGCTTCTTCTGCCTGCTGTTTAGCCGCCGCAGCTGCTGCGGCGGCTTGGGATGAAGAAGCTGCCTGTGCAGATGACGCCGCGACTTTGCTGGCTGATGCTTCCCGGGACGCTGATTCTGAAGCTGCCGAAGATGCTGATTCTTCAACGGCTCGTGATGATGAGGCACGGGCGTCAAGCTGGTCTTCCAGCTTGGTTTGTTCCTTCTTCAGTGCCTTTAATTCTGAAGACTTCTTAGCCTTGGCTGCTAACAAAACCTTGCCACGTGCTTTTTCCGATTTTAAAAGACTTTTCTGCTTTGCAGTCAGTTTCTTGGTGGTTGTTTGCGCTGATGAAGCTGTTGATGGTTTTGTGTCGACCATCGGACTGCCCACAAACATGAGCACAATGCCGCCGATCAATATAATAAGGTTGAAACGTTTCGTTAATGGATGCTTGCGTTGCCGCACCAAACGAATCGTGCCCCAGACTGTACCAATCAGTCCGAGCATGACAAATAAATTGCCCAGTATTGACATTTTTCTCCTCCAAATTCCCTAGTGACAATTGTACGAATATTGCGATTAAAAAATATTCGTATGAACTTATTTCTAAAGTTTATTTTCCCAGAAAAAAAGCCCAACGGCAAGCGTCGGACTTAATTTTTGACTTATGACTGCGTCGGATTCAATTTATGACTTTACAACGTCAACATTGGCATAAAGATTGGCGATAATTGCCAGCATGTCTTTTTCGGTTCGTTCCCAGCTGATTGTTTTCAGATAAGCTTGGGCTTTTTCAATATGCTGTGTGATCGTGTCAGGATTTGCACATGCTGCCTGAAGCGTTTTGGCAAGATCACGCTCATCAAGGTGACAAGAGAAGTAGGTATTGTCTTTCAAGAAGTAACTGCCAGTACCTTCTTTGAAATCAATCAAAGGAAGACCGGCGCTCATCATTTCGTAAGGAACCAAGGAGAAATTAGTCATCGAGGTTGCGATGCCGAAATCAGCTTCATGATAAAGCTGGTTAAGCTCTGGCGGTGTTAGCTTTCCGAGATTCTCACCATTGATGAAACGCTTGCTACGCCCCGTACCGAAGTATTTGATTTTTAGATCAATACCCTTAGCACGCAAGATGTGGCGGCAATTTTCAAGGACAATTTGAATCGTGACAGGCGCCCGTCGCGGACTGCTCCATTTGGTGTAAACAGCTAACGTAATTTGCTGCTTTTTTTGATACGGAGCAGTGTCACGTTCTTTAAATGGATATCGGGCAACATCAACCGGAAAATTGATGACGTCAATTGGACTATTGACCTGGCAATGCGTTGTGATCATATGTGCGCACCATGGACCAAGCGTCACCATGTGCAGGCCGAGGCTATACGTACGTCGCGCCATCTGGTAGCGGTCACCATAAGGGTAGAAATACGGTTCGTAATCCTGGACAAAGTACATCTTATAGCCGGGTTTATTTTTAATGATGTAGACCGATTCCCATAAAGTGGCGATCCAAATATCGGATTGGTGCGATTCGAGTTCACCCATCGGCAGGCATGTACCTTTATAGCCGGGGTAATTAAATTCAGCATTTTGGATCATTTCGTCTTGGCTTTGCGGGACATAGCTGAGGTAATAAACGTCATACCCCGCGTTGGCTAGGAGCGTGCCTAAATGTAACATGGTTGTTTGGCCACCATCGTAACCAATGATCCCAGTTGAAACAAACGTTATTCGATTACCGCGCGGCTTAGTCTGATCGGCCGGCCGGTCATTGAAATATTTAAGTATCTGATTATACTGATGAATGCTGCCATCAGGGGCATCATTGAATTTAGTTTTTGCAGGTTTCACAGCCGTTCCTCCTATCGATTGGCATACTGAGCATGTAGGCCGCAAGCAGAAAAATTGGGTAGAAAAAAGAGGCCTGGTGCCACTGCCATTTTTACAGCAGCGGTACCCGTTTAATGAAAAGATTCTGCGAAGACCTAATGTTTAATTTAGTTTACATAATAACCGTAAGTCAAATATTAAAAATTTTCAAGTTTGCCCGGATCAGAGTACGTGAATGAGCGCGGTTATAAGTCGGTTTGGAGGAGAGCTCGACCATTGCGACAGAGGCTTCTACATGCTGACTTTCGTGCGGACAATCGTATTTCAGAGCTGTATGATTAAAAAGTCTAAAGACATCATGAGGGTTATACAGAAAACTTAGAAGATAGCCAATATAAAAATCCTAATAAATGCTTATCTTTACCCTTGAAGAGGCCTGTGCTAGTGTGAGAGTATCCATATCAATGAAAGAACAGGTGAAGTTATGTTAACGATTGGTGTCATGGGCTTGGGCTCAATTGCCCGAAAAGCATATCTACCGGTTTATGCTCAAATGCAAGATCAGGTGCAATGGCTGTTGAGCACCCGCGATGAAGATAAATTACAACAACTATCAAAGCAGTATGGACTGGCTGCGGCGGGAAATTCGTTGGAAGCGTTAGACGCAAAGCAGCTTGATGCCGTCATGATTCATACGCCAACAGAAACTCACTATCAATATGTCAAACATTTTTTGGAAAAAGGTATTCATGTTTTTGTCGATAAGCCGTTGGCAACTGACATGGGACAGGTTAATGAACTTTATGACTTGGCCGAATCCCAGCACGTGATGTTGACGGTCGGGTTTAATCGTCGGTTTGCCCCGATGATTCAGGATCTGGCTCAAGTAGCAGATAAAACCGGTGTGCGCGTGGATAAGAACAGAATTGACGCACTTGATGACACAAAACACGCCTTGTGGGATCTCTTCATTCATCCAGTGGACACAGCGCTTATGTTGGCAGGTTATCCTGAAAAACCAAACACGCGATATGCGTTGCATACAACTTCAGATGGTCAACTTCAACAGGCAAGCGTGACCTTCACAGCCCCTGGCATTCGCGGGGAGGCCGGCATCGACTTGCAGGCTGGCACCAATCTTGAAGAAGCACAAGTGGCAGCTCCAAGCGGTGTCCAAAGAGTGCAGAATTTGGATCAGCTAGTTGTTTACGGTCGTGGTGGTGCTTCACAGACCTTTGCCCCGAACTGGCAGCCAATGCTGGAGACACGTGGCTTCGCTTCAATGGTTCAGGCTTTCGTACAGGCCGTGGCCGATCCTGACGGCAAGAATCCGGCATCGCCTGCGACCAGTCAGTTGGCACATGCAGTTGTCGCAGATCTGGTTAATCAGATTCAAGAATGATCGCTATTTTCATGGATTGCTAGCTGAGAGACTTTTAAAATAGAGCAAACTAGCAGGTGTCCACTCTACTTAGTTTGTCATGGGGGAAACAAGATATATGTATCAAAAATCGTTTATGGAAATTGCCAATGAAGAAGCGCGTGCCAATGTTAATGGATCAGATGGCGGTCCTTTTGGGTGTGTCATCGTCAAGGATGGGAAGATCGTGAGTCGCGCTCATAATAAGGTTTTGGTCGACCATGATCCGACTGCACACGGTGAAATTACTGCCATCAGAAAAGCTGGGCAAGCGCTGGGAACTCATGATCTGTCCGGTTGCGAGCTTTATACTTCGGCGATGCCTTGTCCGATGTGTCTTAGTGCGATCATCTGGGCCAATATCAAACAGGTTTATTATGGCAACACGGCGGATGATGCTGCAGCGATCGGATTTCGGGACGCGGCCATCTATAACTTCATTAACGATGGCCTGAAAGGGAAGATGCTTACATTGAGCCAACATGATCGGGACATGACAATTGGTGCCTTTAAAGCGTATCAAACAGCCCAAAAGAAATTGTATTAGTTGCGAGTGATGCCATTTATTTGAAGATGCGGCGCGAACGATGTACCAGGCTACGGATGGCTTTGTGTTGGTCGACAAATGGCTTTGTACTGGCCAAAATACATACTGGCCAAAATACAGTTGACTTTTCCAAGGTTTCCTGTAGAATAGTTTGGGTACGATAAAGCGCCACTCATTGCCCGTTGGTCAAGGGGTTAAGACGCCGCGTTCTCAGCGCGGAAACACGGGTTCGAATCCCGTACGGGTGAGAAATAGAAGCAACCAGATAAAACGGAACCCTCAAAATGCCTTTATAACGGCGTTTGGGGGTTCTTTTTTATTTGGTAGCAAAAGTCGCGATGCTTTTTCGGCACAGACACTGCCTTCTGCTAATCCAATGCTTGCTCATGGAGACCTCTGAACTTGATTTAGCGTTACAGAGTAAATGATAGCGATGAGAAGACGACATCTCCTTGACAACTGTTTTATCATAAACAATGTAGGGTTCTTGCATATCACGCAGAACCAAACGATTGTAAATGGAGGCGACGGCATCATGCAATATCGAATTCAACTCGATACTAAAAACCAGTTGTTTGTGGCGATTGATGCGCATGACCAGAATCATTTTGGGACTGGTCGAACGATTGAACAAGCCATTCATAATTTAAAAGCGACAAACAAGGCCGCATAATAAAACTCCATCCGTCGTTGGCATGAACTTAACTGCCAATGGTGCGGATGGGGGCTTTTTTTGTAGTCGGTACTGAAAATTAGAACCTTACTGATAGCGAACCAAGTCGTGGCGAGTTTTTAGCCAGATAGAGAGGAGAATAGCGACTAAGGTGAAGACGCCGATGGCTGCGATGATGAAAAGACTGCGGTAGCTGAGCCAGTCAATGACAAGGCCACCAAAAAGCGGCCCGAGTGCCCGGCCAACGGATCCCCAGGAGTTTACGAAGCCTTGATAACGGCCTTTGATGGCGCGGGGTGTCAGATCATTGACCAAGGCGGGAATCGCAGGGGAGGCGGTGGCTTCGCCGGTGGTTAGCGCAATCATGGCGATGACAAAGAAGCTATATGTCCGCGCAGTGATGAGGATGAGGAAGGATATGGCGACCATGACAAGGCCAAACAGGATTTGGTAAATAATGCGGATCCCATTCACATGTTCATTGAACCAATTCAAAAAGAGTTGAATGACCACAATTAGCGCAGCGTTGAGCGTCCATAAGAAGCTGTAGTTGCGCAGCGGGATGCCGAGGCTTGTCATATATACCGACAAGTTTGAGGACCATTGTTGGTACATCAACCAAAAAACCAGTAGTGCAAAGAAGAAAGTCGTCAGCATCAATTTGTTTGCTGCGGGTAAAGATGGCTTCTCTGCTGTTGCGGTAACTTCTTTTGGCTGGGCTTGGGGTATTTTTGCAGCTGGCCGAAACTTTGTGAGCACGACTGTGAAGAATAATGAATATAAAATGACGGCAATTAAGAACAGTAAGGTTACGCTGATATCATAAACAAAACCGACCAGCGCCGTTCCGATTACAACGCCGACATTTTGGGCGAAATATAACATGGTAAAAACGTAGCGACCGTCTTTTGAGCGCAAACTGGTTCCCAGCGAGTTGACCATGGTGATGTTCCAGCCGGATCCGATACCGAGTAAGGTAAGCCAGATGCAGTAGGCAGGCCAACCATGCCAAACAGTCAGGCCAATGAGTACAAGTCCGGTGAGGCCGACGCCAAAAAGGGTTAACCGGTATGGATCTCCCTGATCGTACAGCCGTCCGCCAACAATGCTGCCGATGACGCTACCCAGTGAGTTCAGCAACAAGACAATCCCGATGACCGTTAACGAGATGCCGAGACGATTATGTAGATAAATACTGGTTAGTGGCCAGATGAAGCTCATCCCAATGCTACTTAACAGTGCTCCTGTAAGCAGCCAGCGTAGCCTGATTTCGTGCGCCATCAACATTGCCTCCTTACCTGATTAATTACAGCCACTGCCGAATTTGGCAATAACGCAATAATGTCATGGTACGTCAAGCCTTGGCATGGGGTCAATTGCGTTTTTACGAAAAGTAGCGTTTTTGCACCAACAGAGAAAATAGCCAATATGAAACGATAAAAAAACATCCTCGCGCACAAAAACGGCAAGAATGTTTTCTAATTGACGGATTCGAAATTCATTGAATGCGTGGTACTTATTTTGCTTAAAAAACGTGACTAAAGATTCTTGTCCATGTTGAAGGTGAGCTTTGATAACTTCAGACTTTCCATGACATAATCGTTAATTAACGCCTTAGTCGCTGCCTTAGTGTGGGCAACGATTTTATAGTTGGCTTCGGTTAGATACTGGGTCAATTCTTTGGCACCCAATTCTTTGGCGCCTTCGTCAAAGGACTGAAGCATTTCACGATAATCACGGTTGAGTGCCGTCAGATAATCGCGATCAGCCTGAATGAACTGGGTGTAATGCGCTTCTACCAACACGTCGAGCAAGCGATGCAGCCAATAAGCGGAGTCTGCATCAAGATCAAAGGTTTTCGGCGTTTTCGAGTAGCTAGGATCCGTGTCATTGGCGTTGCAGTAAAACGGTACATATGGACTGAAGGATGGCATGCCGATTGCCAGCCACATGATCGCAGCCAAGCCTTCCTGAACGTCACTGCGCAGTTGCAGGATGTGGGAATTCTGGGTGCGGTTCAAGCCGATCGGGCGATAACGGAAGCGGTCAGCATCAGCGCCGTGGCCATAAGGATCAAATGGCGTCTCGTTGTAGTGGCTGCCAAGAATCTGGGCAATATCTTCACGAGTGATCAGATGGTCAGTCCGCATGATGAACGGTAAGTCGGCTGACTCAGGATCTGCCTCGATTTCCGGATTGAGCAGCTTGTGACCGTACCAAACCCGCGGCGTGTTGTAGTGACGGTCTTTTTCGTTCATGGTGCCGAAAATGTGGCGGAAGTTCCAGCCTTCTTTGTCAGTATTGAGATGATGCGCTTCAACAAATTCCTGAATGCCTTCGCTCCAAGCAAAATTGTCGGTGTCTTCGAAGTCGACCTGCTGAATGGCAACTTGATTGGCCGCAATGGCATAAGCATCGTCCGGGATACGCTGAGCGACCCAGTGATGGCCGGTGACGATTTCCATGTACCAGACACTGTCTTTATCGGAGAAAAGAACGGAATTACCTGCAGGCGAACCGTATTGTTTGATCAGCTGGCCGAGGTATTCAACGCCATGGCGCGCGGATTCGATGAATGGCAGCACCATGTTGACGATCAGATCTTCATCAAGGCCGTCTTTGACAAGCGGATCGAAGCCCAACGCCCGTTCGTTACCGTACGTACTTTCAGTTGCGGACATTGCGACATTGCGCTCGTTGATACCACTTTCTTCGTAATCGCCGAGCTTATCGTTTTCGACATTGGGAACGGCATTATAGCGATAACCATTTTCCGGCAAGTCCGCTTCAAACCCATTAAGCGGTGACTTGACGTGTAATGATTTTTCGCCTTTCCATCCAGCGTGCATATAGAAACGTTGCGGTGTCAGGGGACTAAACGTATCATCGTTACGAGCGATCATCGTTGAACCGTCGATACTGGCCTTCTTACCAACCAGAATCGAAGTGCATGCAGATTCAATTTTCATTCTTGCGCCTCACTTCTTAAGTATTGGTAACAGTTTACGACAGAATCAGTTTTTTTGCACCTCCGTAAAAAAAGTCGTTGACAACCGCGCAAATCTTTTTTAAGATATTACTCGTTGTTAAGTTACTGGGTAGTAGCGAAGTGGTAACGCAGTGGACTCTGAATCCATAATCATAGGTTCGATCCCTATCTACCCAATCTTGGATACGACGATAGCTTATCGAAAAAAACAGAAGCCTTGATAAAAAGGTTTCTGTTTTTTTCGTTTACCGCAAACAAGGATTCATTCCAGAAAATTGCGGGATGCTTGAGGCACGCTTATGCTTCTGCCAATGCTGTTAGGAGCCGGTGAGTGCGTGATGGCGATGGTTCAAGTATTATTACTAACCAAACGCTCAAAGCCGCTGTGTCCATGCCAAAAAGCCCGCATAAGCAAAGCAAATGCAAGCATAGATTAAAAAAGCCGCAATCATAAAAGCTAGCCATGGCCAGGTTAGAAACGCCCTGGCGATGAATAAGAAGAAAGCCATCAACACCGCGCGTAATCCGCGGGTAAAGACGGCTTTGACGGCGCTATTCAAAGGATACCTCAATCAGCAGGCGCTTAGCCTTTGTCAGATGGCTTGTGGTCATCCACATCTGGTTAGTGGACGGGGTTTCAACGTCTTCGCCTAATTCAGGTAGTAGACTCAATAGCCAAGCACTAAGCTCAGGGTTGTTGAAGGAAAAGTGTTCCGGCAACCGGATGACCCGTAACCGATTCGGCGGGAAGAAGAGTTGTTGACTAGGAAAGATCACGCGGTCGTCGAGCAGAATGCTAGCGACGTTTTGATATGTGACTTGGCGGACGTGATAACTTTGCGGATGGTCGTGGGCATATGCCAGGATCATGATGGCTGCGTCAATCAAAAAAGGGCCTCCATTCAAAGATGCTTACGCTTTTCATGATAACATGGATGAAGATGGTACGTGAGCCGGTCCATTTTAAAAACTGACGAAATATCTGGCGATGGATCGGCTTGAAACAACAATGACGCAAATTTATAGGAGTATCAAAATGACCAAAAGGCTATATTTAGTCAGACATGGTGAAACGCCGATGAACGCGGCGCGGCTATTGCAAGGGATTACGAATGCAAATTTGACTGCAAAAGGGCAAGATGCAGCCGATCGGTTGGGTGAGTTATTGCAGCCGGTGCCGTTTGCCAAAGCCTTTTCAAGTGATCGAACGCGGACGTTGGAAACGGCCAAACGGATTCTTGCCGGGCATGAACCTAAGCCGCCGTTAGTGGCGTTGTCCGCCTTGCGCGAATATTATTTTGGCGGTTTAGAAGGTGATCCGGGCAATGCCATTATGGCGCGGACGATTCGTCGATATGGGCTGACAACGGCGTGGCGGGCTTGGGTCGGATCAAAACGTTTTCCGGGATTAGTCCGGTCGATTCGCAACGCTGATCCGACACATCAAGCGGAAGATTTCCCCGATTTGTTAGCGCGCTCTCGCCAAGCTTTTGAACAGGTGGATGCCCAGAGTCCGGATGACAGCGATATTTTGGTTGTCTCGCACGGCTTGCTTTTAAGTGCTTTGATTTATCAGCTGGCACCTGATCAGTTGCCATTCAGCTTGTTGAAAAATACCAGCGTGACGCGAATTGATATTGTGAATCAGAAAATGCGGGTTCGCGGCGTTAATCTGACCCGGGAACAGGACATTTTGGCCTTGCGCCATGATGAGCCGGAAACTGATGATGCCGCTAAAAATGAAACGAAATGACGTCAAGTTTGCTGGACGATTTTGATTCCGGTCTGATTTAAAATGTAAGGCGAAACGGTAATTTCGGACCTTTGACTGAAATTATCGTTTTTTGATTGCTTTTTTGCGCGGCTCCGTCTATAATGACACCTTGTCATATGACGGATTGTCATAACCGAGCAGCAGCCAGCCGGGCTAAGGGACTCGGAGTAGAAAGGGGGTCGCCATGCCGAAAGCAACATTCTTCCGCTTGCCGGAAGCAAAAAAACAGCGGTTGATGGACGCGGCGTATCAAGAATTTGCCCGCGCACCATTTAATGAAACCAGTATTAGTAATATTATTAAGCATGCCGGCATTCCACGCGGTAGTTACTATCAATATTTCGATGACAAGGCGGATCTGTATTTTTATTTATTGGAAACCGTGCGGCAACGGACTGTTTTGATTTTGCAACAGGTCATGACGAAGCATCATGGCGATCTGTTTCCTGCCATGTCGGAGTTTTTCGGCAAAACCATCACGGCGCTGGCACATGGGCCGCATGCGGCTTTGTATCGGAACGTTTTCTTACACATGGATTTTCATAGCGCCGCCAAAATGGCCGGATCTAAGACGCCGTTTCTAAAGCCACCTCATGGTCATCAGGAAATCCATGATTTCTTATTGACCAGCATTGATCGCAGTCGGCTTCGTATTCAGACAGATGATGAGGTCAGTTTACTGATTCGTCAGATTGTCGGTATGTTCATGCAGACGATCGCCTATTATTATTCAAACCAGGCTGAAGGTAAGCCGATTACGGTCGCTGAACTCAAACGACGCAGCGATCAGCTTCTTGACTGGTTGCAATTTGGCGTTGCCAGTGATGATCGCAACCATCACTAGGAAACGTAAAACACCGGACTGCCTGTATGGGTCCGAAAAGCATCTGTTAGGAGGAAATTATGCTTAAGCTTGCAAAAAAGCGCATGTCTGGCATCGCCGTTATTGGCGCTATTTTGTTCATGATTGTTCAGGTAATGAGCAATTTATATTTACCGAATCTGACCGCCGATATCGTTAACAACGGGGTTGCCAAGGGTGACATTGATTACATCTGGGCAACCGGTATGAAAATGATTTTGTTTGCTTTTCTCAGCATTCTCGCTAGTGTCGGGAACGTTTTTTTGGCGTCTCACACCTCGCAAAAGCTGGGCCAAAAGTTACGGTCGGACATTTATCGAAAAGTCATTAACTATTCCCATGATGAAATGGATAAGGTGGGGACGAGTTCACTGATTACGCGAACGACCAATGACGTGACGCAGATCCAAAATGTTTGGATGATGATCTTGCGGATGATGATTATGGCGCCGATTATGTTAATTGGTGCCAGTTTCCTTGCCTACCAAAAGAGTCACACCCTGACCATGGTTTTCCTGATCAGCTTGCCGCTGTTGGCGTTTTTCTTGCTGATCATCATGTATTTTGCGGTGCCGCTGTTTAAGGCAATGCAGAAGAAAACCGATAATATTAATCTGGTGTTCCGTGAAGGACTCACCGGTGTGCGGGTTATTCGGGCTTTTCGGCAGGATGATTTTGAGCAGAATCGGTTTGAAGGCGTCAACCAGGACTATACGCATAATGCAGTCAAAGTCTTCTCGATTATTGCTGCGGTTTTCCCTGTGATGACGTTGATTATGAGCGGTACGAATATCGGGATTACTTGGTGGGGCGGTAATTTAATTGCCCAGCAGGCATTGGAAACCGGGAACCTGATCGCGTTTATGACTTATGCGATGCAGATTCTAATGAGCTTCATGATGCTGTCCATGATCTTTGTTTTCATTCCCCGGGCGCAGGCTTCAGCGGCCCGTCTGAATGATGTTTTGGCCCAGGAAAGCCGAATCACCACACCGGCATCACCGAAGACGTTGGATACAGCAACCCCTGACTTAGCATTCGACCATGTCCAATTTCGCTATCATCACGCTGAAGAACCGGCGTTACGCGATATCGACGTTCATGTTAAAGGTGGCCAGACGCTGGCGATTATCGGCGGTACCGGGAGCGGTAAAACCACAATGGTCAACCTCATCCCACGCTTTTACGATGCTGAAAAAGGCGCAGTCCGGGTTGACGGCGAAGATGTTAAAAATGTCGACTTGAAGAAGCTGCACGAAGCGGTCGCGTTTGTGCCGCAAAAAGCCAATCTATTTACCGGAACCGTTCGTGACAATATGAAATACGGAAATGAAAACGCGACGGATGACGATATCTGGCACGCGCTAGATATTGCCCAGGCACGTGATTTCATCGAAAGCAATCCTGAAGGTCTGGATTATCAAGTTGAACAAGGCGGCGGTAACTTCTCCGGCGGGCAGCGTCAGCGATTGGCCATTGCGCGTGCTTTGGTGAAGGATGCGTCGATCTATGTCTTTGATGATTCATTTTCAGCTTTGGATTTCAAAACTGATGCCAATTTACGGGCAGCATTGAAGGCTGACAAGAAAATTCAAACTAAAGTCGTTGTGATTGTTGGCCAGCGGGTTTCCACGGTCGCCGATGCGGACACGATTGTTGTCTTGGACGAAGGCAAAATGGTCGGTAGAGGCACCCACGCTGAGTTGAAAGCCTCCAACCCAACTTATCAGGAAATTATCAAGTCACAGATTCGGGAAGGAGACGAGAAATAATGGCAGACAATCAAAAATCCGCAACCAAGCGGCCATCATCCGGTCCACGAATGAGGCCGGGTGGTCGAGCCGGTCTCGTTGAAAAGCCGAAAAACTTCTGGAAAACGACCGGGCGGCTATTTGGGTATATGCGTAACCGGCTGATCGGTATTATCGCCGTGCTGATCCTAGCCATTGCCTCAACGGTTTTTCAGATTCGTACGCCGAAGATTTTAGGTGAAGCAACGACCGAAATCTTTAAAGGTGTCATGAAGGGCCAGGCGGAGCAAAAAGCCGGGATAGCGGTCGGTAGTTACCCGATTGATTTTGACAAGATCAAGCACATTATTCTGATAGTGTTGATTCTTTATCTGGGCAGCGCCTTATTCAGCTTCTTGCAGCAGTTCATCATGACCCGAATTTCGCAGAACACGGTTTACCAGCTGCGAAAAGATCTGAAATACAAGATGAAAACCGTTCCGATCAAGTATTATGATACCCACAGCAATGGGGACATTATGTCGCGGGCGATCAACGATATGGATAATATCGCATCGACTTTGCAACAGAGTCTCACACAGATGGTTACGAGTGCCGTCATGTTTGTCGGAACCATCTGGATGATGCTCACCATTTCCTGGAAATTGACCTTGATCGCACTGGTGACAATTCCGCTTGGGTTAATTGTTGTCGGCATCGTTGCTCCGAAGTCACAGCGTTTCTTTGCTGCTCAGCAGAAGGCACTGGGGTTATTGAACAACCAAGTTGAAGAAACTTACGGTGGCCAAGTCATTATTAAGAGCTTCAACCGCGAAGATGATGAGGTTCGGGATTTTGAAGGCCAAAACCAGGCGTTTTATGACGCTGCATGGAAAGCCCAGTTTGTTTCCGGCATCATCATGCCTTTGATGATTTTCCTTAATAACATTGGTTACGTTTTCGTTGCGATCATGGGCGGGATCGAAGTTTCCAACGGGACAATTACCTTAGGGAATGTCCAAGCCTTCTTGCAATATATGCAGCAGTTCTCTCAGCCAATCTCACAACTGGCTAATTTGGCGAATACGATTCAGTCCACCATTGCCAGTGCAGAACGGATTTTCGCTGTGTTAGACGAAGAGGACATGCAGGACAATCCATCCGGTGTGCCGGCAGTGCCGAACGATCCGAACAAATTGGTCATGGATCATGTTCAATTTGGGTATACGCCAGATACGCTGTTACTGAAAGATTATAATCTGCAAGTGAAGCCTGGCCAGATGGTGGCAATTGTCGGGCCAACCGGTGCCGGGAAAACGACCATTATCAACTTGCTGGAGCGCTTCTACGATATCAGCGGCGGTTCAATCCGGCTGAATGGAACGGATACCCGAGATATGAAGCGGGAAGATGTTCGGTCGCATTTTGCGATGGTGCTTCAGGATACTTGGCTGTTTACCGGCACGATTTGGGATAATCTGAAATACGGCCGCGAAGACGCTACAGATGATGAAGTGCTTGCCGCAGCCAAAGCAGCGCATGTTGATAATTTTGTGCGCCAGTTGCCGGATGGGTACAATACGATTTTGAATGAAGAAGCCTCCAACATTTCTCAAGGACAGCGGCAATTGCTGACGATTGCCCGGACATTTGTCGCAGATCCGGAAATTCTGATTCTGGACGAGGCAACGAGTTCTGTCGATACGCGAACCGAAATTCATATTCAACACGCGATGAATCGCTTGCTGACCGACCGAACCAGTTTCGTTGTTGCCCATCGGCTATCCACCATTCGTGACGCAGACAATATTATTGTGATGAATCATGGCTCGATTGTTGAAACCGGCAACCACGACGAATTGATGGCGAAGAATGGTTTCTATGCAGACTTGTACAACAGCCAATTCAGCGGCAACGTTGCGATTTAGTTTTCTTAGGAATCGTGATTGTGTTGCAAGCTAAAGTTTAACTGGCTACGATTAAAAAATAGCCTCAGAGAGACGAACATGATCTCCCTGAGGCTATTTTTGTACATAATCGTGGCTGTGCTGATTAACGCCGCTTGTGACGCATGAAGGTCGCATAATGCAGTAAGCAAGCGAGTAGAACGAAGAAGATCACGACAAAGCTGACATAGCGCCACCAAAAATTAGTTGCTACTCCTGGTAAGACTTGCTGAATGCCCATGGTGGCCAAGGCCATGACCGCAATCATGCCAAATAGTAATATGTAACGTTTCAAAGTCTCATCATCCTTCTTTTTAAAAGTCGCGAGTTTCGCGCCCAGCGCGTGCGCCTGATTGATTTTGGCTTCGGGCAAAGTCGTCATGCCCCAAGTATGCGGGAGCACCAATTCGGCAATCTTATGGACACCAGCCGCCGTCATCGCCTTGTCAATTGCCACCAAAGTCGCGTCGGTTTGATGGGTGAACGTGTTGTCCAGAGCAGTGGCAAAGCAGCTGGTCACACTGACATAATGCTTATCCTTGAAAATGCCGGGCAGCGTATCGCCTTCCTTAGTCATGCGCGTCATCCGATGACGCATGCAGTCGAGCAGTTGCTTGAACTGACCGGCGACCGTACCGAAGTAAGTTGGGGTGCCTAAAACCCACACATCGGCGCTCTTTAGCTTGGCTTCAAGTTCGTCCAGTGTCGGATTGGCCTGATCAGAAACATCTGGCCGAATCTGGTATTGATTTAAATCAACAAATTCAGTGGTGGCAGGCGCAGTCACGCCGGATAAGACGGCTTTAACCAAACTCGCCGTCAACCCATCGGCATCCTGTCCACCGTAAACACCTAATATTTTCATGTAAAACAAACCTCCCGAGCGTGAACCGGCGCGGGTAGAAGCCGGAGTGTAAGTGGCCTTGGGCGTGATGGTCGGTCTTTGACCATTGCGACCAAGGTTCTTACACGCAGGCTTCTGCGCCGGTGAGCGCGTTAAAGTGGAGTGTGAACACTGTCTTTAAAATACAACCCCACTATCTACAACTGTAAGAAAGATAACAAGACTTGGCAAGCGCATTTATTAGTCATAACCGCCATTGTTTGAAATCACAAGCTTTTTGTTGGCAAAAAATGAGTCGACTCATTATGCTGTTGGCAACAGGCCGAATTGGGAAGCTGGAACTCAATCGGGGCTTAAACAGACAAGGAGCGGATGAACATGGCAGGGATTGCATTGCCAGAAGAAACGCGTGTGGATTTTATTGCACTTAAAGTTGCTAACTTGGCCAAGGTGAGCCAATGGTACCAGCAGGTCGCCCGATTAGATTTATTGCGTCAAAATGGCGATACGATTTATTTGGGAACCCGCCTTAATCAACAGGTTTTAGTCGTTTTACATCAAATTAAGGGACTCTCACCGCAGAAACCGGTGACGGGATTGGATCATTTTGCGATTTTGCTGCCAAATCCGGGGGCACTGGGGGCCGCGTATCGAATCGTGAAACAGGATCAGCCAGTGACAAAGGCTTTTCAAACTGGCTATCAGCAAGGCTTTTTGGCTAAGGATCCAGAAGGCAATGGCGTTGCGTTTACGATTGATCGCGCGATTGAGCAGTATCAAGAGGAACGACAGTACAACTGGGAAGATGAGACCGAGGAAGCCATCGATCCGGCTGAAATCGGTAAACATGCGGCGCGGGATTATGATCGATTGCCTTCCGGGACGACCATTGGTTACGTTCAGTTTCGGGTGGCGGACTTGGCCAGCACCAGTCACTATCTGGAAGATGGACTCGGTTTTCGGGAAAAGCCTAGTCCGAATACCGGCGAAGTCTTTTTGGCCGCCGGTGATTATCGCCATCACATCGGCATAAATTTGCGGTTAGAAGCGACGTTATTATTGCCGACACCTGATATGTATGGTTTGGATTATGTGAGCTTTATTTTGCCGGACAAAATGGCGATGGAAAATATCTTGATGAACCTTGATGCAGCCGGGCTAACGGACTACGATTATCATCATGAGAATCAATTTTTGATGATTGCCGGTCCTAATCGGCTCACGCTGTGGTTCCGCGTGGCGTAGTATGGTTGTGACTCGGCGTCGGGAAGAAGGCCAGGATGAATTTTCAAGCGATCACGGCGGAGCTGCAGACGTGGGTGACTGGGCGTATCATCCCCGGATTTAGTGTGGCGCTTATGAAGGGAAAAGATGTGCAAAACCAGGTGAGCGGCGATGCGCAATGGCAGCCCACGCCAGCGCCGTTGCGGCCGGGGATGCTTTACGACGTCGCGTCCCTGACGAAGGTTATCGGCACCACCACCGTTTTTTTACAGGCTTGGGATCAAAAACTGGTTGCGCCGGAGATGCCGTTGAAACGGTTCTTGCCGGCGTTTCCGCACGCCACCACATTTCGGCAGGCATTGACGCATACGTCTGGACTGGAAGGATATATTCCGCACCGTGATGACTTGCCGGCACCAGTGTTGAAACGTGCCCTCATGACGCAATTGGCCGTCACAGATGAAGTCGATGCTAAAGTCGTTTATCGGGATGTGAATTTGTTGCTGGTCGGATGGGCCTTGGAACAGATCTATCACCAGCCGATTCAAACGCTTATCACGCAACAGGTTCTACGTCCGCTTGGTTTGCCTAAAGCAACGTTTCAGCCGGATTCGAAACAGTGTGTGCCAACCACTTACGACCCGGTTGTCGGCTTGCGACGCGGGGTCGTGCACGATCCCAAAAGTGCCGTCTTGGGACGTCATAGCGGGGCGGCCGGCCTGTTTGCGAGTCTAGCCGACTTGGAGATGTTCACGCAATACTTCTTTGGGCAAAAGCAGGCATCGGCATGGCCTGATCACGCCCAGCAGCTAACCCGTGATTGGACGGCCCATCAGCTCGGTCGCAGTCTTGGCTGGGATCTTCGGCGTGATGGCAAGGGACGGCTGTGGCTGTACCATACGGGCTATACCGGTACTTTCTGGCTCATTCAGCCGCAAAGTCAACTGGCACTGATCGTGTTGACAAACCGCGTCCACCCGCAGCCTAATCGCGAGTTTCTGGGCAAACGCGACCAATTTGTGCAACGTTTTTTGGCGGATCAGCCAGATACAGGGACAGCCGAGTCCTGAACGAAGGAAGAATGACTGGCCAATCGTGGCAAAGCAGCAAAAAAACAGGACCTTTGATAGTCAGGTCCTGTTTTTTGATACAACGATGGCGTTTATAGGCTCAACTTAAAATCCAGCCTTAATAAAACCGCCTTCGCTCAACTTCTTGCGCAGCTGTAACATTGCGGTGTAAGTTGACAAAACGTAAAGTTGTTGCTGGGGCATTTTTTGCAACTCCGTGATGACGTTGCTAAGGTCCGGTTGAGTCATGAGCTTGTCTTCCGGAACGCCTGCGACTGTGAGCCGTAATGCAATATCTTTGTAGCGCTCACCGCCGACCAGATATGTCGCGGCTTTTTTGCTGGCAACAAAATCTTCGAAGTTACCATCCCAAATCCAGCTGGTATCGATACCATCTGCATAATTGGCATTCAGCAGCATGGCAAACCCAAAAGGCTGCTTCGCCGTTTCGATCATGCTGAGCACCTGATTCAAGCCGACGGGATTTTTGACCAAAATCAAGGTTAATTTTTTATCGCCGAGTTGAATGACTTCTTGGCGGCCGAAAACTTTCTCGTCATAGGCGAAAGCTTGGCTGATTTGTTCAGGACTGACGCCAAAAGTCCGACCAACAGCGAAAGCGGCCAAGGCGTTGTATATGTTATACGTACCGCCGATATCAATATGGCAAGGTTGGCCGTCGATGACGAAATCACTGCTTTGCGGCGTCATTTTGGTCACGGTGTTCACCTGATACTTCAGTTGTGGCCGTTTGAAGCCGCAGTTAGGACAGAAATAATTGCCGAGGTTAGCGTAAGTGATGGCGTGGTAATGTAAGATATGTTGACAGACCGGGCACAAAACGCCATCCGTATTCGGCGGGGCTTTGTGATCGCCTTCGTCAGTCAACGTAAAGCCGTAATAATGAACTGGATTCGGCAACTTACGGGAACTGAAGATCGGCGCATCCCCGTTAGCAAGCACCACAGCTTTAGGATCAAGGGTGACGCCGTCCAGAATCTTCTGATAGGTCGTGTAGAATTCACCATAACGATCCATCTGGTCACGGAAGATATTGGTCAGTACAAAAGCTTTCGGCTTTAACTGGGCAGCTACCGGGGCAACGTTAGCCTCGTCCACTTCCAGAACCGCGATGCCCCGGTCATGCCCGTGTTTGGGTTGCGCCAAGAAAGCTGTGGTGATGCCCTGCAGCATGTTCGAGCCGGTGGGATTGGTCAAAACTTCCTGATATTTTTGCTTGAGCACTTTAACGATTAAGCTCGTCGTCAGGGTTTTCCCATTGGTACCGGTCACCACGATGACATCATAGTCACGACCTAGCGCCTGCAAAACGCGCGGATCGATTTTATTGGCGAGTTTGCCGGGGAGGCTTGACCCGCCTTTTAAAAATGTGTGTAAGAACCAGTAGCTGCTGCGACCAATGGCAGTTGCCAGGCTGGCTTTTGCTGAAAATGCCACGGCGTTCTTCCTCTCAACTTAATGGGACTATTTTAGCATAAACGACAAGCAAACCGGCAGTCACGGTGTTCTTTGCGAAAAAAATCCGTTATACTGTGAGCTGTGAGATTTTAGATGGAGGCGGCACATGGCCCAGCTTTTCTTTCGATACGGTGCGATGAACTCAGGTAAAAGTATTGAAATCCTGAAAGTCGCGCATAATTATGAGGAACAAAATAAACGGGTGATTCTGATGACCAGCGCCTTGGATGATCGGGCCGGCGTTGGCATGATTGCCAGTCGCATCGGGTTTGAACGGACAGCTATTCCGGTTAAGCATGAAACCGACTTGTTTGAAACAATCAGAGAAACTGATCCGCACGCGGCGTGTGTACTGATTGACGAAGCCCAGTTTTTACAAAAGCATCATATTTTCGAAGCTGCGCGGGTTGTCGATGAATTGCATATTCCGGTGATGGCATTTGGCTTAAAGAATGACTTTCGCAATGAGTTATTTGAAGGGTCTAAATACCTGCTGCTGTATGCAGATAAAATTGAAGAAATGAAAACGATTTGCTGGTTTTGCGCCAAAAAGGCCATTATGAATTTGCGGATTCATGACGGAAAGCCGGTTTATGAAGGCGAGCAAGTGTTGATTGGCGGTAACGAGTCATATTACCCGGTTTGCCGGCATCATTATTTCCACCCGCCGTTAGATAAGATTGAGCATCAGGATTAGTGAGTAGTTGCTGGCGTTGCGCCAGTTCACGCTCAGCTATAACGCGTTTACCGGCGCAGAAGTCTGCGTGTAAGGGCCTTGGTCGCAATGGCCAAGACCACCGCCATCACACCCAAGGCCACTTACACTCCGACTTCTAACCGCGCCAGTTCACGCTCAGGAGGACTTTTATGGATAAGATTTTTGAACAACTGGACGGTCTTTTGGATCGTTATGATGAATTAGAAGAATTAATGTCGGATCCCGAGGTTATTAGCGACACGAAGCGGTATCTGGCTTTGTCGAAAGAAGAAGGCGGAATGCGGGATGTCGTGGCTGCCTATAAAAAGTACAAGCAGGTTTTGTCCGACATCAAGGAAAGCGAAGAAGTGCTTCGCGAGAGTAAAGACGAGGACATGGAAGCGCTAGCTAAAGAAGACCTTGACGATCTGCAAAAGCAAAAAGCCGATCTTGAAGATAAGATCAAGGTATTGATGCTGCCTAAGGATCCTAACGATGATAAGAACATCATCATGGAAATCCGTGGAGCTGCCGGTGGCGATGAGGCCAGCCTTTTTGCCGGTGACTTGTTGAATATGTACATGCATTACGCCGAGCGCCAGGGGTGGAAAGCGGAAATCATTGATTCAACGCCGACTGAAGTGGGTGGCTACAAAGAAGTCGTCGTCATGATTACCGGTGACAATGTTTATTCCAAGCTGAAGTATGAAAACGGCGCGCATCGAGTGCAGCGGGTGCCCGTGACTGAAAGCGCCGGTCGAGTTCACACCAGCACGGCAACCGTTGGGGTGATGCCTGAATATGATGAAGTGGATCTGAAAATTGATCCTAAAGATATTCGGACAGATGTTTACCGCTCGTCAGGTGCCGGTGGTCAGCATGTCAATAAAACCAGTTCGGCGGTGCGGATGACCCACATTCCAACCGGGATTGTCGTGTCGATGCAGGACGAACGCAGCCAGCAGGAAAACCGGGCTCGAGCGTTACAGATTCTGCGCTCACGGGTCTACGATTACTACGAAACCCAAAATCAGGAAAAATACGATCAGACGCGTAAAAATGCCATTGGCACTGGTGATCGTTCCGAGCGCATCCGCACTTACAATTATCCGCAAAACCGAGTAACGGATCATCGGATCGGCTTGACCCTTAATAAATTGGATCGCATCATGAATGGCGATCTTGACGAAATTATCGATGCGTTGATCGTCCATGATCAGGCCCAGAAGATGGAATCGCTTAATGTCTAAAACATACGCTGAGGCGCTCAAATGGGCGTCTTTGTTATTGACGGAACACCATGTTGATCCTGATGGGGCGCGGTATGTCATGATGAATCGGGCAAACTGGACGCCAAGTCAATTGATTTTACATCGGCAAGACGTGATGCCCGATGCGTCATGGCAGCAATTCCAAGCAGATGTTGCCCGCCTAGCAAAATTTGAGCCGGCGCAATATATCACCGGTGTGGCGCCGTTTTTTGGTGCGATATTCAAAGTAACGCCGGCAGTTTTGATTCCGCGATTTGAAACAGAAGAGCTGGTTGACTGGGTCGCAAAAGAGCAGACCGCCGCCCGAACCGGTTTGGATTTGGGAACCGGCAGCGGCGCGATCGGCATTACCTTGGCTCGCCAGCTGCCACAAGTCACGATGACGCTAAGTGACGTGTCCGAAGCAGCGCTGGCAGTTGCCGAGCAGAATGCCCAGTCACAACACGTGCAGGCCCAATTCGTGACGAGTGATTTATTTAGTCATTTGCCGGGCCGGTTTGATTTTGTGGTCACCAACTTGCCATATATCGCACCCGAAGAAACGCCGGTGATGGACCAAAGTACCTTGCGTTATGAGCCTAAGTTGGCCTTGTTTGCCGATCATCATGGGCTAGCACTTTTTGAACGGTTTATCGAGGCATTGCCAGCACATTTGAATGACCACGGAGCCGCTTATTTAGAATTCGGTTACCGGCAACAACCGGCACTACAGAAGTTATTTGCGGAAAAAGTACCCCAAGCGCAAGTGACTTTTCGGCAGGATATGGCCGGTCACCCGCGCATGGCCAAGCTGCAATTTTAGGCGTTTGCCGATAAGGATTCGGAGTGAAACCCGTTCTTTTGGCGTTACACAGCAACAGACAAAATATGGAGGCAGAAGAATTTGTCAAAACGTTATCATGAATCTGATATCCCGGAAGCCGCCGCTGCTTTAAAGCGCGGCGAGTTAGTCGCGTTTCCCACTGAAACAGTGTATGGCCTGGGTGCTGACGCGACCAATGTGGATGCGGTGGGCAAAGTCTATGCAGCCAAGGGCCGGCCTTCAGATAATCCACTAATTGTGACGGTGGCGGATGCGGCGATGGTCGGGCAATATGCGACGATTACCCCTGCAGCAGCTAAACTAATGGCGACTTTTTGGCCGGGGCCGTTGACGATGATTCTGAATATTTTGCCTGGGCGCTTGTCCATGAAGGTGACAGGGGGCTTGCAGACGGCGGCTTTCCGCAATCCGGATAACGCCTTGACGCGGAAGTTGATTGCAACTGCCGGCGTTCCGATTGTTGGCCCGTCAGCCAATACTTCTGGCAAACCCAGCCCGACCACAGCGGATCATGTGCTGCATGATTTGTCAGGCAAAATCGCCGGCGTGCTCGATGACGGGCCAACCCGGGTCGGTGTTGAGTCCACCATTGTCGATCTAACTGTCACGCCACCAGCAATTCTGCGCCCGGGTGCAATTGGTCCTGACGAGTTGGAGCCGATTTTAGGGCCGGTCGATTCAGCGATTCATCACGTCGGCAAAAATGAAGCGCCCAAAGCACCAGGGATGAAATATAAACACTATGCGCCATCTGCTCAAGTGGTGGTTGTCGATGATCCGGGCCAGTTTCCCGAAGCGGTCGAATGGGCCAAAAAGACCGGACAGACTTTTGGTATTTTGGCGACTGATCCGATTCTTGCTAAATTCTCGGCGGTGCCTGGTTATTCGTTGGGGCAGGACATTAAAAGTGCGACCCATGACTTGTTTGCCGGGTTGCGTTGGTTCGATCTTCATCCGGATGTCACACTTGTGTTGGCGCAGGCGTTTTCCCATAGTGAATTAAGCATGGCTTACATGAATCGCCTGCTTAAATCTGCTGGTAATGTCCACTATCAACCAAATATGCCTACAGATTCGTTTTGATTTGCTATAATAAGGCCAACTGACCAGTGAGTGTCAGTTGGCCTTATTTGGATTCGTGGCGTTAAGCCTTGTACATTAGGCTTTCACGGCGTACACGATTGCAATGGGTCGGGTTTTTTGTTGGGTAATAGGAATGAATGCATTCAAGCGGAGAGTGGAGACATGGATTTCATGGCACAAGACCCAGAAGTCTTCGGCGCAATTCATCATGAAGAAGAGCGTCAGGAGCATAATATCGAACTCATTGCCTCGGAGAACATTGTTTCACCGGCAGTTCGCGCTGCTCAAGGGTCGGTTTTGACCAACAAGTATTCCGAAGGCTATCCCGGCCATCGGTATTATGGCGGTAATCAATACATAGACGTGACCGAACAGCTGGCCATTGATCGAGCAAAAAAACTTTTTGGGGCAGAGTTTGCGAATGTACAGCCGCATTCCGGATCACAGGCCAATATGGCAGCTTATCGCGCCTTTTTGGAAGACGGCGATAAAGTCTTGGCGATGGATCTGACCGATGGCGGCCATCTCACCCATGGGAGTCCGGTTAGCTTTAGCGGTCAGGAGTACCATTTTTACCATTACGGGTTGGATGCCAAAACCGAACGCTTGGATTATGACAAGATTCGGGAACAGGCGGAACAGATCAAGCCGCGGCTGATTGTAGCCGGTGCCTCGGCTTACAGTCGCGAGATTGATTTCAAGAAATTCCGCGAAATTGCCGATCATGTCGGTGCCTTTTTAATGGTTGATATGGCGCATATTGCCGGACTGGTTGCCGGTGGGGTGCATATGAACCCGGTGCCGTATTCAGACGTTGTGACGACGACGACGCATAAGACGTTACGGGGACCGCGCGGCGGGATGATTCTGGCCAAGGCTGAATATGGTAAAGCCATTAATTCCGCTTTGTTCCCGGGCATTCAAGGCGGACCGCTAGATCATGTGATTGCCGCTAAAGCTGTTGCGCTGGGCGAAGCATTGAAGCCTGAATTCAAGACATACACGCAACAGATTCTCGATAATATGCAGGCCATGGTCGCCGGCTTTGAGGAAGATCCGCATTTACGGCTGATTTCCGGCGGCTCGGATAATCACATGGTATTAATTGATGTCACAGGTTATGGCGTCAACGGTCGACAAGTT
>NZ_BACQ01000019.1 GCF_000260435.1 Lacticaseibacillus zeae DSM 20178 = KCTC 3804 | reverse complement strand
ATATAAAAAACCACCTGCAAGGCTTCAAGCCCTCTACAGGTGGTTTTTGGTCATCTTAAAATTCACCCAAGCCCATTATGCTGAATCACTTGCTGATACCAATAAAACGACTTCTTACGGTACCTAGCTAAAGTCCCGGTACCTCATCATGTTTGTCAACATAGATATAGCCGTACCGCTTGGCCATTTCACCAGTGCTGGCTGAGATCACGTCAATCGGTGCCCATGACGTATAGCCAACAAGATCAACGCCATCCTTAATCGCAGCTCCCATCGCCTGAATGTGCGCTTTAAGATAGGCGATTCTAGCATCGTCATTGACGGTTTTGACACCATTTTGTTCAATGAGTTGATCGCGGGTGCCGAAGCCATTTTCGACGACCATTAACGGCACTTGATAGCGGTCATAGATTTGATTGAGTGCGGTTCTGAGGCCGCGGGGATCAATTTCCCAGCCCCATTCGCTGCGTTCCAGATAAGGGTTCTTGACGCCGCTGAAGAAGTTGCCGCCGGTTTTTTCGCCTTCACCTGTGCAGGTCATGGTGCTGGATTGGTAATAGGAGAAGGTATAAAAATCAACCGTTCCTGCAGCAAGCGTGGCTGCATCTTCCGGTGCCATGTCGATATGAAGATGATGATCGCGCCAGTAGCGGCGGGCGAAATAAGGGTAGTGGCCTTTAACTTGGACATCGCCACAATAAAAATTGTTGAATTCGGTAGCGCGTTGAACCATGGCGATGTCATCCGGATGGCTGGTGTACGGATACAGCATTCGGTACGCAAGCATACAACCGATTTGAAGCTGCGGATCCAGCTCGTGGGCGAATTTGGTCACCAAGGCGCTAGCGACAAACTGGTGGTGGAGCGCCTGCAAGCGCAACTGCTCGGAGTCGGTATCGGGACTGATGAATCGGTCCGAGTCGTCAACGTACATGCCGCCAGCCAGGTAAGCACCCATTGGTCGGGTGAGCATGTTGATTTCATTAAAAGTCAACCAGTAACGAACATCGTGATGGTAGCGGTTGATGATGGTTTCAGCAAAACGGGTATATGCAGCAATCATGTCACGCGAAGCCCAGGCGTTGAAAGCTTTGGTCAGGCCAATCGGCGACTCAAAATGCGAAATCGTAACTAATGGTTCGATATCATGCCGTTTAAGCTCGGCGATCAGCTGATCATAAAAGGCTAAGCCGGCTTCGTTAGGCTCGGTTTCCAACCCAGTCGGGAAAATGCGGGTCCAGGCAATCGAGAATCGATAGACCTTGAAACCCATTTCTGCAAACAACGCGATATCTTCTTTAAACCGATGAAAGTGGTCGATCGCGTCATGACTTGGATAAAATGCTTCTGGGTCGACGGTGCGGGTGATTTTGCGCGGCACGTTGACGCTGCCGCCTAAAAGTAAATCGCTGGTTGAAAGGCCTTTGCCGTCCACATCGTAGGCACCCTCTAGTTGGTTAGCGGCTGTCGCACCGCCCCATAGGAAGCCTTCTGGAAAATTAGTTTTTGTCATACACTTGCTCCTTTTTAAGCCTCAGGCATCGGTTGACGAAGGGTGAGTAACGCATCTTCATTGGTGACAGTTGGTTGGTCGTGTACGTCAATCTGGTGAGCAGCTGTGTTGATCAGCAAGACGATCACGGTTGGATCAAACCCTTCTTGACGAATCAAAGGCAAATCCAGCTGCACCAGCGGTTGACCGGCTTTAACTTCCTGATTGTGTTCCACTAAAGTCTTGAAGCCGCGGCCTTTGAGGTTGACGGTGTTGATGCCAATGTGGATTAAAATTTCCTGGCCATTGGCAGTTGTGAGCCCCATGGCATGACCGGTTGGGTAAACCATGGTCACTTTAGCGTCGCATGGGGCCGTAATGGTGTCAGCCTCGGGGTCGATGGCCACCCCATGACCTAGTGATCCGGAAGCGAAAACCTCGTCATCAAGCTGGCTAAGCGGAACAATCCGGCCAGTAACCACACTTTTAAATTGTTGAGTGGTTGGCTTAGCGGCTGAGGTAGCCGGTGAATCAGCCACCACAGCGAAAAAGTAGGTCGTGATGAATGTCAGACCAAAAGCGATCGCCACGGTAATTAAAGCGTAGCGGAAGTTATCAGGGTTGGCACCAATGAAAACCGGTAATGTGAAAATCCCTGGCGAACCAAACGAATAGCGGACAAGGCCGCTGATGCCGGCATATAATCCCGCTAGCCCACCAGACACGATGACGCAGGCTAAGGCTCGTTTGTATTTGAGCGTTACGCCATAAAGTGCCGGTTCGGTAATGCCGGATAAAGCCGTCACCGTAGCAGACAAGGCAATCTGGCGCCCACGAGCTTTGCGTTCACGGACGGCAATCGCCGCGGAAGCACCAGCTTGGGCAATGTTGCTGGCCAGCATGCCGGGACCCATGATGGTTTCAGATCCGAATCGCCCGATTGACAGGGTGGCCAGCGGAAGCAGTGACACATGCATACCAACCATGACCAGTAGCGGGGTGAAGGCACCGACGAGGGTTGGCACTAGCCAAGGAACATTTCGGTTCAACACAGAGATGGCCGCGTATAAGCCATCGCCCATCATGCTGCCGATCGGGCCGATGACGATTAAGGCAACCGGTGCCGTGATCAAGGCGATCAGCAGCGGCTTAAGCATCGTTTTAATCATGTCCGGTGCGACTTTTTCCGCAAACCGTTCGACATAACTCATGAACCACACGATTAAAATAATCGGAATGACACTGCCGCCGTATGATGCAAGGCGAATTGGGGCGCCGAACAAAGCAATGGGCTTGCCAGCTGCTACCATTGCGGTGAAGTTAGGGTGCAGTAGGACACCGGCCATCATCATAGCCAAGTAAGTGTTGGTATTGAATTTTTTGGCTGCACTGACCGCTAACATGAAGGGGAGAAAATAAAACGCGGCGTCCGCCATGAAGCTCAAGGTTAAATAAGGCACGCTTTTGGGATCAAGTCCGCAAAGCGCCATGATGGCAATAACCACTTTGAATAAACCACCGGCAATTAAAACGGTGATGATGGGTGCCATGATATTGACAATGGCATTTAGAACTCGTTTTAGGACATTCTTTTCGGAACTCGCAGCTGCGTCGGGAGTGGCGTTGTTTTCGCGAATGGGGTAGTTTTTCATGATTTCGGCATAGTACTGAGTCACTTTGGCGCCAACAACGACTTGGGATTCGTCGCCTGAGCTGACGGCGCTTAGCACTTCGGGAATCTGTTCAAGCTGTTGAGTGTTGAACTTGGTTTTATCGATTAAGACAAAACGCAAGCGAGTCGCGCAGTGGCTAAGACTTTTAATGTTGTCAACGCCACCGACCGCCTGCATAATGCGATCGGTAATTTTAAATTGGTCAGTCATAGGATCCTCCTTGGGTGGGTTGTTTGAGTGCGTGACGATGATTTAACCGATTAACACACGGTGGATGTGAATAATGAGATAAGCCAGTTCCTCTTTTGTCGGCGGTTTATTGTAAATGGCCATGATTGTTTTGTCGACTTTGAGCGCAATTTTGGCCGCTTCGGGGTACAAACTGTACACATTGACCAGCAACTGGCCGTCATCTTCCAACATGGTGTTGCTTAGATAGCGTTCGGCGAAGAATTTCATGTGGGTGACGAACCGCTCATAATGCAGGCTGGTAGTAACAATCGTGCCGCCGGTGAGCGCGCGAACGGCTTGCAGCACGTTGTCAACGAGTTGGGTGACTTCCAAAACATTGGCTTTGGCGGTCGCAGCCGGTGTGGCATTAATAATATGAAAAGCGATATTGGCGGCTTCTTCCTTAGGTAATGTGATTTTTAAGGTATCGCGCACAACGGTTAAGCCGTATTCGCCAATGGTAAAAATATCAGGGTAGTAGGTCTTCATCTCCCAGTAAATCCGATTACCCAATGCCTGTTGGGCGTGGTAGCGCTGAACCGAGAAATGAAGATGATCCGTTAAGGCGTAATAAATGCTAGGAAGCAGAGATGCCTGTAGTTTTTCTTCGGCATAAGTGACAATCTGTGACGTCATGCTAATGTAAACCGCGGGAATGCGATTAAGCGATTGGATCATTTCGCTTTTGCGGCTGTCATCTAGTGGCATGAACTTCTTGAACACAGCGGTATCGGGGATGGTGACACCGACCTTTTGATGGTAGCCGATGCCTTTGCCAAAGGCGATATATTCATCCCCGTTTTGTTCTGCAAGCACTACGTTGACATTGAGAACCTTTTTGATGCGAAACACACAACTCCTCCTTTCTTGAAGTTTGCCATTAAGCCTAGCAGCTGAGGGGCTTTGCAGGTAGTTAATGGGGTGACCAAATTTCGGAGCGAGAAAAAACAGGCAAAATTAAGAAGATCGTTTGATGTCGAAACGATGATCAAAGTCTTGCCTGCATTACCAGTAACATACGCTTGTTTATTCAGTTGATAGTTGCATTTTAGCAATCAAATGATGAAAACGCAACCATGTGAGCTAAAAGTTCTGTATATTTTTAGTTTGTTTACTACTTATTAATTTAAAAATAAATAGAAACCCATGTATTGATGAACAAAATCATGGATTGCTATTATTTTTATTTAAATGAAGCATAGCTAGATTTATCAGCTTGGAGTCGTTTCTAGCAAGGCAAAGACAAAGCCTCTACGTTGGTCGATAAATGAACTCACGACGATCAAATTCGTTTTGTCTGCTTCAAATGGCGCTGGTTGCTTGGCCAATATTCATAGACGGTGACACCAATAGCCACCAGAACGCCGATAATCGTCAGCCACCAGCCTTGGGTGATGCCGGGCGTGTGATAGGTTAAGGTGAACGTCGAACGGCTAGTGGGGACTTTGAGGCCGATGAATCCGCGGTAGTTTTGCAAGGTGACGTTTTTGGAATTGACTTGCCAGCCTTTTTCATAAGGAATGGTCAGCATGATGTAACCACTGTTGTTTGACTTGGTTGTCAGGGTAACCCGACCATTTTGAATGCGTTGTTGCGGTGCGTTTTGCTTGGCTGTGGCAATGGTTTGTTTAAACGCGGTTCGATTGAGTGTGTATAACGCAAAGTGATCGAGATCAATTTGATTGAGGCCACGGTTAAATGTCAACGTGATCGTGGTCGGTTTGGTGCTGTTGATCGGCATTGAAACTGTTTTGCTGCCAGTGTCGGGGTCATTTTTAACCGGAATGTTGTTGATACTGATCGCCATGTTCTTGCGCATGTTTTCGCCCATGACCAGATATTGCTGGTCGCTGGTGGGGTTGACCGTTAACGTAATCGAAGCTGCATTTTTCTTGTTGACTTTGGTCGCAACGGCGTTCGTCAGGGTCGTGAGCGGCTTGACGTTGTCGACGCTGATGCCGGAAAAGTCGCTGGTTGTCAGCATTGTCTGGTTTGCTTTAGGTGTCAGTGTTTCAAAATAGGCATTTTGCTGGAGCACTGGGTTGGCCTGAACCTGAGTTGGAATTTTCCGGTAAATTTGGGTGGCTACCGGCAGGACATCGGGATTTTGGTAAATATTGAAATAGTTATTGTGGCCCACGAGCTTGTAAGCCGATAAGTCGTAGCGTGGGTTGGAGATGATACGGGAGGCAACTTGCTGATAGGCTTTTGTCCCGGTTTTCTTACTCTGGGTGTTAACGATCAATAGTTGTTTGACGCCCAGCAGACTTTCCAAAGGCCAAGTGAGGTCATTATTTTTGACCCGTCCGGCTGATCCGATCGCGCCCAGATTGGTTAAGGTGTTGATAGTACTGGTGTTGAGTACCGAAGAAAAAGTGCTGATGCCGTTAAAATTATATTGATACGGGTCATCCATGGAGCGTTGGCTATCGG
>NZ_BACQ01000020.1 GCF_000260435.1 Lacticaseibacillus zeae DSM 20178 = KCTC 3804 | reverse complement strand
ATCACGCCCGGCGGCCACTTACACTCCGGTTTCTAAGCGGGCTGGCTCACGCTTACCAAAAAAGCATCTTGTTTGATGAACGAGTCAAATCGTACGGTCAAACGGGATGCTTTTTTATTGAAAACAGAGCCATTTCAAATTAAGAAAACGTATATTTGTGCTAAAATTATGGATGTAATGAACTGTTCAAATTCAATTTTTATGTATAATCTTCATTGGCTTTTACGAGAAGGAGCTGCTTATGTTTTACTTCTTAACATCGGCAATTGATTATAATAACTCAGGCATCGAGAATGCTCAGATGAAGCGCTTAAGTCTGTTTCATAAACACAACGTCCCGGCTAAAATTGCAACGTTCACTTATGCCCGGTATCAGTACTTGTATTTAACGCGCGAATCATTAATGCCCGACGATGTTGTCAATCTGTATGATTTTTTTCAAAACCGCTTGTTTTATCATGGCCCGCGAGAAAATATCGCGAATTTTAAATTTGTGAATGCTGATGTAGAAGACAATGGAACGAACGTCATCTATCGTCGCAATGGGCAAAAAGTGATGCAGGTCTGGACGTTCACAGATTATACTTTTTATGAAAAAGGCCAGATCGAACGGGTTGAGTATTATGGTGTTAATGGCAAAATGCAGCGAAAGGATTTGTTTGATGTCCGGGGCTTTTTGTCGAGTTCTATTTATTATGCTGCTTCAGGTGCGCATAACCGCCAAGTGTTTTATGATGCTGGGGGCGTGCCGGTCATTGTCAAGCAATTCCAGAACGTAAAAGGGGATCAGGCTGAACGAATCTGGTTGCGTTATCATGAACGATCCTATTATTTTGATTCGGATGACGAGCTGACAGGGTTCTTTTATGATCAGTTAGTCAAGCAAGACGCGGAAGGGATGATCGCTGACCGTTCGTATGCGGTGGATCCGGGTATCTATCACATGCAGCAACGTGTCTATACGATTTCATTTTGGCATAACGTGCATACTGCGGTTGATGCACCATTAACCGGTGCGCTGAGTGAGACGCTTGGCGCAGAGATGGCGGAGGCGTCGCGATTTCAAGGACTGTTTACCTCAACACGCAAGCAGTCTTCGATGATTGCGAAGCGAGTTAAAAGCTTTCCGATTAAAACAGTTCCGGCTGGATTTGTTACTGATCAAACGTTGGCAGAAAAACACGTTCCCTTCGACAAGCGGCAATCGCATCATATTATCAGTGTCTCCAGGATTCATGAACAAAAGCGACTTGAGGACACGATCAGCGCCTTTGTCCAGATAAGACAGGCTGTTCCTGATGCAACGTTAAGTATTCATGGCTACATTAATGATCAAAAATTAATGGATCAGTTACAAAAGCAAGCCGATGAAGCACACTTGCACGATGCGGTCACGTTTGTTGCCTACACACCGGATTTAACCGGCGTTTACAACAACGCACAATTGATGCTGATTTCCAGCCGCTATGAAGGATTCGGTTTAGCACTGTTGGAGGCGCAGTCGCACGGTGTTCCCGCGATCAGTTACGATGTTAATTATGGCCCAAGCGACATTATTATGGATGGGAAAAGTGGTTATATCGTCAAGAATGGCGATATTCACGCACTTGCAGAGAAGGCGATTGCATTGTTCAAGGATAACCAACTTCTTCGCAAACTGAGTGATGGGGCTTATAAAAGTGCGGCGCGATTCAGCGAGGACAAAGTGTGGCAGGCATGGCAGGATCAATTTATTCAACCAGCAAGGGAGCAGAATAAATGATTTATTTAATGACAGATGTGATCCGTTACGAATTTTCCGGAATTGACTATGCCATTCGCCAACGTTATCGCCTTTTTAAAGAAATGGGTGTGCCGGTTAAAATCATATCCACCATTTATAATCGGTTCAGCGATTTGAATCGCTTCAGAGCCGGTATTGAGGCGGAAGATTGCGTCAATATGAATGACTTTTTTCAGCAAGCCGTCATTTATCATGGCCCGCGGCGGACGCTGACCGATCTTGATTTTGGTAATTTAGTCACACCGGTTCGCCAAGCGCGACAGGTGCATTACTACAAGGGGCGTTATCGGGTCGTGACGGTGACTTTAGCAAAGCCAGACTCAGGGTATCCGTTTGCACCTGATCAGATCGACAAAATCGATTTTTACGGGCACCGCGATCAATTACTGCAAACAGATTATTACGATGTGCGTGGTTTTTTATCGATGCGGCATATCTTTGATGAAGATGGCTATCTGACGACAGAACAAATGATGCGTCCAGATGGCACGGTAGGTTATGAAAACACCTACCAAAAAGACGATAACGGGCATAACGTGTTGCAGCAAACCACCCTCCAAACAGATGATGGCCTCAGTATCTTCACGACGCGGCAGGAGTTGATAACCGACTTCTTATCGCGTTTGCAGGCGATCGGCCAGCCCGCCTATTTCTTTGCCGATTGGCCGGAAATGGGGGACGCGCCGTTGTTTGCTCTGCCTACGCATCCAAAAATCATTGCGGTTCGGCACTCCGCCCACACCCAAGACCCTAATGATCCGATGAAAAGTTCATACGTGGATCGCGTCCAGAAGGAAATTGATCATCCGGAAAGTGTGCTCGGCTTTGTGACTGCCACCCAAAGCCAAGCAACTGATCTACATCAACGTTCCGGCGTCAAAACCTGGGCCATTCCACCAGCGTACAACGAATCTGCCCTTTTAGAAAAAACATCAGTACCGCTAAACCGACGGAAAAAGCACACGATCATCAGCGTTGCCCGCATTCATCCGGAAAAGCAACTCGATCAACTCATTGATGCCCTTCAATTAATCCAGCAACAGGTACCGGATGTTCAACTGGAAATTTACGGTTACATCAACGACCAATCGTATTATCAGAAGTTGCAAAAGCAGCTTGTTGAAACACACCTACAAGATCATGCACGGTTTATGGGTTATGTGCCTGACTTAAGTAAACCGTTTGACCAAGGAACAGTTTTGGCATTGACCGGCTATTACGAAGGTTTTAACCTCGCTTTGATGCAAAGCCTAGCCCACGGCATGCCTGCTGTGGCTTACGATGTGCATTACGGCATCAACGAGCAAATCAAAGATGGCCAAAATGGCTTCTTAGTCCCACTCAACGATCGAAGAACTCTGGCCAAACGTCTGACCCAGGTTTTGACCGATGCGGACTTGTGGCAGGCGCAGAGTGTGGCGGCTAAGAAATTGGCGCAGACGTATTCGAAAGCTCATGTTGTGGCAAAGTGGCGGGCATTTTTGAATGATCTGCAGGTGCCGGTTGATGGCAAGATCCAAAATAAATAAAACAAAGAGGCTCAATCATCAGTAGCCACTGATGATTGAGCCTCTTTGTTTTGTAAAAACTAGTCCTTACCGGGATGACTTACGCGACTGGCTTTTTTGACTTTTTCAAGCAGACGCCAAAATTCCAGATCCCATTCATCGCTGACTTGAACGTGTTCGTAAGGTAAAGCTAAAAATCCACTGCCAGCAAAATGGCGAATGACAATCCGTGGATAGTCGTCAATGATTTTTTGCACCAACTGCGGATCCCAATGATAATCGGGATTGTGTAGGTAAGTGAGATCGTGTTGATAATTGAAGCGCCACGGCAAAAGCTGCACGTGGCCTTCCAGAAGAATATTGAGAATTGTCTGGTCCGCTAAATGCCAGTGGGTCGTGTTGATGGTTGTGATCAGCTTGTCGACCGGAATCATTTGGTTGAACTGAGCGGTGTTAATAATCATCATGCCATTATTGAAATAGTGCCGCATGGATTTCATGCCGTAGAGTTCTTCAGCCGGATACTGATCCTCGTAGTAGTTTTTGGAAGCCGCAAACAAAAAATCGGGAACGGCAGCTAAGACATGGTGCTCATCCAACAAGTCAAATAAGCGACTGACATCGGTTTTGACAATCACGTCATTATCTAAGTAAAGCAGCTTCTGATAGTTGGCAAAATAATTAGGGGTAAACAGTCGCCAAATTGCCATGGGCGGAACCGGCACACCTTCGCCAATCGTAAAGTCCGGCGATATTTGATCGACTTCGCTGGGCTTACTCCAAAAGTCGACGGTGACTTGCGGTAAGCCAAATTTTTGCGGAAGGGTTTTAATATAGTCGATATCCGGTTGCTGGACATCCTCACAAACAACCAGAATCTGCAACGGCTGGTTATTTTGATAATTTTCCAAAATCGACGTGATCGCCACGGCGGTTAATTGAAGATGAAGTCGGGTGACGCAGAAAACAACGGCATTTTCACTCATTCAGAAGCCTCCAGAATGTTCGCTAAAATATCATAATTGACTGGCCTTTGATGCCAGCAGCCTGACTTGATGCAGGGCCTGCCAAAAAGCTGCTTCCCACTCGTCATGGAGCGCGACATGTTGGTAAGGTGCGGAAACCGGACCTTCGCCGGCGAAGTGACGAATGGCAATGTGTGGGTAAGCCGCCAGCATTGGTTGGATGCGCTCGGGATCCCAGTGATAAGGATCGGTGAAATATTTTTTGCTATGTTGATAATTGTAACGATAAGGCAATAGCGACGTGCTTTCTTGAAACATGAGATTCATCAGCGTTTGATCTGCCAGGTTCCATGACGTGGTTTGAATGAGCTTAAGGATGTCTCCGGGTTGATAACTGGCATTATAACGCGCTACGTTCATGACGATGACCCCACCATTAAAATAATGCTGCATATCGGCCATGCCATATAAATACATGGTATCAACCTTGGACGGCAACTCATAATCTTTGGAAGCTGCGAATAAAAAGTCAGGGACTGCCGCAAGCGTATGCTGGTCATCTAACCGGTCAAACAACTTGGAAACATCCGTATTGACAATGATGTCATTATCCAAGTAAAGCAGTTTTTGATAGTTCGAAAAGTAAGCTGGCAAAAACATCCGCCAGAAAGCCATCGGTGGCGTCGAGCCAGTGCGTCCGCGCATTTGATAAGGCTTCAGATCCTTAGCCCAAGCCGGTGGTGCCCAAAAATCAATCGATGCTGAAGGGCGGTTCAATTGCTGCGGAAATGATCGAATCAAATCAATATCTGCCTGGAGGACATGATCGCAGACGACTAAAATTTTTAAGGGTGTTTGTTGATGATAATGTTGTAACAATGTGGTGATGGCCACGGCCGTGAGTTGAATATGTGGGCCAGTCACGCAAAAGACAACCGCCTGCTGCTCCAAAAGAAAAACCTCCTGAACGTGAGCCGGCGCGGTTAGAAGTCGGCGTGTAAGCGGCCCTAGGCTTGGTGGGCCGGACCTAGCCATTGCGACCGGGGAATTTTCACGTAAGCTTCTGCACTGGCAAACGCGTTAATATGCTGGTACTCTGTCACGAATCGAAAACAAAGGTTACTTGATTTCCGGTTGAATTGTATGAATCGGACTGATATTAAAACTCAACCGCTTAACATTGATCAATACGCGTAGAAATTCTTCTTCCCATTCATCGGCAAGACGAACATGTTGGTACGGGCAGGTGAGGCGTCCGGTACCGGCAAAATGGCGAATCAGAATATGCGGATACTCATCCGTCACCGTTTGGACCAATTGTGGATTCCAATCAACCTTGGGATTATCAAAGAATGCCAGTGAGTGTTGGAAATTGTAGCGATATGGCAGATATTTAACATGACCGACAGCCAAAATATTAATAATGGTCTGATCAGCTAAATGCCAATGAGATGTATTGATGACGTGCAGCAAACGGCTTACCGGAATCAACCGATTGAATTTCGCCACATCGATCAACATGACGCCATTATTAAAGTAATGCCTCATGGAATCGATACCATAGGCTTCTTTGGCGTTAAAGTTGGCAGGGCCGTAACCAACGTCGGTCGCAAACAAAAAGTCTTTTACCGCTGCCAGCACATATGGCTCGTTCAGCTGGGCAAAGATGTTGCTGACATCAGTTTCGATCATCGTGTCGTTGTCTAAGTAAAGCATGCGATCGTAGTCATTAAAGTAATTAGGCATAAACAATCGCCAGATGGCCATCGGCGGCACTGGTACGCCGCTGCCGATGGTAAAATCCGGTCTGATTTTGGAAATTTCTTGCGGAATTGACCAAAAATCGACGGTCACCATGGGTTTGCCATAGATAACCGGCAATTGTTTCATAAAAGCGATGTCTTGTTGGCGCACGCCGCTGCAAACAATATTGATTTGTAAGTCTCTTTTAGTTTGATAGTGTTCAAGGATCGTGGCGATGGACACGGCGGTAAGTTGCAAGTGGGTCCCTGTGACGCAATAAACGATGACGTTTTTGCTCATGAAGACGTTAGACCTCCATCTGTTTCAAATTAACGCGCTTTCTGAGAAATTATGTACCAAGTGTTATAGTATCTTTATGACAAAAGGCACATCAAAGGACCGCTTATTGAAAGATCGAAATAAGCGGGTAAATGACACCAGCCACGGCAATAATGGCAATAACAACGGCGATGACTTTTTGTAAAGTTTGGCCGGAATCTTTCTTAACAGGAGGATCAACCAGCTGTTTTTTTTCAGCCTTGAACCGGTCGTGTATTTCTTGATCCAGCGTATGTTTTTTTGGTTTTGACATGATAAGCTATATTATATTATAAAATGACTAATATTAATAGGTGGTTCTAGAAAGCCAGAACATGCTTAGCTGAAAAGGAGTTTGCTTTTTGAAACTAAGAGAGCATTTGGCATTACATAAATATGTTAAACTGGCGAAACAAGTTATTGCAAAACGGGATATTTATCGCGCAATGTCAGATAAGGAACTGAAGGCGCAGACCCGGCATTTTCGTGAAGCCTTGAAATCCGGAAAATCGTTGGCCAGCATCATGGTGCCGGCCTTTGCCGTTGTTCGCGAAGCAGATCGGCGGGTGCTGGGGATGGAGCCTTTTTATGAACAGGTTTTAGGCGCACTCGCCATGCAATTTGGCAATGTTGCGGAAATGAAAACCGGGGAAGGCAAGACGCTGACGGCGACGATGCCGATGTACCTCAACGGCTTGGCGGGTCCGGGGGCTTTTTTGATTACGGCCAATGCTTATTTGGCAAATCGGGATGCTGAAGATATGGGTCGCGTCTATCGATGGCTCGGCGTTTCGGTAACGGCCGGAGTTTCCAAAGAAGGCCAGGAAGATGAAGATCGGGATGTCGATGATATTTATCAGCACGATATTGTGTACACCACCAACAGCACACTAGGCTTTGATTATTTATTAGACAACCTGTCCGGCCCGGAAAAGCCAAAGTATTTAACCCATTTTCGCTTTGCGTTACTTGATGAAATTGATGCGGTCTTGCTGGATATGGCCCAAACGCCGCTGGTGATTTCCGGTGCGCCACGCGTTCAGTCGAATTATTTCCTGTTGGCGGCCGAAGTGATCCCATTGTTACAAGCCGACCGCGACTATGTGCTCAGCGACGACAAGAAAAAGGTTTGGTTTACCGAGGCCGGCATCGCGTTACTGGAAGTTTATTTTGGCGTTTACCATTTGTTATCGGCTAAGTGGCGGGATTTATACCGACACTTGGTGTTAGCTTTGAAAGCCCAATTTTTATTCATTCGTAATCGCGATTATGTGGTCGTTGATCACGAGGTTAAATTGTTGGATATCACCAACGGACGCGAGTTGCAGGGGATGCGCCTGGAAGCCGGCCAGCATCAGGCGATTGAGGCTAAAGAGCACCTGCCGATTTCGGACCAGACCCGCTCAATGGCATCAATTACTTACCAGAATCTGTTTCGCATGTTTACCCATTTGTGTGGCATGACGGGAACAGCAAAAACAGACGCGGCCGAGTTTCGGGAATCGTACCATTTGGACGTGGTCATCATTCCCACGCATAAGCCGAATATCCGCCAAGACAAGCCGGATCGACTTTTCCTCGATACAGAACATAAGATTTATGCCTCAGTTGACATGGTGAAGCAGGCTTATGCGGAGAAAAGGCCTGTATTGATCGAAACCGGCTCTGTGACCATGTCGAATTTGTATTCGCGGGTGCTACTAAAAGCCGGCATTCCGCATAACTTGTTAAACGCGCGCAGTGCTTCAAAAGAAGCCATGATTGTCAAAGAAGCCGGCCAACCGGGAACGATCACCGTAGCGACATCTATGGCCGGGCGCGGAACCGATATTCATTTAGGCAAAGGTGTGGTTGAAAAAGGCGGCTTACTCGTCATTGGTACCGAACGTATGGATAATGCCCGGATTGACAATCAACTGCGAGGCCGCGCTGGGCGGCAAGGTGCGCCAGGCGAAACAGTGTTCTTTGCTTCGTTGGAAGATCGGATCTTGCTTGAACATGGCCCGAACTGGCTGAAAAAGTTTCGGCGAAAATATCGCGGTCACGCTGAAAAGCTGCCGCAACCGTTAACGGGCCATCGGTTTCGCCGGCTGATTAATCATGCGCAGGCAGCCTCGGAACGGTCAGGACGGGATTCGCGCTTTCAAACGTTGGAGTTTTCCGAAGTCATGCGGATTCAACGGGAGACAATTTATCGCACTCGCGACGAAATACAGGCTAGTCAGGACTTAGAAGCGGCGGTTGACAAACTGTTGAATCGAACAATCGATGAATTTTTGGCGGATCATCATCAACTAAATGAAGATCAGCTGATGGACTTCATTTTGAATGTGATCAGCGCCCAGCTCATCACGGATAGTATGACCATTCCCGCTGTCGAGGAATTGCGACCGCGGCAGATGAAAAAAACGGTTAAGCCTTTTTTGCGCCAGCTGATGGATCAACAATTGCAGGCTCAGCACCAGTTGCTGCCGTCGCAGGATCAATTTGATTATTTCGAAAAAGTGTCACTGCTGAAGGCGCTTGATACGGCGTGGATCGAGCAGGTTGATACCTTGCAGCAGCTGCGATCCACGGCTAATTCGCGTGCTTCGGCTCAGCATAATCCTTTCTTTGAATATCAAAAAGATGCGCGGGAGGCGTTTCACCGCATGACTGGCGATTTTGCCCAGCGTGCGGTTAAAAACCTGATGTTATCGACCATTCACAAGAATCCAAATGGTAGTGTTCAAGTCGGTTTTCCGGAAGCTTAACGGAAGCCGGCAGCACAATTGCCGTGAATATACAGGCCGTCAGCGTGATTGGCTTTTTCCAGTCCGTGAACCCGTGGTTGAGGAGGCATTTTTTAGTGAGTAATAAGCACGACATGTTGATCCGCTCATTATGGACAGCATTAATTTTAGGCATCGTGGCTTTGGGGCAGCTGGTTTTATTGCCGGGAACGGACATTGCTTCAGCCAGCGAACAACTTAAATCAGTGCCGTTTTTGCAACTGGTTGCCGGTGCGACCGGTAGTCAGTTGCAAAATGCCACTATCTTATCTTTAGGCATGCGTCCGTACATGACCGGCATGATTGTGTGGCAGGCCATTCAAATGCTGTTTGATGAGCAGGTGCAACGCTGGACCCTTCGAAAATCGGGGATTGCCCAACGGTTCATCACGTTGTTCTTTGCCTTTATTCAAGGCTTTGAAATGGTTTATGTGATGCGCAGTGCCATTAAGCCAATTTATCTGCCTGGGTTCAGTTTTAATTTTGGCTTGGTGCTGGTTTGGATCATTTTGATCGGCGGCGCGATGTTTACCACATGGCTGGCTGATTTGAATATGGCTAAAGGGGTGGGCAGCTCAGTGGCGTTGATTATTCCATCGCTGGTATTTTCGCTACCCAATGTTTTAAACAGCGGGTTTTATCAGCGTCGCCATCCGATCTCGGAGCAGGAGTACATCATTGCGGGGATCGTTGTGTTGGTGTTCATTGTGGTGATGACGATCATCAACGAAGCTGAATTACATATTCCAGTTGAACGCCCCTTACTGGAAAACGAACTAGCAAAGTCGTATTTGCCGATTCGGTTACTGGTCGCCGGATCCATGCCGTTTATGTTTTCTTCGTCTTTGTTCAGTTTGCCGACTTATTTTGTGAATCAAACCGTCGGGCCCACCAGTGAATGGCAACGACAAATTATTAAGTGGTTTTCGTATAACACGCCCCAAGGAATTTTTTCCTACGCGATGGTCATGATTTTCTTGGGGTATGCATTTGGCTATATGAACATGCAGCCGAGTAAGTTAGCGAAAAATCTCAAGGAAAGCGGCGACTATATTATTGATCAGGTACCGGGCGAAATGACCAACCGTTTCTTGCTGCGCCATTTTTCACTGATGTCGGTTTGGGGCAATTCGATTCTTGTGGTGATTGCGATTACCCCGTTGATTATTGGCCTCAAGTATCCGCCCATTGCGAATTATTCCGTGATGCTGGGGCAGATCTTGATCTTAGTCACCATTATGGACACCGTAGATTCACAAATGCGGGCCCTTTGGTATAAGGATCGTTATCAGGTCATCTGACAGGGAGGAAACTATGCTTTATTTGCTGCCGAATTGGCCCCAAACGCCAAAGCTGCTAGAAGAAGAGTCGATGGTTAACTTGGCGCACTTATTTAGTGCCCATGATCAACCGTTCGAGTTGCTCTTTTTGCGGCCAGAGCCTTGGTTGCGCCGAACTTTAAAAGAAAACGATCTCCTGTCTGAACGGTGGTGGTCAGTCTTTGATGCGATTCAAGACGTACCATTTCAGGCTGGCCAACCGGTTGATCTGGAAGATTTGGGCATGCCCGAAGATGTTGAGCGGATCTTTTCGCAAAGTCAGGTGACGCTCAATCGGCAGGATGAGTTGTATGCCGTGATCAAGACGTTTAAAACCGGTTTTATTCTGAGCGTTGAATTTCCTGAAGGGGCTATCGGTAAAGAAGAGCGCGTTTATGATGATCGCGGTTTTTGGAGTTATAGTCGATTTTTTGACGCTCAAGGCAAAATCATTCGGCGCGTTTGGTATGACTTAACCGGAAGCATTGTGATGACCGAAGAAGCATCCGGTCAGGTCAAGATTGGCACACAAGCAGCACGCCGATTCAAGCAGCACCAATATGCGAACCTGGATCAGGTTATTTTGGAAAAACTGAACGAGCATTTAACACTGGCTGCGGATCCGCATATTGTTGCCATGGCTGGGATGGCGCAACCCATGTTAAAGGCCATTATGGCAGATTATCCAGTGACCATGCTGGTGGAAGAACATCTAGCCAAGCAGGAACGGCAATCTGTCCGGGCGGTGGCAGAACAGGCAACGGAGATTATTTCGCCGACCGATCACTATGCCGAACAGTTAAAGAAACAACTCGGCACCGGTGCCGACCAAAAGATTCAGGTCATCCCGCCTTACGCTACCTCGTTGGCTTTAGGGGTTAGCAATGAAACCGATCAAACGACCGTGATGTGGTATGTCAATCAGCTCAATGCCGAACGGTTGGCGGTGGTTTTTCCGCAGTTATTGGCCATGTTGAGCAAGGAGAATCGACGCCGGTTGGTTGTAGTTGCAGACAATGATGATCAAGTTACCCATCTGCAACAACTGGCCATTAACTTCTTCGCAAATCTTCAAGGCATTAGTCCTGACTCAGGCATGTTTGCCGAAATTACCAAAACAATTCAAAAGTGGCAAGACGACCAAGCACATGCTGGTGACAATGTGACGGTTGAAAATGCGCAGATGCCGCTGCCACCGGCGCAAACCGATTCGGCAGCGGATCAAGCCGCTAATCAAAAAGCCCTCAAGATTCAGCAAACGGCATTTCAGGTTTTCCAAATATTGACACATCTTCATTACGCCGTCGATCCGGAAGTCGGTCAGCTGAAGCAATGGTTGCATAGCAGTCGGTTGTTAGTTGATTTAGGCGATCAACCTAATTTGTTGCTGCAGATTGGTGCGATCAGTGTGGCGATCCCGCAGATTAATCGGCATGAGACCGGTTATGTTCAAAATGGCGTTAATGGCCGCATCATCGATCAGGATCGTGCGTTGGCCGACGCTCTGTCTGGTTATTTGGACCAGCTATCCGCTTGGAATCGCACGGTGGTCGCTAATGTCAAATTGATCGATCAACATGATGATGACCAGTTGATGCGCTTATGGAAGAAGGTTTTGACCCATGGCAGATAACGCTTATCCTGTTTTACAGCTGGGGACGCAGGCAATCCCATTGCAGGAACATCTCACGAAAGACTTTGCTTTTGAGTTTATTTCAAATGCCGCCTTCAATACTGCGCCGACTCCGCCAGCGGCTCAGCCGGACAAAAGCGATTCGAAAGGTGAACCAGCCGAAAAACCCGATCAGCCACCCATTTCGTTGTGGCAGAATGCAGGCATGACACAGTTACGCCGCGAATATGCGACAGGGTTGTTCATCATTACAGAAGGCGCAGCTGTGTTAAAGCAACCCGACCAACTGATCGGTTTGCCTGCCAACACCATTATGTATGATGAAACGTTATCGTTAACGCCGGAAATCATTCACATTTTGGATTTAAAACAAGCACACCCAATTTCGTTAGATCATTTAGACCAATTAGGCGAACAGATCGTTTTATTCTTTTATCCGGCGCAATGGGGTATTCGGGTGCCTTTTGGCCGGATCGAAATTGCCGATGGCTTTTCCGGAAGTGTTATGCAGCAAGGCAGTGTCGGGGTGACGTTAAAAGGCGATTTTGGCCGCGACTTGCAACCATCCGTTTATTGGCGCGGCTCCTTAGGGATTGGGCAAATGGAAGCTATTGCCATTTCGATTGAATGCGAGACGGCTGGGGATGTCGAAGTCTGGGCCAAACTGCAAATGGTGAATCCACAAAACTTTCAGATCGCCCAAAAGAAACTCATTCCACTATCGGCATTTCGTGACGATACGATCTTAGACACCAAAGCCGGGTTCCGGTTTGTCAACATTACCTTGATGGCTAAAGGTAATGGAACGGTGAAAATCAGGCAGGTTCATTTACGGCGCAGTCGCGGCAAGTATGGCACGATGTTTATCGGCGGCAAACGCTTGAAAGCTGTTAAACCATTGGATGGTGAGCTGTTGAGTTACTTTGACGCCGGTGATTTGAAGCCGCCACTGTCGGTTTACTTTTCCGGTTATCGGTCGGCTGAAGGATTTGAAGGTAACTTCATGATGAAAGCGATGCGTAATCCTTTCTTGCTGTTCAGTGATGCGCGGTTGGAAGGGGGAGCCTTTTATCTTGGTGATCCGCAGCTTGAGAATCAGGTTGTTGAAATGATTCAGGCGACGTTGAAGCGGTTGGGTTTTCGGCCGGATGAGTTGATTTTGTCCGGACTGTCGATGGGCACGCTTGGGGCGTTATATTATGGTGCCAAGTTAGATCCACGGGCGATTTTGGTTGGTAAACCGCTGATTAATCTAGGGACAATCGCCGAGAATGGCCGGGTGCGGCGCAGTGCCGATTTTGCGACTGCTTTTGATATGCTGATGATGTTTAATGGCAGCGCCACTCATGAAAGCGCTGAAAAGATCAACCAACGCATCTGGCGTACAATTTCTGGCGGGAAGTTTGATCATACGTTTTTTGCAATTGCCCATATGCTGGATGACGATTACGAACATCATGCGTTTGATGAAATCGTCAAGTGGCTCAATCGCCGCCAGCAGCATAACCGGGTGTTGCATATCGGACTGCACGGCCGGCATAACGACAATACCAACGAAGTGAATGCCTGGTTCTTGCGGCAATATCATATGATTTTAACGCAGGAATTCGGACGCTCATTCTAGGGAAAAGAGGCAATGATGGAGACTGCTTATTTGTTTTTCTGGCGCCGGATGCTGGATACGACCTTTAATTATGGTGCCCAAGTGAATTATTTGGCAGATGGTACCGTGCAGTTTGAAGCGCCCATGATGCCGCCGGGTAAAACGATCCACGCGTGGACGACCACCAAAGACTTTGAACATAATCTACAACTGGCAGAATTGCCGATTTTGACGCCTGGAGAAACTTATGCGCTGGTTCTCAACTGGGAAGTGAAGGAGGACAGTGTCTTCTGTCAGATTGTCTTCACTGACGCTTCCGGGTTGGAAGTCGGATCGGAAGTTTTCGAGGACGGCAAAGGGACCTTTACTTTTCCACTTACAGCGACTGCATATGAAATTCGCTTAAAAAATATGCGCCATGAACAGGTCGTTTTTCATTATGGTATGATTATCCCAGTATCTGTTTATAACCATTTTGATATAGCGGTGGATTTAAACCATGCGTTGGTGACCTTTCGTGCACGGAAGCAAACCGATCAATCGCAAGTTTTGGGGATAACAGAGCGCAGCAGCCTGACCAAGCCGTTATGGTTGCCGCCAGCAGCGCAAACGATCTTTGTGGTCGCTGCCACTGCGAAACAATTGCTTGATCCGCAGTGGTGCCAAGAGACGGCAGCATTTTTAAAAGCTGAATTCGATCCGGCATTTGGATCGTTAACCGTTGCATACCAGGTTGGCCGGCATCTCGGTCACTTGCGGCAGGCATTACGAGCGGCATTTTCCAAAAAAATTGAAAAGTGAAGGGGTAAAGGTAAATGATTTTTTTCATGAATCGGGCCATGGGCATTGGCAATTCAGGTGTCGAACATGCCGAATTCTACCGCGCCAAGTTATTTGACCGGTTAGGCATCGACTACCGGTTTGTCATGTTGGACGTGGTGCGCGAACTACGCGAGGCAATGGCAAAATGGCAGATTAAAAATCGCAAAATGATTAATATTTGGGAATATTTTACATTTGGTGACGATTATCTGCGTCATGGCATTGAAGATTTGATCACCCCGAAGGATCATACTTTGATCGATGGGACGAATACATATCGGATTCAGGAGTACATCACAAGTGGTGGCCTAAGGATCGTCAATCACTTGGTTAAGTATCCCGATAAACACAAAAAGAGTAACGTCCTGCTCGTCAGTACCGGGCGCACCGAAATCTTCAACCAGCGCACTGGCGAAAAACGGGTGATGTTCTCTTACGTTGACGATCAGCATCGCGGTATGTTGATGAAAGACATCCACCTTTATAACCAAAACGGTCAGCATCTTTTCTTCGCCAATGAAGTGTTGATGATTCGTTATTTCATGAATAAGCTTAACGATTTCTTTGGACGTAACAGCACCTTCATTATTGATCGTGGTGAAGGGGTTGAAATGGCGATCGACTATCACCGCCCAGTTGGCAGTCACATTGTCAATATCGTTCATGCTGATCATTTATCTGACCGGGATGACCCAGAGAACCCGTTGTGGAACAACCATTACGAGTACTTATTAACTCGGCTGAATCGAGTCGACAGCGTGGTAGTCGCAACCAAATTGCAGCGCGAGGATCTCATCCGTGATTTTCCTCAGTATGCGAAAAAGTTTGTCGCGATTCCGGTTGGCGGTGTGCGTGATCAGAAGACAGCACCGGTTAAAACAGCCTTGGGTGATCCGATTCGCCTAATCACGGCGTCTCGGCTTGCTTCTGAAAAACACATTGATTTAATCATTCGAGCAGTTGCTGCTTTGAACAAAGACGGCGTTCACTACACACTCGACATTTATGGCGGTGGCGGTGAAGAGATGAAGCTGAACCAGTTGATTGATAAGCTACATGCCGGTGATTATGTTAAGATGAAAGGCCAGACCAATCAGCTGGATAAGCTTTATCCTAAATACGACGCATTTGTGTCAGCCTCATTCTCTGAAGGGTTTGGTTTGACGTACATTGAGGCGCTGAATGCTGGCTTGCCAGTCGTGACTTACAAGGCGCGTTTTGGTGCCATGGAGTTAATCAAGGATAATGTCAACGGCTTTTTGCAGGACTTCAAGCGGGATGATACCCAGTACAATGTCGATCAAATGGTGACGGGTCTAAAACGTTTGAAGGCGGCAGATTACCAGAAACTGTGCGGTCAGACGTTCAACTCGGTCGCAGACTTTCAGGATCACCGGATTGCAGGGGAATGGAGGAAGATGCTTGATGAACTATGAAATTGTCAATCAGCTGGAAGCCGGCCAACCTGGCTGGGATGACCACAAGGCGTGGTTAAAACAAACTAACACGCAACTGTTAGTTTTGGGCCCGTTGCCCGGTTTCTATGGGTTCTTAAAAGATGAACACCTCCAAGGCGTGGATTTAATTGATACGATTACCCAACGGCGCTATATCGATCACAAGTATATGTTTTTTGACAAGGCGCCGGTTCCTGAGGGCACGGCGGTTTACATGAACGAAGGTGGCACCATTTCGCTTATCAGCGAAGGAGAGACGATTGGCTCGATGGTGACCTATGCCGGTACACGCCGGGCAGTCAAGGAGTTGCGCTACCAGTACTTAGATGGCACTAAGGACTTGATTGAGGAATATTCGTTCGACGGCAATCATTACAGCAATCTTTTTTACTATAATGATGATATTCAGGAGATTCAGTTCTTAAATCGCGATGGGAAAGTCGTGATTCGCGAATTTTTCTATGAAGGTGCAATCAACCTTATCACAGTTGAGGATCCTTTTAGCGGCCATGAACTGCGGCGTTATGACGATATCGAGGCTTTCAGAGAAGGTGAGATTGCGCGCTTTTTGAAACCGGAGGACACGGCCATAACGCGCTATATGGGTCTGGAAATGACGGCACTGCGACATGCCAAGTCGCACAACGTTTTAAGACTGTCGGAATCGCCTTTTGATGAGAATTCCGAAGTGCGCGGCAATTTAATGGCCATTTTGACCAACGAAATTGCTTATATTCACGAGGTACAAATGGATCAGGCAAGTTATAACGCATTGGCACTGAGAGATGTGCCATTAGACAAAGCTAAAGTGGTCACGGAAGCTAGGTAACATTGCTAAAAAAGAATCTTTGAGATCGGTCAATTCACAACCTAGGCGCTCAGATCAAAAAACGATCTAAGCGTCTTTTTGTTGCGCAAAATATTATCATGAGCTATTGCTGAGGATTAAAAACAGGTCCTTGTCACGAATGCATAGAAGCGAAGAAGCAGGATTGGCAGACATTTGTTAACCCCTTTAACGGCAGAAGTATATCTAAAAGGAGTCTTATGTGCGATTTTTAGGCGTAAAAGCGCCGTTTCAAGAAAGCGGTTACATTTTTTAAATTTGAAGTTCCTTAGTGTCGCCATCTTTAAGGTGTTGATAGGTCAGTCGCTGTGACTGACATCGGCAATTTTGAATAACGTCGCATCAATTAAAATATTGATATTAATTTAAATAAAAATCGTTATTTTGAAAAATTATATGTTACACTACGAACGTATACTGAAATCATGAAGGAATAACCTAAGAATGATGAATCAGGAGGGAATGGGCGATTAATGAGTAGATTAAATCCTCAAAGACAGAAGCGGCTTTTTGAAACGAACAGTAAAAGCCGTTTTAGAATGTATAAAGCCGGCAAGCAATGGTTGGTTGCCGGTATCGCCACATTAAGCGGCTTATTTGGTATGGGGGCCGTCGCTAGTTCGCCGGTGCACGCAAGTACAACGAACACGGCTGGTGTCGGCAAAGAGGCCGGAAAACAGGATGTGCTGGCGACTCAAAATCAAGCGACCATTCCTGCGAGTTCCAATACGACATCGCAATCAACTTCGGAAAGCACTTCAACCAGTACGTCCGAGAGCGTCTCGGCGTCGCAGTCGGTTAGTGCTAGCGATTCAAAGAGCACTTCTGACTCAAGCAAGAATAGCCAGAGCACTTCAACCAGCAGCTCTATTAGTGCGGCCAGCGCGTCAGTAAGTGAATCCATTTCCAAGTCTGAAAGCGCAGCGAAGAGTGGTTCCACCACTGAATCGCAAAGCAATAAGACCACACAATCAGAAAGCCAGAAAAAGTCAGAGAGTACCTCGAATCAGCCAGCTTCGAAGGAAACATCGGTTAGCGTATCTGAAAGTACCTCGACGAGCACGAACCCCTCAAAGCAGGCTTCAACCAGTTCATCTGAAAGCACAACAGGCAAACAGAGCACCAGCACCTCTGAAAGCCAATCTTTGAGTGCTTCTCAGAGCACGTCACTCAGCATTTCCGAGCAATCGTTAAGCGACTTAGCTGCCAAGACTGGTGAGCTAGCAACAACTGATATTAACAAACTCACTGCTATGATGGCGCAGGCCAAGACGGCAGCTGCTGATAGTGAATTCACCATTACGGATCAAAAAAGATTTTAAGAGTGGTGAATCTGCTGCTGAGTCTGATCTTAAGTCCATTATTAGTAATATTAACCTCAAGGGACTCGGGATTTTAAATATTGGTAACGTTAGAGGCGCCGTTAATCAGCTGGCAGCTTTAATTGATGCCTATATTAAAAATCCTAAACTCTATACGAACACGACAATCACTGACAACAAGACTGGCACCAATGCTTATGATCCCATTTGGAAGCCGGATAATCGTAACAATAGCAGTCGTTGGCCTGGTGCTAATAGCATCACAGACTTAAGCGGTACTGGTTACTTTTATGCCGTCAACAGCTCATTGCCTTCTTTCAACGCTGGTTATGTCACTTATCTGCGTTCATATGCACAAGGTATTTTGGATGATTTGTCCGCTGTTAAGAATCAATCGACAAATCCTGATGCAGCCAATTCCTTAATCAACAACACTACTTATCGTTCAGGGGACTTAAGTGGTTCCTCACTGGGCGGCGTTATCTCAAATGGACTAAGCTTTATCTGGAATTCATTTTGGAATAACTATAACGTTCCAAAGGTACTGCAAGTATATACTGATTCAAGTGTTGCGGCATCAAATGTCAATACAACTGTTGGTTACCTCAATAACTTAGTTGGTCTGGTTGCCCCTTATATCATCAACGGGATCGCTCATCAGGCATTGTCTGATATTCGGTCAATCGGCAATGCCAAAATGGGTGCAGATGGCAAGGTTGACTATGCCCCTGACAACTTTACCGATGCCGTTAGTTTGAACGGCAACATTCAGACTTTTCTTAAAATGGTCGGCCTGGATGGGGTTATTCAAAGTAGCCTCATGCAGCGTATTTATGATTCGATTAAAACCGTTGCTCAACAAGCTATCATGAACAACTGGGCAACTGGTGAGTATAAAGCCCTGCAGAACCTGATGAACAATGGTATCTATGATGACGGCTCAAATACGTATAAGGCCACTGGCTATGACGTTAATAATCCAGCCGCTGTCACTAATAGTAATCAGGCCAATTTAAGTGACACGACCCAAGCCGCTGCTTATGCATGGGCCATGAAAGTCTTCACGCCTTTGCTTCAAAAAGCAGCTTCGGATGCTTGGAGTGGTAGTCCAGCTGACAACATTGACGAACTAATTGATTCATTGAATGTCTCCGACGCTGACAAAGCTCTACTGAAGACGGATAATGCACAAAACACGGCGTCCGGTCTCAAGAATTATGCTCGCAGCGCTGAAGGCGCCCGCGAGATGATCCAACAGATCTACTCCAAAGAATATCAAGCGGTTGCTAAAGCACTGTACGACTTTAGAACCGATCCAACATATACGGATGCACAACTAGCACAACGGCAAAAAGATGCGGATCTTAATTTTGAACCAGTAGGTGATCCTGCACTCAATGGTGGCGGCGGTACAGCGACAACACTCGAAGCTAATGATTACACCAGGACTTATCAGTTCTTACGTGACGCCATGTATCAAGGCCAAGCCAATGCCGATATCCAGTCTCATTCACAAAAAGACGGTAACGTTGATCCTACCAAGCCGACACCGACTGAGTTTACAGCGCAGAAGAGCATTTTAAGCTCGACCTTGACACCGTTGGTCGATGATTTGACCAACTTCGCCCGGCCATATTATTCCTATGCATATCAAGTAGAAGCGATCCGGGCGAATAATGCCTTTGCAGCCGGGTTGGCAAAAGCACATGAGGAAATTGCTGCGAACCCAGCGATGCCTGTGCCGGATGCATCTGACGCCGGAAAGATCACGGTTGATGGCCAGGATTACAGTGCCAAAGACGATACAACCGCCTCGATTTATACCACGGTAGCAAGTGCTATTAATAAAGACGCACCAGCAGCAGGCCAAGCCTTCACTGATGGCTATCAGTCAATTTTGACCGAAGTCACCGTTACGTTGCAGGCAAAATCTGGCGAAACTGGTTTTCCTGATGCCAAGACTTATACGGTTTGGGCACCGACTGACCAATTAACCAACATTGGTGCACCAGCTGTCAAAGGCTGGATTCCTGAACCAGTAAATGCTGCCAACACCTTTACAGGCAAAACTGGTCAAATTACGTTTACCTATCACAAAGGCGCCAGCATTGATAACATCAGCATTACCAACCCAACTGATTCGCGTCAGTACAACGGTGAACTTTTAAATTATCCTGATATTGATCCAACCATCACGATTACTTGGAATGATGGCACGAACACGACGACCCAGTCACTCAAATTCTCGTCTATTTCCGGATTTGCCGGGGATATGCACGCATACTTCAACTTTGCCTATACCGGTGACGAAGGTAAGTGGACGGTTCAACTCAATCAAAATGGTGCAGATGCAGTCTTAAGTTGGATTAAAAATCAGCTTAAATATGACGGCACTTCATTTGAGGTGCCTGATTCCGCCCTTGATTTACTACCACAGAAGTTCACTTATAGCATCACCAAACAAGTTGCTGTTACCAGCAAGAAGAACGTTAACTACATTATTGGCGACGACCTCCCGACAGCTAAAGACCTTTATGATTACATTGTTGTCAACGGTGTTAAGTACGACGCCAGCCAGGTTAAGTGGAATGCTGACGGTAGCAAGGGCACGATTGATGGCGTTGGTACCATCACCCTGAACTGGAATAAGAGCAAAGATGATTTGCAAACTGCTGGGACATATACCGATGCCGCTGATCTTCAGCTGACATTGCAGGATGGCACAGTTGCTAAAGATGCTGTGAACGTCATCAGTTCGTCAGCGAAGCACGATGTGACTGTCAACAATAATCGTACGGTTGTTTATGTTATTGGTGGCGACAAGCCTACTGCTAAAGAGGCTATGAATGGATCCGGTGCCTACATTGAAGTTGACGGCACGAAGTATACGACCGATGACATCAAGTGGAGTAGTGATGGTAACACCGGTACCATTACCACTAAGGATGGCAAGACCATCACAGTTACCTTGGCATGGGCTAAGGGTGCTGAAGATGCTATTGAAACGGCTGGATTGCATTCGAATGCGGCTAATGTTGAGGTAACGTTATCCGATAAATACACCGCAGCAGGTGCGTTAAACGTCTATTCGACCACTAATGCTTCCACAGATGCGCAAGTCGATAGTAAGAAGAATATTGGCTACACCATTGGTCATGACCTTCCAACTGCAAAGGACGCCTTTGATGCCGTTGTTGTTAATGGCGTTGTTTACACGGCTGATCAGGTTACCTGGAATAATGACGGCACTGGGACGATTGACGGCGTTGGTACCTTTACGATTGATTGGTCCGATGATGCTCAGAAGACCCTTCAATCAGAAGGCATGCATAAAAATGCCGGCACGTTAGTCTTCACTCGGCAGTCAGACAAGAAACAATTTACTGACAGTTTCAACGTTTATTCAGCACCGGACTATTCTAAGCAATCAGAAAGTGCTTCAGAATCTACTTCAATGTCTGACTCTGAACGAACTTCGACTTCTGCTTCTGCAAGCACCTCGACAAGTACGTCTGCTTCCTTGTCCGCCAGTGAGTCAGCAACGGAATCTAATTCAATTTCGCAAAGCACATCTAAGATCCAGTCAGAATCTGTTTCTGCTTCAGATTCGAAGAAACAGTCGGAGTCTGCTCAATCGAGCCAATCAACCAGTGAGTCGACTTCAGTCTCAATGAGTGAGTCGAGTCGGGCAGCTACCTCAAACTCGGCAAGCACTTCGACGAGTCTATCGGCGTCGACATCTGCAAAGGAATCCACGACAAAGAGCACCTCAAAAGATGTTTCTGAATCGGATTCAGCAAGTCACTCGACGAGTATGTCAACTTCCAAATCATCAAGTGAGTCGAACCGGGCATCTCAGTCCGAATCGGCTAGTTTGTCAGGCAGTGTTTCTGCTTCTGAATCGGCAAGTACCTCTGACAAAGATTCAACCAGTGCTTCAACAAGTGAATCACAATATGAAAGCACGTCGTCAATTGCAAGTGGCTCTGATCGTAAGTCGGCTTCAACATCAGCCAGCGTTTCGATCTCGGCTTCAGCTTCTGGTTCCACGAGTGAATCGGATGTTAAGTCTGATTCCAACTCTGTAAGTGAGAGTCTCTCTGCTTCAGAAAGCGACTCGCGCAACGGTAACAACAGCGGTGCAAGCATTTCGCAGTCGGCAAGCACGTCTGCAAGTACATCGGTTTCAGTTTCGACGAGTGAATCAACACGGAGCTCTGAATCTGTTTCGACAAGCGATTCTCAGCGTGATGCCACATCTAATTCGGCAGATAAGTCAAAGACAGCTTCCGAAAGCGGATCAGTTAGCGCTTCAACTTCGGCATCTAAGAGTTTGTCAGAGCGTCGTGACGAGTCTAAGTCTGCATCAACATCAACATCACTTTCCGCATCGACGTCAACTCGTGAATCAAATTCTGCTTCGGCAAGTATTTCTGATTCGACAAGTAAATCACAGTCAGAATCGGTATCAACCTCAGATAGCAGTGTGAAATCTGAGTCGATGTCAACGAGCTATTCTGAATCAACGTCTAAATCTAAGTCGGAAATTAAATCGAACTCTGACTCGGCAAGCAATTCGGCCAGTCAATCTGCTTCGACCTCTACCAAGGCTTCGACCAGTGAGTCGCAGTCTAGTTGGACGAGCAATTCTAAGCAAAATTCGACATCCATTTCGGCATCTTATTCTGAAGAGCAATCGACTTCTGACAATAAGAAGGCATCGGTCAGTGAGTCGAATTCAACTTCGATCAGTGAGTCCGAACAGGCTTCGACTTCGGCCTCAGCTTCAACCTCGACAAGTAAGTCGAAGGCAGATTCGACGAGTGAATCAACCAGTCGATCAAAAGAAGGCTCTGGCAGCACCAACAAAGATACTTCCGCATCCACTTCGGCAAGCCTGTCAACTAGCACGTCGGATTCAGCTTCCACCAGTGCTTCAGACCATGCTTCGGCATCCACATCACTGAGTGTTTCTGAGAGCACTTCGGCATCACAGTCGGCAAGTGATTCCAAGCGTGATTCAAAGAGTACTTCGACGAGTGCTTCAACGCAGACGTCACAGTCAGCTTCAACCAGTAATTCTGACCGCGATTCAACTTCTGCGTCAGCAAATGATTCCACCAGTGCATCGAAGTCAGAGTCTACAAGCCAGTCTGATCGGGCATCTAAGTCCGATTCAGCCAGCGATTCGACCTCGACTTCCGAGAGCAAAGGTGCCGGCAGTGAAAGCACCGCTAGTCAGTCAACTTCGGTAAGCACTTCGACCAGTGATTCTGCTTCTACCTCCGACAGTGAATCTAAAAAGGCGTCCAACTCAGCTTCGATAAGTGAGTCGAAGCAGGCTTCAACGTCTAGTTCAACGAGCACTTCGAAATCGGATTCCACATCAATTTCTAAGCGCGAATCGACCAGTGCTTCAACATCCACAGCAGATAGCACGTCAGCGCGGCAATCTGAATCGAATTCGGTAAGCACATCACAATCGGATTCTGCCTCGAAGTCGACCAGCGACTCAAAGCGGACATCAACGAGTCAATCAGATTCAACCTCAACGAGTTACTCCGAATCGACTTCGAAGTCCAAGTCAGAGATTCACTCAAGCTCTGATTCGGCAAGCAAGTCAGGTAATCAATCTGCTTCGACTTCTACCAGCCAGTCGGCGAGTGAATCACAGTCGACTTCGAACGGTGACTCCAAGCAAAACTCGGTATCTGCTTCGACTTCTGCTTCTGAAAAACAGTCGAGTTCTGATGACGACAACGCCTCAGTCAGTGAATCGAATTCAACATCGACTAGCGAGTCCGAACAGGCGTCAACTTCAGCCTCAGCTTCAGCATCGACAAGTAAATCACAGTCACAGTCGACCAGTGAATCAACGAGTCGGTCAAAGGAAGGCTCCGGCAGCACCAGCAAGGATACTTCCGAGTCTACTTTGGCAAGTCTGTCGACCAGCACGTCTGATTCAGCTTCGACCAGTGCTTCAGACCATGCTTCGGCATCCACTTCAATGAGTGTTTCGGAGAGTGCTTCTGCTTCGAACTCAGCGAGTGCTTCCAAGCATGACTCACAAAGTGCTTCGACCAGTGCTTCATCTCAGACATCACAGTCAGTTTCGACCAGCGATTCCGAACGCAATTCGGCTTCCGCATCGGCTAATGACTCCACCAGTGCATCGAAGTCAGCTTCAACCAGCCAGTCTGATCGGGCATCCAAGTCCGATTCAGCTAGCGACTCGACCTCGACTTCCGAAAGCAAGGGTGCTGGCAGTGAAAGTACTGCTAGTCAATCCACATCGGTAAGCACTTCGACCAGTCAATCTGCTTCAACTTCAGATAGTGAAGAAAATAAGAACTCCAAGTCGACATCTACTAGCGAATCGAAGCAAGCTTCAACGTCAGCTTCCACGAGCACCTCGCAGTCGGATTCCACATCAACTTCTAAGCGCGAATCGGCCAGTGCTTCAACATCCGAGTCAGACAGTACGTCAACACGTCACTCTGAATCGAATTCGGTAAGCACATCGCAATCTGATTCAACCTCGAAGTCATACAGTGAGTCCAAGCAGACGTCTACCAGTCAGTCCGGTTCAACCTCGACGAGCCACTCCGAATCGACTTCGAAGTCCAAGTCAGAGATTCACTCAAGCTCTGATTCGGCAAGCAAGTCAGACAATCAATCTACTTCGACTTCGACCAGTCAGTCTATCAGTGAATCAAAGTCGAGCTGGAATAGTAGCTCCAAGCAAAACTCGGTATCGGCTTCGAATTCAGCATCTGAAGAGCAGTCAACTTCTGACAATCAGAGTGCTTCAGTCAGTGAATCGAACTCGACTTCGACGAGCGAGTCCGAACAGGCGTCAACTTCCGCATCAGCTTCAACCTCGATGAGCAAGTCGCAGTCAGATTCGACCAGTGAATCAACCAGTCGGTCAAAGGAGGGCTCTGGGAGTACCAGCAAGGATACTTCTGAATCCACTTCGGCAAGTCTGTCAACCAGCACCTCTGATTCAGCTTCCACTAGTGCTTCAGATCATGCTTCGGCATCCACATCGATGAGCATTTCGGAGAGCACTTCAGCTTCGAACTCAGCGAGTGCTTCCAAGCATGACTCACAAAGTGCTTCGACCAGCGAATCAGCGCGGACATCACACTCGGCTTCGACGAGTGATTCCGAACGCAATTCGGCATCAGTATCGGCAAGTGATTCAACGAATGCTTCCAAGTCAGCATCAACCAGCCAGTCTGATCGGGCATCCAAGTCTGATTCAGCCAGTGATTCGACTTCTACTTCTGAAAGCAAAGGTGCTGGCAGTGAAAGCACAGCTAGTCAGTCGACTTCGGTAAGCACGTCGACCAGTCAATCTGCTTCAACTTCAGATAGTGAAGAAAATAAGAACTCCAAGTCGACATCTACTAGCGAATCGAAGCAAGCTTCAACGTCAGCTTCCACGAGCACCTCGAAGTCGGATTCCACATCAACTTCTAAGCGCGAATCGACCAGTGCTTCAGTATCCGAGTCAGACAGTACGTCAACACGTCACTCTGAATCGAATTCGGTAAGCACATCGCAGTCTGACTCAACCTCGAAGTCTTACAGCGAGTCTAATCAGACTTCAACGAGTCAATCAGGCTCTACTTCGACCAGTCACTCAGAATCAACTTCGAAGTCCAAGTCGGAAATTCATTCAAGTTCTGACTCGGCAAGCAAGTCAGCTAGTCAGTCGACTTCGACATCAACTAGTCAGTCCAAGAGTGAGTCACAATCGACTTCTAAGCACAAGTCAGATAATGGCTCGGCTTCCGATTCAGTTTCGGAGTCAATTTCTACCAGTGCCTCGGCACATACCAGTGAATCGGTAAGTGCTTCGACATCCGCTTCCAAGAGCACAACTGGCGCAGCTTCGGCATCAACGTCGGCGAGTGATTCAACAAGCAAGTCAATTTCAAACTCACGGAGCGAATCGACTAGTCGCTCAAATCAAAGTTCAGAAAGCATCTCTAAGGAACGCTCACAATCAGCTTCAGCCAGCCTATCTGACAGTAGCTCCAAGTCAGCTTCGACCAGCGCGTCTGATCATGCTTCGACTTCAGGTTCCTTAAGTACTTCAACCAGTACTTCTGAATCACGATCAGCCAGTGAATCAAGTCAGGATTCAAAAGCAGCTTCCACTAGTGCTTCTGAACGTGATTCGCAATCAGCTTCAATAAGTGATTCCGAACGCAATTCGGCATCGGTATCGGCGAGTGATTCAACGAATGCTTCCAAGTCAGCGTCAACGAGTCAGTCTGATCGGGCATCCAAGTCCGATTCGGCTAGCGACTCAGCCTCGATTTCGGAAAGCAAGGGTGCTGGCAGTGAAAGCACCGCTAGTCAATCCACGTCGGTAAGTACCTCGACCAGCCAATCTGCTTCAACTTCAGACAGTGAAGAGAACAAGAACTCTAAGTCGACATCCACTAGCGAATCGAAGCAGGCGTCAACGTCGGCTTCAACAAGCACCTCGAAGTCGGATTCCACATCAACTTCTAAGCGCGAGTCGACCAGTGCTTCCGCGTCCGAATCAGACAGTACCTCAACGCATCACTCTGAATCGAATTCGGTAAGTACCTCGCACTCAGATTCAACCTCGAAGTCTTACAGTGAATCCAAGCGGACCTCCACAAGCCAGTCGGATTCAACTTCCAAGAGTCAATCCGAATCAACCTCACAAAGTCAAGCTTCTGAGAGCAAATCTGAATCTGTCTCCGGCAGTCAGTCTGAATCAACTTCGAAGTCCAAGTCAGCGACTCAGTCAAGTTCTGAATCAGCAAGTAAGTCGACCAGTCAATCTGTTTCGACTTCTACCAGTCAGTCGATGAGTGAATCACAATCGGCTTCGAACAGCCATTCCAAGCAAAACTCGGTATCGACGTCAACTTCAACTTCTGAAAAGCAGTCGACTTCTAACAACGCGAGTGCTTCTGTCAGTGAATCGAATTCAACATCGACTAGCGAGTCTGAACAGGCTTCAACTTCAGCCTCAGCTTCGGCGTCCACGAGTAAGTCGCAATCGCAGTCGACCAGTGAGTCAACGAGTCGGTCGAAGGAAGGCTCCGGCAGCACCAGCAAGGATACTTCCGAGTCCACTTCGGCAAGTCTATCGACCAGCACGTCCGATTCAGCTTCCACCAGTGCTTCGGATCATACTTCGGCATCCACTTCTATGAGTCATTCGGAGAGCACTTCTGCTTCGAACTCAGCCAGTGCTTCCAAACATGACTCACAAAGTGCTTCCACCAGTGAGTCAGCGCGGACGTCACAGTCGGCTTCAACGAGTGACTCTGAGCGCAATTCAGCTTCTGCCTCAGCTAAAGACTCGACCAGCACTTCCAAGTCGGATTCAACTAGCCGTTCCGATCAGGCTTCCAAGTCTGATTCCGCCAGCACCTCGGCTTCGAAGTCAACCAGTCGGTCAATGGAGAGCGGCAGTGATTCGAGTCAATCTGAATCGACCAGCACATCGGCTAGTCAATCAACGTCGACTTCAACGAGTGAATCAAAGCAAGCTTCAACGTCCTCTTCAAAGAGCGAATCGAAGCAGAACTCTGAGTCAGTTTCCACGAGCACTTCGAAGTCGGATTCCACATCAACTTCTAAACGCGAATCGACCAGTGCTTCAGTATCCGAGTCGGACAGTACGTCAACACGTCATTCTGAATCGAATTCGGTAAGCACATCACGATCTGATTCAACCTCGAAGTCTTACAGCGAATCCAATCGGACGTCGACCAGTCAGTCAGGTTCAACTTCGACAAGCCACTCCGAATCAACTTCGAAATCCAAGTCGGAAATTCATTCAAGTTCTGATTCGGCAAGCAAGTCTGGCAGTCAGTCAGTTTCGACATCTGCTAGTCAATCCAAGAGTGAGTCGCAATCGACTTCTAAGCACAAGTCAGAAAATGGTTCAGCTTCTGATTCAACGTCTGAATCGATCTCTACCAGTGCTTCGGCACATGCCAGTGAATCGGTAAGTGCCTCGACATCGGCTTCCAAGAGCACAACTGGCGCAGCTTCGGCCTCAACGTCGGCAAGTGATTCGACAAGTAAGTCAGTTTCGATGTCGCAAAGCGAATCAACCAGTCGTTCAAATCAAGGCTCAGAGAGCATCTCTAAGGAACGCTCACAATCAGCTTCGGCCAGCTTGTCTGACAGCAGCTCGAAGTCAGCTTCGACCAGCACGTCTGATCATGCTTCGACTTCTGGTTCTATGAGTACTTCAACCAGTACTTCTGAATCGCAATCAGCCAGTGAATCAAGTCAGGATTCGAAAGCAGCTTCCACCAGTGCTTCTGAACGCGATTCACAATCAGCGTCAATCAGTGATTCCGAACGGCAGTCGGCATCAGTATCGGCAAGTGATTCAACGAATACTTCCAAGTCAGCTTCCACGAGCCAGTCTGATCGGGCATCCAAGTCCGATTCGGCTAGCGACTCAGCCTCGATTTCCGAAAGCAAGGGTGCTGGCAGTGAAAGTACTGCTAGTCAATCCACATCGGTAAGCACCTCGACCAGCCAGTCTGCTTCAACTTCTGATAGTGAAGCAGATAAGCATTCGAGGTCAGACTCGACCAGTGAATCGAAGCAAAACTCTGAATCAGCGTCAACGAGCACCTCGAAGTCGGACTCCAGATCAACTTCTCAGCGCGAATCGACCAGTGCTTCCGCATCCGAATCGGACAGTACGTCAACGCGTCACTCTGAATCGAATTCGGTAAGTACCTCGCACTCAGATTCAACCTCGAAGTCTTACAGTGAATCCAAGCAGACATCGACCAGCCAGTCAGATTCAACATCGAAGAGTCAATCCGAATCGACCTCACAGAGTCAATCCTCTGAGAGCAAGTCCGAATCTGTCTCCGGTAGTCGGTCTGAGTCAGTTTCGAAGTCCAAGTCGGCAACCCAGTCAAGCTCCGAGTCAGCAAGTAAATCGGATAGCGGTTCAATTTCAACATCTGCGAGTCACTCAATTAGCGAATCTCAATCCGTTTCTAAGAGTGAATCGCAGCACGAATCGCAATCGAATTCTGCTTCTAAATCTAAGAGCAACTCTGGTTCATCGATTGCAAGTGAGTCGATGAGTGCTTCCACATCTGCTTCGATCAGTGATTCTGACCGCGCATCGACATCTGTTTCGGTAAGTGTATCAACAAGTCAATCGGCTTCGACGTCAGCAAGTGAGTCGACCCCGAACAGCACCTCTAAAGATGCCTCTGCATCAACTTCTGCAAGTGCATCTACTAGTGGTTCTGCTTCTACATCGTTAAGCGAGTCGAATAGTGCTTCGAAGTCGGTATCCACTAGTCAATCGGAGAGTACGTCAGCATCGTCATCGGCGAGTGCTTCCGACAAGGATTCGACCAGCACCTCAACGAGTGAATCGCAGCAGGCGTCACAATCTGGCTCGACCAGTGTTTCTGATCGTCAGTCGGCAAGTGCATCGGCAAGTGATTCTAAGAGTACTTCGAGCTCAACTTCGACTAGTGAATCGGTTCGGGCTTCTAAGTCTGATTCGGCTAGTGATTCGGCTTCTATCTCCACAAGCAAGTCAATGGCAAGTGGTAGTGATTCGAGTCAATCTGAATCGACCAGTTCTTCTGCTAGTCAATCTGCTTCGACTTCAACAAGTGAATCCAAGCATGCCTCTGAATCTGATTCGAAGAGTGAGTCTAAACGTGGTTCTGAATCTGCATCTGCAAGCACATCGCGGTCTGATTCAACTTCGACATCTCATGAGGAATCAAAGAGTGCTTCCACTTCGACATCAAGAAGTGAATCCAAGCGCAACTCTGGTTCTGAATCGGTAAGTGCCTCGAAGTCTGATTCAACCAGCACATCTACTAGTGAATCTGCTTCAACTTCCACGAGTTCTTCTAAGAGCCAGTCGACGTCTGAATCTAAGCGTCAATCGGCATCTGACTCAACTCATGAATCGCAGAGTGCTTCAATGTCTGGCTCAACCAGTCAATCACTAAGTACTTCGAAGTCAGCATCCGTCAGTGAATCCAAGCAGCAGTCCGAGTCTCAGGATCACCATGATTCAGACAGTGCATCAACGTCCACTTCAACAAGTGAATCTGAGCATAATTCTGAATCCAAGTCTTCACATGATTCGAACAGTAATAGCGCCTCGCAATCCACCAGTGAATCGCAAAGTGCTTCGAACTCCACTTCGACAAGCGAATCCGCTAATGGATCTGCTTCCACTTCAGCGAGTGAATCCAGACACAATAGTGATTCTGCTTCAACCAGCGGCTCGATCAGTGTTTCGACTTCCACTTCGACGAGTCAGTCAGAGAAGACTTCTAAGTCTGATTCAAGCAGTCAATCGCAGAGTCAGAGCGCATCGCAGTCGATTAGCGAGTCCAAGCGCGCATCGACATCGACATCTGATCAAGGTTCTAAGACTGAATCTGAGTCGACATCAGCAAGCACCTCAACTAGCCAGTCGACTTCAACATCAGCAAGTGACTCGATCAGCGCATCGATTTCGGTTTCGCAAAGTTCCAAGCAGTCAACGTCTGACTCCTCTAATCCTAGCCAGTCAGCCAGTGCATCGGAATCCACTTCCACAAGTGAATCTCAACGTACCTCTGCATCAACTTCCGCAAGCACGTCCGAGAGTATGAGCGCATCAACTTCAACGAGCGGATCAACCAGCTTCTCTGAATCCGTTTCGACAAGTGAGTCACAACATGGTTCTGCTTCGGCATCAGCCAGTGATTCGACTAGCGTTTCAACATCTGATTCTGCAAGTGCATCGAATAGTGCAGAGAAGTCGACATCTACCAGTGAATCGAAGGAGGCATCTGCATCTACCTCAGCAAGTCTATCCATTAGCGGTTCGACATCGACTTCAACGACAGAGTCAACGAGTGCTTCGGCTTCAACTTCAACAAGTGAGTCCGAGCATGCATCAGCGTCTGCCTCCGCAAGTCAGTCAACAACTAAATCGGCTTCGACTTCAACGAGCGAATCGCGGCATGCTTCACAGTCAAGTTCTGACAGTGCTTCAACCAGTACCTCAACGTCAGAATCTGTTTCGACATCAACCAGTCGTTCTGAATCAAAGGATGACAGCGCATCGGTAAGTGCCTCGACATCTGCTTCGACAAGTCAATCTGATCAGAGTTCGCTTTCTCATTCCGATTCCACAAGTGAATCCATCAGTACTTCGACAAGCGAATCGAAGAGCGCTTCAACCTCAGCATCTGCCAGTGTTTCGAATTCAGATTCAACCAGTCGTTCACAATATGAATCGACCCATCAATCTGAATCAGAATCTACCAGCAGATCGCAACAGGCTTCAACGTCCACTTCGATGAGTCAGTCATTGAGTACGTCGGGTTCTGCATCGGCAAGCACCTCCAAGCGTCAGTCAGAGTCTGGACAGGCAAGCATTTCAACAAGTGCTTCGACCTCAGCCTCGACAAGCGCATCGGATCAGGCTTCACAATCTGATTCTTCGAAGAACTCGACCAGCACAAGCGTGTCAACATCAACAAGTGAATCGCAGCATGCATCGGCATCCACTTCAACGAGTGAATCTGGGCGTCATTCAACATCCGCATCTGTAAGCGGGTCGGAAAGCGACAGCCAGTCAACCTCCACAAGTGAGTCCGCGAGTGCTTCTCAGTCTAGTTCAGAGGCAGGATCAAAGACTGGTGCAGCTTCTGCATCGGCCAGTCAATCGGAGAGCCAGTCAACTTCAACATCGGCTAGTCTGTCCGGTAGTGCCTCAATCTCGACCTCGACATCGCAAAGCGAGTCGACTTCGAATTCAGGTTCGACGGATCCTGAGAAGTCAACCAGTGCTTCAACCTCGACGTCAACCAGTGCTTCCAAACGTACGTCTGAATCTGTTTCAGCAAGTACGTCGAAGAGCACGAGTACGTCACAATCGACGAGTGAATCGACCAGCTTCTCGACATCCGGTTCGATTAGTGAATCGCAACGAGATGCTACCTCGGCGTCAGCGAGCGTATCGACAAGCGATTCTGCTTCGACTTCTGCAAGTCAATCAGCAGAAGACTCAGCATCTGTTTCCATGAGTGATTCGCAACAGGCTTCTGCATCGACTTCGGCCAGTGATTCAACGGTTAAGTCGGCATCGACTTCGACAAGTGAATCCAGACAGGCTTCACAATCGAGTTCTGACAGTGCTTCAACCAGCACCATTAAGTCTGAATCCGCATCGACTTCGGATAGCCAGTCTGGATCGGCCATGACCAGTGCTTCGGTTAGTGCTTCGACATCCGCATCGACCAGTGAATCTGCTCAAAATGCGGCTTCGGCATCAGCATCAGAAAGTCTTTCTCAGAGTACTTCCGAGAGTACTTCGACCAGTGCTTCCGAGAGCTTGTCGGTCAGTGCCTCGACGAATGCGTCAACCTCTGAGTCGTCGTATACGTCAACTAGCACGTCGGCATCCACTTCAGCAAGTGAATCAACGAGTGCTTCGGCATCGACTTCTGATCAAATTGCTTCGCAGTCATCAGCCTCACAGTCTGCTAGTCTATCCAAGCAAGCATCGGCATCGACTTCCACGAGTGATTCAAAGCGTGCTTCAACATCAGCCTCGATAAGTGAGTCACAACGGGATTCACAATCTGAATCCAGTCACGAGTCAAGCAGTGATAGCACGTCAACCTCCACTAGTGAATCGACCAGTGCATCGGCTTCTACATCGATCAGTGCATCTGCACGAGATGCTGAGTCGATTTCAGCCAGTGATTCAACCAGCACGAGTGCTTCTGAGTCGACCAGTGCATCGGCGAGTGCTTCGACATCCGCTGCGCATGATCAGTCTACAACTGAGTCAGAATCGACATCCGCAAGTGAATCCAGCAGCCGTTCGGCAAGCGAATCGACCAGCAGCTCAAAGGAGGCATCGACTTCAACTTCAACAAGCAAGTCTGAGTCTGCTTCGAGTCTGCCGAATCCTTCCAAGTCGACAAGTGCTTCCGTATCGACCTCGACCAGTGAATCGCAAGAGCATTCTGCATCTACTTCGGCAAGCGAATCTGCTGAAAATAGTGCAACGGCATCGACCAGTGCTTCAACGAGCTATTCTGAGTCGACTTCGACCAGCGAATCGCAAGCTGCTTCAGCTTCAACATCAGCAAGCGTGTCAACCAGCGGATCAACGTCAGCTTCCGACAGTCGATCCAAGAGTGCTTCTAATTCGACAACTGGCAGCGAATCGCAGCGGACTTCGGCATCAGTTTCTGCAAGTGCCTCAACAAGCACTTCGCAGTCTGATTCAACCAAGGAGTCTACCAGTGCTTCGCAGTCAACATCTAATAGCAAGTCGGCTCATGATTCCAAGTCAGCATCCGCAAGTGAGTCGGATAGTCACTCAGCATCACAGTCAACAAGTTATTCGATTAGCGAATCGGTAAGTACTTCGACCAGTGAATCACAGCAAACTTCGACATCTGCTTCAACAAGCAGCTCGATGAGTCAAAGTGCTTCAATCTCGGCAAGCATTTCAACGGCACCGGCATCACATTCAGCATCGGCATCAGAGTCTGTATCTGCATCGCAATCGGCTTCTGAGTCAATCTCGACGTCAGCTGAACAAAGCGTCTCGGCATCCGTCAGTGAATCTGAGTCGCATCGGCAGTTGCCATCTACAAGTGGTTCAACGAGTGCAAGCACTTCGACTTCTGAAAGTGTCAGCGCAAGCGAGAGCCAGAGTACCAGTGCTTCTAATTCCAGTGCTTCAGCTTCTGCGAGTGCCTCGAATTCAGGTACTTCAACTTCCAACAGTTCGAGTGCAAGCGGAAGTGAGAGTATGAGCTCAAGTGCCAACACGTCAACTTCTGGCAGCTTAAGCACAAGTGGTAGTATGAGCACCAGCGTTTCCGGCGCTTATAACCCAAGTATGCATAAGCAATTACCGCAAACCAGCGATGATGCAGGTTCAAGTTCAGTCGCCTCAATCGGCATGTTGCTCTTGACCCTCACGGCATTGATGGCGTTGAAGAAGAAGAAACGGCATGATGGGGCAAGATAGCTATCTGAAAGACATTCAGACGAAAACGTTTGAATGAATCTGCAGATGGCCAGGGTTTCGAACTCTCATTGTTGTTAAGAAATACGGGTAGGTCATTTGATGATCTATCCGTATTTTTTTGATGCTGTGACCATTGCATGTCGGCTGCATATCGGCGCCAAAATGGTCATTCGTCGGCTATTTAGACAGCTCACAAGCCAAACTCGCTTTTGCTTACGTGGTTAGCTGCCGAATAAGTTACTGAATATTTTGATAT
>NZ_BACQ01000021.1 GCF_000260435.1 Lacticaseibacillus zeae DSM 20178 = KCTC 3804 | reverse complement strand
CAGATCGGTGATAACTTGCGGAATCCGGTCGTGGTGATTCATGACATCAACATTAACAACGATGCTCTCATCACTGCAGACACCATTAAGAGCATGATCACCAGCATCACGGATATTTACGGTCATTCGCTTGATCCGACTTCACTCAAGTACGCTTTGGTTTCTGCATTCACGAAAGCGCAGAACCAAACAGCGAGTGATAGCATTCCGGCCAATACGATCGAATTCATCCTGACTAAGTTGGCGGATCAATCGGGTTATAAGGTTGAAATTGCGTTTGGCACAAGATTTGTCAACGGTCATGATAGCGGAAGTGGCGCGGTCACCTATGCAACTGCTCAATTACTGTTTAACGGCAAAACCAGTCAGCACGAGTTACCAGGTACTGGTGGTGGCGAGTCTGGCGAAAAGCCTAGCGATCATGTAACGGAGCCGGGTGATACGACCAACCAGCCTAGACCAGGTGAACACAAGGTTGGCAATCCGTCTAATAGTGATAAGAATCGTGTTGACACCAACGCTCATTCTGGAAATAAGACTATTAATGGCAATGCTCGTAATGGTAATGCTCGCCGTCAGTTACCACAAACCGGTGATGAACAGGCTACAAGTCTCTCAATTTGGGGATTGCTGCTGGCAGGCTTCTCACTGCTCCTTGGCGGCCTAAAGAAACGCAAGCGTCCCGATGATTAAGCATGAAAATCGCTGATCAGACAAGCGTTTCTGACACTTGAACCATAACGCGTTCGCCAACCCAGAAACCTGCGTGTAAGGACCTCGGTCGCAATGGCAAAACCCAGCCATCACGCCCGGCGGCCACTTACACTCCGGTTTCTAAGC
>NZ_BACQ01000022.1 GCF_000260435.1 Lacticaseibacillus zeae DSM 20178 = KCTC 3804 | reverse complement strand
CATGAGCACATCGGCTTCTTCGGCGTCAGCCATGACATGGGTTGTTAAAATAATCGCGACACCCTGATCGCTCGCCAATCGGTGCAATTCCTGCCAGATTTTGCGGCGTAACTCAGGATCAATGCCGATAGTCGGTTCATCCAGAATCAGAAGCGGCTGTTTGCTGATCAACGCGATGGCAAGTGATAGTCGTCGTTTCATGCCGCCGGAGTAAGTTCTGACGCTTTGATCGAGGGCAGATTGCAAGTCAACAACATGCGCAGCGTAGCGCAATTGCCCGGTCATTTGTGTCTGCTTGACGCTTTGCATTTTGGCAAAAAAAGTTAAATTTTCAGCGCCGGTCAAGCTTTCGTAAAGGGCGTCAGTTTGGGCCATGAACCCGATCCGCGCTAAAAGCAATCGATCAGGGACAGGTTGATTAAAAACCAGTACCTGACCGGATTGGGGGCGTATCATGCCCATAATGCTACGGATCAAGGTTGTTTTGCCCGCACCGCTTGGACCGATTAAAGCCAGGATTTGCCCACGATTTAAGGAGAGATCAATGTCGCTAAGGACGATTTTTTGACCGTAACCTTGCTGCAGGGCTGTCACTTGGACAACGGGTTCTCTTGACATATTTTAGCCACTTTCTTTTGGAATGTAGTGAGTGCTCACTCACTTGTTATTATCACGACTTTTGCCAAAAAAGCAAGCTTATTTTTTCGCGGTCAACGCCGCAGTACCGCTTCATTCGGTTCAGCGCCCGCCGTTTAGGCATCTCGTGGTATAATTATTCAGAAGTTTGATTTCAAACCACAATGGAGGAACGCGGATGCGCACCTATCTCGCAAATTTATTAACTTGGTCCACCCTTATTAATCTGGTTGACATCCTCGTCGTCTGGTACGTCATTTATCGTTTGATCATGCTGGTTCGCGGTACCAAAGCCGTGCAGCTGCTTAAAGGTGTTTTTGTCATTGCGGCCATCAAGATTATTTCCTGGTTTTTGCAACTCAAAACGGTTGGCTACCTGACAGATTTGGTCATTACCTGGAGTGTGCCGGCGCTGGTCATTATTTTTCAACCGGAAATTCGCCGCGGTCTAGAGCATCTTGGACGTGGATCGTTGATTTTCCGCTCAAACAATAACCAACATGAAGCCGAAACGCGTATGGTCAAAGAGCTGGATAAGGCGATTCAGTACATGAGCAAACGCCGCATCGGTGCTCTGATTACCATTCAAAAAAATACCGGCCTTGAGGATTACATCGAGACTGGTATTCCACTGGATGCGGATATTAGTGGCGAGTTGTTGATCAACATTTTTATTCCTAACACGCCGTTGCATGACGGGGCGGTCATCATTCGCAACAATCGAATTGCGGTGGCCGCGGCTTATTTGCCGTTGTCGGACAGTAACCTGATTCCCAAGGAACTGGGTACCCGTCATCGGGCAGCTGTCGGGATCAGTGAAGTGACCGATGCCTTGACGATTGTTGTGTCTGAGGAAACCGGTGAAGTCACGATTACGAACAATAATAATTTGATTCGCAACCTGACGCGTGAGGATTACATGAAGTTCTTGACGGCTCAGTTGGTACCAAAAGAAGAGGCGCCCAATCCAAATCCGGTTGTCAGTTTCTTTTCGCGGCTTTTTAGTCAGCGCAAAAAGAAGGAGGGCAAGCAATGAATCGCTTATGGGATAAGCCATGGGTTAATCGGTTGTTAGCCTTGCTTCTCGCGATCGGGTTGTTCGCTTATGTCAACGTTGAGAGTATCAACAATACGCGGCAGAATGCCAACGATGATACAACCTTGGTAGCGAACAAGACTCAGACCGTGAAAGTACCGTTGCAGGTTAACGCCAATACCGACAAGTATTTCATCACTGGGTATCCATCAAAAGTATCGGTTGCACTGACAGGAACGGCTTCTTTAGTGACCATGACCGCCAATACCCAGAATTTTCGGGTGGTTGCTGATTTAACCAATTTAGGTGTCGGCAAGCATCGCGTCCATTTGAAGGCGGAAGGTTTGAACAAAGATTTAAGCTACTCGATTTCGCCTAAATCAGTGACTGTCGACATCCAGGTGCGGGACAATAAGACCATGCCGATTCAGGTTCGCTATAATAAGGCCAGTATTGCTTCTGGTTATGCGGCAGGTGACCCTAAGCTTTCGGCGCGAACCGTTGAAGTGACGGGTGCACGCTCCGTGATCGATTCGATTGCCCAGGTCGTTGCCAATGTCTCGTTGGCGCACAATACCCGCAAGACAGTTGACCAGGAAGTGCTATTGCAAGCGTTGGATGATAATGGCAATACTATGAATGTGGTGCTGTCACCGCAAACCGTGCACGTGACATTGCCGATTTCTCAACCCAGTAAAAAAGTAAATATCGAGTTGAAGCAAACCGGTAATGCGGCGAGCGGGCATACGTACGCCTTGTCGTCAGACACAAAACAGGTTACCGTATATGGAGACCAGCAAAGTCTGGATAAGTTGAGCAAGTTAACTGTTCCGGTTGATGTCAGTGGCATTACGTCGACAACCACGCGAACTTTTAATGTGACAGATCTCAACGACAGTATTTCTGCGGCTGATCCGAAAACCATTAAGGTGACGGTAAGTGTTGGCAACACAGGGACTGGTAATGGTGGTGGTAATGATAATGATGATGATGTGGGCACCAACGCTAACGCTGGCACGTCAACCGCTTCATCGAATTCATCCAGTGCCAGTAGTTCTCAATCAAGTTCATCAAGCGAAAGCACATCAGCAAGTGAAAAATAACCACTGGAAGAAATGAGGAAAAAATAAGATGACAAAGTATTTTGGTACCGATGGTGTTCGTGGCATTGCTAATAAGGAACTGAGTCCGGAAATGGCGTTTCGACTCGGGCGTACGGGTGGCTATGTGCTGACTCAGCACAAGGAGGATGCCAGTCATCGGCCACTGGTTCTGGTAGCGCGCGATACTCGGATTTCCGGTCAGATGTTAGCAGATGCTTTGATTGCCGGATTACTGTCGGTTGGCATTGAAGTGCTGGATCTTGGCGTTATCACAACACCGGCAGTTGCTTACCTAATTAAAATTCAAGGGGCCGATGCCGGGATTCAGATTTCGGCTTCACATAATCCGGTTGCCGACAATGGTATCAAGTTCTTTGGCGCAGACGGTTACAAGCTTTCTGACGAAACGGAAGAAGAAATTGAAGCTTTGTTAGATGCACCGGAAGATAACCTGCCGCGTCCGGCTGCAGAGGGACTGGGAACCGTTGACGATTATCCTGAAGGTGCGCTCAAGTATACGCAATTTTTGGAGCAGACACTCTCGGATGACTTAAGTGGCATTCATGTTTGTTTAGACGGTGCTAATGGTGTTACCAGTGGTTTGGTTAGCCGGATTTTTGCCGATCTTGACACGGACTTCGATACGATGGCCACCAGCCCGGACGGCTTAAATATCAACGCCGACGTAGGTTCAACGCATCCGCAAGCGTTGGCCAAGTTTGTCGTTGAAAAAGGTGCCGATGTCGGCCTGGCCTTTGACGGCGACGGTGATCGCTGCATTGCCGTTGATGAAGAAGGCAACGTTGTCGATGGCGATAAGATCATGTTCATTCTAGGCAGCTATATGAAGTCACAAGGCCGCCTGAAACAAGATACGGTTGTGACCACAGTGATGAGCAACCTCGGCTTGTATAAGGCGCTTGAAGCCAATGGTATGAAGTCTGTTCAGACCGCGGTTGGCGACCGCCATGTCGTGGAAGCCATGCGTAAAGACGGTTACAACATCGGTGGCGAACAATCCGGCCACATCATTTTGTTTGATTATCACAACACTGGCGATGGGATGTTGACGGGGATTCACTTGCTAAACGTCATGAAGAAGACAGGCAAGAAACTATCCGAGCTGGCAGCCCCGGTTCAGGATTACCCACAGAAACTGGTTAACGTCAAAGTTGCCGACAAGGATAATTGGCAAGCCTATCCGGAAATTCAAGAAGCTATCGATACGGTTGAAAAAGAAATGGCTGGCGATGGCCGCGTGCTCGTGCGCCCTTCCGGTACGGAACCATTGCTGCGGGTGATGGCTGAAGCCAAAACCGAAGACTTGGTATCGCGTTATGTCGACCAGATCGTTGCAGTCGTTAAGCGCGAAATGGGCAGTCCAAAAGATTAATATTTGTCAAGTTACATGGTAGTTTGGTCTAAGAAGCCGCTGAGCAAAATTTCAGTGGCTTTTTTTTAATGCTTTTTTATGGAAAATATGGGGTGATCAAACCTTGAATTGTCTAAGTTGAGCGCGTTTTTGCAAAAAGATATAGACCAATATTCTTACGAAAAGTATACCATTGAAAATTTAGTGTTGACATACTGCCGCTTAAAACATATAGTTAGCTTTGTTTTTAGCGATACCAATAAAAAAATCTGTCTAAACCAATTTATAGACATTAGGAAAAGGATGTTGACTATGTGTGGAATCGTTGGTGTTATCGGTAAGAAAAATGCAACCCAAATCTTGCTTAAAGGGCTCGAAAAGCTGGAATATCGGGGGTATGATTCAGCTGGCATTTATGTAAACGATCAAGCCGGTCATGACCATCTGATCAAGCGGGTTGGCCATATTTCTAATTTGGAAAAAGCAGTGACACCGGATGTTCAGGGCGTCATGGGGATTGGTCATACACGCTGGGCAACAAATGGCGGACCGACCGAAGCCAATGCACATCCGCAGGTTTCTAATGACGAACGCTTCTATCTGGTGCATAACGGGGTTGTGACCAACGCCAATGACCTGAAGCAGCAATACCTTCAAGACATCGAACTGCATAGTGACACAGATACTGAAGTTGTGGTACAGCTGATTGCCTTGTTTGCCCGTCAAGGCCTGTCTGCCAAAGAGGCGTTGCGCAAGACATTGAAGTTAATTCAAGGCTCATACGCTTTTTCCATGGTTGATCGCCTGGATTCAACCGTGCTGTATGTGGCTAAGAACAAGAGCCCACTTTTGATCGGTCGGGGCAAGGGCTTCAACGTTGTGGCTTCCGATGCGTTGGCTATGCTGAGCGAAACCGACCAATTTGTTGAACTCAAGGATCAGGAAATTGTGACGCTGACGGCTGATGCCATTCACATCGAAACACTTGATGGCAAAGTCGAAGAACGTAAGCCATTTACGGTTAAAGTTGATGACGGTGAGGTTTCCAAAGGCACGTACCCATTCTTCATGCTCAAGGAAATTGACGAGCAGCCAATTGTAATGCGCCGTTTGGTTGAAAAATATACCGATGATCAACATCATGTGGTAATTCCAGAAGACCTGATGAAGGCTTTACAGCAAGCCGATCGTCTATATATTGTTGCAGCCGGCACCAGTTATCATGCCGGGTTAGTCGGTGCCCCGTTGTTTGAACAGCTGGCAGGCATCCCGGCTGAAGTGCACGTTGCTTCGGAGTTTGCTTATCATCAGCCGTTATTGTCCAAGCATCCGCTGTTTATTTTCCTAACCCAAAGCGGCGAGACAGCTGATATTCGTCAGGTGTTGGTTGAAGTTAAGAAGCAAGGTTATCAGACACTCACCATTACCAATGTCGGTAGTTCAACCCTTGCCCGTGAAGCAACATTTACCTTGTTGCTGCATGGTGGTCCGGAAATTGCGGTGGCTTCGACCAAAGCCTACACCGCCCAAATTGCCGTTGAAGCATTGGTTGCCAAAGCCGTTGGGGAAGCCAAGGGTCTGCAAGCAGCTAAGGACTTTGACGTCATCCACCAATTGGGTTTGGCAGCGACTGGCCAGCAAGCTTTGATTGATCAAAAAGATCGCATCCACGAACTGGCGACGGATATGTTCAAAACTACGCGCAATGCCTTTTACATCGGGCGCGGCGGCGACTATTATGCCAGCCTGGAAGCAGCGTTGAAACTCAAGGAAATCAGTTATGTTCAGGCAGAAGGTTTTGCTGCTGGTGAGTTGAAACACGGTACCATTGCCTTGATCGAAAAGAATACGCCGGTTGTCGCCATCATTTCCGATCCGCTCACAGCTGCGCGCACACGCAGTAATGCCGATGAAGTTCAGGCCCGTGGTGCTAAAGTCTTGCACATTGCAATGGCCAGTCAGGCACAAAAAGGTGATCAGATTATTGTGGACGACATCGATCCGCTGCTGGCACCGCTTGTTACCATCATTCCGGCGCAATTGCTGGCATACTTCACAAGTGCCGATCGCGGCTATGACGTTGATCGTCCGCGTAACTTGGCAAAGTCTGTCACAGTTGAATAAGGTTGGGTGTTGACGGAAAAGTTAATGTTGATCTTAAAATGATGGGATAGCTCCACGAAAAAGCCTGTTTGCTAGCATTTTAGCAAACAGGCTTTTTGTCTCATCAGAATCTTTCCGCTAAGAAGAAATGGGCAGCAATTATTTTAAGTAGTCCTCGCTCAACTGCATAAACTGTTGCGCATCCTTGGCGGCTAGGTCAATGCTTTGCTGCCAAAATGTTGGTTGCGTCAAATCAACCCCGAGATGCTTTTTGGCCAGTTCCTCTGTCGACATGTTGGCCGTATCCCGCAGCAGCGCGATGTAATCATCTTCAAAGTTTGCGGTTTGTTGCGCCTTGGCGTAAATACCGCTAGAGAACAGGTAGCCAAATGTATACGGGAAGTTATAGAACGGCGGATTGTCAAAATAGAAGTGTAGTTTGTCCGCCCAGTACATTGGGTCAAATGAACTCAAACCGCCAGCGTAAGCTTTTTGCTGGGCTTCGGTCATCAATTCCTTTAGGCGCGGTACACTGACAATGCCGTGTTCTCGCTCTTGATAGAAGCTGTCTTCAAACAGGAAGCGGGCGTGAATGTTCAGCAGCATAGCTATTGGATTGGTCATTTTGGCATCAAGCAGGTTAAGCTTTTCTGCGGGATCGGTGGCGGCTTTGACCGTCGCATCGGCCACGATTAATTCAGCGAATGTCGAAGCAGTTTCGGCAACGTTCATGGCGTAGTCTTGACGCAGAACCGGCATGTCTTTCAAAATATCACTGTGGAAGGCGTGGCCTAATTCGTGGGCAATGGTTGAAACGCCAGATGCCGAGCCGTCAAAAGTCATGAAAATTCGGCTTTCTTTAACGTCCGGTACACTGGTCATATAGCCACCGGCGCGTTTACCCGGCCGATCTTCAGCTTCAATCCAACCGTTTTCGAAGGCGTGTTTGGCGAATGCGGCCATTTTGGGTGAGAATTTAGCAAAATTGCTGACAATGAATTCGGCTGCTTCGTCAAAGGTGTATGTTTTTGGCTTGAAATCGCCAACGATGACCGGCGCCCACTGATCATGCCAAGTCATGGTTGGCTGGCCGGTTAGTTGGGCCTTGCGGGTGAGGTAGGCGGCAAATGGTGCCTTATTCGCGCTGATGGTGTGCCACATTTGATCCAATGTGGCCCGTTGCATGCGGTTATATTGAAGCGGTTTGTAAAGATAATCCGGATAATGATGCAAGCGGTAATCAGTTAACCGAAATCCAGCAATGTGATTGAGCGTTTCGGCAAACAAACTGGCATGATCGTTCCAGACGTGTTCCCAAACGTTGAAAACGTCCCGCCGCACTTTAGGATCAGGCGCGCCTTCAAACTTGTTTTGCGTCTGGCCGGCACTCAGCTCGGTTGTTTTTCCGTTTTCAACAACCGGAAACTTAAGACTGCCGCTTAAAGTGGTGTAATGGTCACTCCAGCCGGTGTACCCATCAACTGCCAGGTCATTGATCATGGTTTCAGTTTGGTCATCAAGCAGGTCCTTGGCTTGGTCACGCATTTCAGCGAGCCCGAAGCGACTTTCCGCTAAACTGCCTGTTGCGGTCAGTTGATCGAACGCGTCTTGCGGCATGGCAGCTAATTTCTTGGCAAGCGGATTATTAATGTTTTGAAAACGCGTCTCGAGCGTGGTGAGCCGACCTTGTAATGGGCCGGTTTTTAAATTGGCCGTATCGGCGCTGGCAATCATTTCAACAAAGCTGCCCGTGGTGCCTAGGCCTTTGCTAATATCTTCAAACAGTTGCCAAAAAGTTTTGAAATCGGTAAACTCAGGAGCGTCATCGCTAGGCGACCAAGCAGCCACCTGGGTTTCCAGTTGCGGCAGTTCGTCGGCTACCTGTTGGATTCGGGCGGCAAGTTGTGGTGAGTCGATGCCACCGGGGAAGATTGAATCGAGATTCCAGTTAATTGGGTAAGACATGTCAGCACTTCCTTTCGAAATACGTTTATTATACAGTAGATGAGAAAATTATGAGTGAAAGTAGGGCAAGTTTGTGCATTCTTTTAAACGTCATTGGGGACTTTGGTTAACCGCAGTACTTTTATTTATTTTATTTGTGAGCTCAAGTATGACTTACAAGGAGCAGACAACTGTGCCGCTCATGGAACGGCTGTTGCAAAGTGAACCGTTTAAACCATTTCTGAGCACGATTCACTTTGATTATGCCGGTGAAACGCAATCGGTAGCAGAGGTGGGTTACTTTAAATTTGTCGAGTTCTTCATTCGCAAAGGCGCCCATGTCACGATCTTTTTCCTTTTGGGGCTAGGCTTAACCCAAGGAACATTTATGTATCAAAAGAATCGGTGGCTTCACTGGCCACTGGTGACGTTGAGTTGTACCGGCATTGCCGCGTTTGATGAATTCCACCAGATGTTGACAGGCGGCCGGACGCCTTTGTTTCAGGATGTGATGCTGGACACAGTGGCAGCAGCCATTGCCGTGACCGTGATGTGGGGATGGCTGTGGTGGCGGAAGCGACGTTGAATAACGGTTCATTCTTTGCTATAATTTTAACGATCCGTATGCATCTATACTTATGAAAAGAGGGTTTATCATGTCAGGACATTCCAAATGGCATAACATCCAAGGCCGTAAGAACGCTCAGGATGCTAAGCGTGGTAAGATTTTCCAGAAATTATCACGTGAATTATACATGGCAGCAAAGCAAGGTGGTCCTGACCCCAGTGGTAACCCATCCCTCCGTTTGGTCATGGACAAAGCCAAAGCTGCCAACATGCCTAAAGACAACATCAAACGGGCGTTAGATAAAGCGAGTGATCGCGATGCAGCTAATTATGATGAAGTGACTTATGAAGGCTATGGTCCGGGTGGCGTTGCGATTTTAGTTGAAGCGTTGACCGATAATCGCAACCGGACGTCCAGTTCTGTGCGGGTTGCGATTACCCGTCATGGTGGCAATATGGCGGCAGCCGGTGCGGTTTCCTATATGTTCGATCGCAAGGGCTATCTGGTTATTTCCCGCGAAGATTTTGACGTTGACGAAGATCAGATGCTGGAAGATGCACTTGAAGCCGGCGCTGAAGACATGCAGACGTCGGATGAAGCCTATGAAATTTATACCGACCCTAAAGAATTCGCGCAGGTTCGTGATGCGTTAGAAGAAAAGGGTTATAAATTCGTTCAAAATGAATTAACCATGGTGCCGCAAAACCTGACACCGATTCCTAAGGACAAAGTTGAACAATTCCAAGCGATGATTGACCAACTGGAAGACGATGACGATGTTCAGGAAGTCTATACAGCTGGCGACTGGCCAGATGACTAATTGATTTATTAGAACATGTTTGAAAAGGCAATGCAGATGCGTTGTCTTTTTTATTTTGCCCAAAAATCGGCTGCAAAAGGAGTTTCCCCGTGAATTGCGAACTCTTTTAGTGTAGGGGGGAAAGGCATGCAATCAGTAAATGAATTGTTGACGAGTGCGTTAGCAAAAGGCGCCAGTGATATCTATTATTTGCCGAGTGCACAGGGGTATCTTGTTCGACTTCGACTACCTACAGGACTGATGACACTGGCAAAACGGGAGGCGCGCTTAGGGCAACAGGAGATTAATTACCTGAAATTCATGGCGGGTATGAACGTGGCAGAACATCGGCGCGTTCAACTAGGTGCTTTCTATCAAGAAGCGCCGTCAGTATTTTTGCGATTAAGTTCGGTGGCGGACTATCGCGGCCGCGAATCGTTGGTCGTGCGGTTAATCAGCGGCATTCCCGATGCAGACGGTGCTCGGCAACTCTTGGATCGGTTGATGAGCGTCTTGTTGCAGCGGCGCGGGATGTTGACGCTGGCCGGGCCAACCGGATCAGGTAAAACAACGCTACTTTATCAATTAGCTACGCGATTGGCTGAGTCGCGAATGGTGTTGTCGATAGAAGATCCTGTTGAAATCAATCAACCTCAATTTCTTCAGCTTCAGGTGAATCCGGAAGCAGAAATGAGTTACCCTCAGCTGCTAAAGGCGGCCTTGCGTCATCGTCCTGATGTTTTACTGATCGGGGAAATTCGTGATCGGCAAACCGCACAAAGCGCCTGTGAAGCAGCCATTAGCGGTCATATTGTATTGGCGACGGTTCACGCACGCTCAGCCGGTGATACGCCTTTGCGGTTAACGAGTTTCGGCCTATCTGAAGCGTTGGTTGCGGCTGCGTTGACTGCCAGTGCGGCAATTGCGTTGCGCTATCGTCCGGTGATTCATCCGGTGGCAGAACTAGTTGTTTTTGAACGCTCGTCGCAAAGCCAAGCACAAGAGGTGGTTTCATGAAGGTGCCGTTAATTGCCCAAGAGCGTTTTTGTCGCCAGAGTGCCGCGTTAATCACGGCTGGTTTCAGTTTGCCGGATGTTTTCGCATACTTGCGCGTCAGTGCGCCAAAGTATCGGGTTGTTTGGGAACGAATTGAAGCGGAACTGGCTAACGGAATTGCATTTTCAGAAGCGGTGGCGCACCAAGAGCTGGCACCCATCCTTTTTCAACAGTTACAGTTGGCACAGATTCACGGTGATTTGGCTAAGGCGCTAACAGTAGCATGTGATTATCTTGGCTTACGCGTGCGCAATCGGCAGAAAATGACCCAACTGCTTGTTTATCCGTGTCTATTATTGGCCATGTTGATGGTTTTACAGGTTGTCGTTGTGTTTGGCGTACTGCCGGCCTTGTCTTTGCCGAGATCAGAATTAGTCGCGGTTCAGTTAGGCGGTCTTGCTGTGCTGATCGGACTTGGTGTGGTGATTTATTTGGTCTGGCGCCGCTTAACGCCACTTAAGCGACTCTTGGTTCTACAAAAAGTGCCGGGGATGCGGCAGGTTCTGCGAATGTATTATCAGTTTCAATTTACTGCCGGAGCGGCTCAATTTTTGTTGGCGGGGGCTGATATTTCCGATTTTTGTCGGCATTTAGCAACTTTGGAAGGACCACTTGGAAATTTAGGTAGTCGGATTCAGGCGAAAGTTCAACGAGGGCAAGAATTAACCGAGGCACTTCAGGAACCTTTTGTCCCAGATGAAGTGGCGCGTTTATTAACGATGGGACAGTCACGGCACCTGGTGGCGGAAGGCCTCAAACTATTCGGAGAGCAACTATTTTTTAATTTGCAGCGCCAATTGGAGAAATTTGTTAATTTGATCCAACCGCTTTTGTTTTTGTTAATCGGCGGCGAGATTTTACTGGTTTATTTGCAGATCTTATTGCCACTCTACCAATCATTAGGAGGTGTTTGAACATGCGACGGAAAAAGTTACGGGCGTTCACGCTCATCGAAGTCGTAGCAGCCTTAGGTGTGATTATTTTGTTAACGTTGGCCTTGGTTCTGACGATTCAAGGACAGATGAAACGCGTCGATACGCAAAATTTGAAGGCCACGGTTGCGACCGTCAATACTCAGTTGGAAATGACTTACAACGAGCCTGATCAAGGTGGCGTTGATTTTAGCTCCCCTGATCAATTGGTCAAAAAAGACGTGATTTCGCAAAGTCAGGCTGATGCGCTTAAGAAAGGCGGTTATAAACTAACATCCGGTTCACCGCCAAAATTCACTAAATGAAACGGTTAAGCGGCTTTACCATGATTGAGGTCGTTGCGGTGATGTTTATTTTGACGGCATTAGCTTTGGTAGCGGTGCCGGTTGGACGAGGGGCCCTGACGCATCGGCAGGAGCGGGAGTTTATGGAAACAGTGGTTGAAGAGTGGGAAATGTTGAAAATGAAAGCAAGGGGTGACACCGTTAATGGCAACATGTATGTGAATGGTTCTAAAAAGCAGGTCGAGTTTTCAACGATAAATGGGACATTTCGTATATTGAAATTACCACCTTCTTTAACTTTTGACGGCTACTCGACGTTGATTGTTAACCCAAGAGCAAAAATTGGGAAGGCTCGTTCGTTGAATTTTCAGTACGCTAAGGGGAAATTCTGGGTTGTAAGCTTTCAATTAGGATGGGGGCGAGCGGTATTCAAAAAAAACTGAGCGCTGTTTTGCTAGTTGAGCACCTCGCTGCCCTGGCGGTGGTCTTGATTGCAGCTAGTTGGCTGACCTTATTAATGCGGACGTATCAAAAACTTGTGGTTCCTGCTCGGGAAGAAACTACAGCTTATTATGCTGCCCGCGTTGCCTTGGTCCGATTACCCCCACCTGGTGGAAAAACGAAAGTGAGGGTGGGACCCAATGTTTGGCAAGTCGAGGTGCGTGCGAAGGAGGTCAGTGTTTATGCCGACCAAAAAACTCGGACTTTTTCCTTTAAACCTTAGAGCCTTTAGCTTGATTGAAGTGGTTGTCGGATTGGGGTTGATGATGATCGTGATGCTATTTTGGCAACCACTTTTAGCCGGTATTCAACGTTTTACCCAGCAGGATCAGTATTTAATTCATGCCCTACAAGCGGAACAGGATCTACAGGCTGATGTCCGTACTCATAAAATGAAAATGGTAGAGCTGAAGGAAAGTCGTGTAAAGCTTGAAGGGCAGGACGGTTCCAAAAGCAAAACGTACGAGTTTGAGTTTTATGCTAAACGTGGCAATGAAGGTATGATTCGTTCTAGACCAAATCAGGATGGACATGTTCCTTTATTCATGCAGCTTAAAGCAGCTAAATTCCAAGCAACTTCGCAAGGCTTTTTATATGTCTTACGACTAAAATCAGCGCAACCTTTCGAAGGCGGGGTGTTTTTGGAACCATGAAGCTGCGAGGAAGTGTGTTAATTAACACGTTAATTTTATTTGGCATTTTCTTATCGCTGACGGTTGGTCTGTTTGAGCAATTTAAATCGTGGCAACAGCGATATCGCGTGATCTTGAAAGTTGAAAAGGCGCAATTTGAGACCACTTATTCGCGCTGGCGACAGCAAAAGGAAGCCGACAAACAAACTTCAGAAAATGTATCTAACAATCAAGGCTCTTCAACCAGTGGTGCTGTGGAATCAAGCTCGACAACAGTTGAAGGAGCACCGTTCACGGAAATTCAGCCGCCTCAGACAAAGTCGACAGAAACTCAGGGTTCCAAGGCAGAGATGCTTGAATAAGCTTTTGCCAATCAGTACACTGGTAGACAAGGCGTCAGCCAAGGTCATGAAAAATATCCTGTGAGGGCGCGCGTTGACTGACAGAGTAACGAGGAGGCACTGGTTTGGCAAACGAACATCTTGAAAAGCTTTACCATGTTTTAGATGACAGCACGACGATCTTGAATCAACAGTTGAAAACATCCTTTATTGCGGCGATTACCGAGGCCGGAGAGGATCTTGACTCAGGTGAGGTGATGCAGGAAGATGGTTTGCCTAATGATGAGGCAAAAAAGAAGCTAACCGCGCTGTTTGATCAAATTAAGCTGGCTACCTATGAGCCGGAAGAAATTCGTCAGGCGTTACAGTTGGTTTTGGTGAAAGCTATTAAAGTCGATGGGATTGAGCCGAACAAACAAATAACGCCGGACGCAATGGCTAGTCTTGCGACGTTTATGATCACCATCTTTATTCAACAACATCCTGATCAACTGCGGGTTGCTGATTTGGCTGTTGGCACCGGAAATTTGTTGTTTGCGGTCATGAATCAGCTTCACAAGGCCTGGAATGTCGAAGTCAAAGGCTTTGGCGTTGATAATGATGAGGCGTTGCTGGCAGTAGCAGGAATGAGTAGCAGTCTTCAACACTTAGACGTTGATTTATTTCATCAAGATGCTTTGGACAATCTTTTGTTTAAAGATGCTGACGTGGTGGTTTCAGATTTGCCAGTGGGCTATTACCCGATTGATGAACGCGCTAAAAAGTTTGCGACTGCCACCAAAAAAGGCCATTCTTATGCGCATCACCTGTTAATTGAGCAAAGCATGAACGTCCTGAAGCCGGGCGGATTAGGCTTGTTTTATGTGCCTAGTCAGGTGTTTCGCTCTAAAGAGGCAGAAGGCTTAACCAAATGGCTGGCAAAGGCCATGTATTTTCAGGGCTTGTTAAACTTGCCGGATGACTTTTTTGCTGATAAGAATGCGGAAAAGAGCCTATTGATTTTGCAGAAACCAAGTCCTGACGTCAAACGCGCTAAGCAGGTCTTACTTGGACAGTTTCCGGACCTCAACGATCGCGACGCGTTTGCATCCTTCATTGCTAAGGTCAAGGACTGGGCTGCAGCCAATATTGTGTTGTAGATAACGTTGTATCAGAAGCGTTAGCGTCAGCGGCTTTTGCTTCGGTGGGGCACATCCACACAGAAACACTGTCATATTTCATGAAACCAAACAGGCACTGGAGACTTAGCAACGCGTCTCCAGTGCCTGTTTGGGTTTCTTTGCTGCCTCAAAACGCGTTCGCAGGCCCAGAAACCTGCGTGTAAGGACCTCAGACGCAATGGCCAAGACCGGGCCATCACGCCTGAGACCACTTACACTCCGGTTTCTAACCGGGCCTGCTCACGCTCTGCGAGTGGGTTCCTGCTTTTTTACGCGCAATCGGTTAGAATAAGTTATCACCAACAGGAGGGCCTTTATGTCGTTATTAAGTATTGCGTATGTTTTAATTGCTATTGTTTCGGTCGGTGTCACCATTTTTGATATTGTGCATGTGCGGATCCGTGCAACGCCAAAAGTCTGGCGGATCATTTTTTATCTGGCGATCGCCGCTTTTAGTCTGGTTTTAACGTTGCAACAAAGTCGCCATTTTGACGATTTGGTCAGCGGTGGATTCATCGTGGTCATGTTTCTTTGCTTTGCAAGCTGGCAAAAAGGCTTGGCGGATCCTGCTATTATTGGCGGTTTGGGCAGTATTCGGATGTATCAAAATCTGAGTGGGCTTGTTTTGCAGGCACAAGGCACCGGGACGCTTTTATTAGCGCAAATGGGGCAGGTGACTGTCTTAAGATTGCATTTCCGCCAAGCACCGCAAACCCTTCAAAGCTTCCTGGTAGATAAAATGACGCCCGAACAAATTAAGATTGTCGATTAGTGGTTGGTTTGGGGTTTTCTGAAAATGGTGTATAATTTTTCTAATACGGACATTCGTTAAACGATATGTACCATTCCTGATAATGACATGATATTGCTGTGATGAACTGGTTGAAAGCACCTGTCAGTATTTGTTGCCGTGTACAATGACATAACAGCGGTCGTATTGTCATATTCGAATTTAACATCCAAACTTTTAAATTTGTCGAATCAAAAACATTTGGTTAAGAAGTCGGTTTTTTACTGTCTTCTTAGCTGACTCGGATCATTTATATTTAAGGAGGAAGCGCATGCCAGCCGAAAAAGATGATCAACCTGAACTCGCACGGAATTTGAAAAGTCGCCATGTTCAACTGATTGCGATTGGGGGCACCATTGGAACTGGTTTGTTTCTGGGTTCCGGTCAATCTATTCACTCGGCCGGTCCTTCGATTTTGTTTGCTTATTTAATAACTGGTGGCATCTGTTTCTTGTTGATGCGGGCATTGGGCGAGTTATTGATGTCTGATGTGGATTCGCATACATTTATTGACTTTATTACCAAGTATTTGGGTAAAGATGCCGGCTGGGTCACAGGCTGGACTTACTGGATTTGCTGGGTTGCGCTGGCAATGGCCGAAGTGACTGCCATCGGCTTATACATTAAGTTTTGGTTGCCTGACGTTCCGCAGTGGTTGCCGGGCTTAATTGCATTAGCTGTCTTGCTGTTACTGAATTTGGTTAGCGTCGGGCTTTTTGGCGAAGCGGAGTTCTGGTTTGCATTGATCAAAATTGTCGCGATTATTGGTCTTATTGTCCTGGGCATTTTCATGATGATTGTTCGGTTCAAAACCCCGCTCGGCCATGCAAGCTTGGCCAACCTTGTCAATGATGGTGGGCTTTTTCCCAAAGGCTTTGGCGGCTTCTTGATGTCGCTGCAAATGGTCGTGTTTAGTTTTGTCGGAATCGAAATGGTCGGGTTGACGGCAAGTGAGACAAAGGATCCACATAAAGTGATTCCTGAGGCCATTAACGAAATTCCGATGCGGATTCTGTTGTTTTACGTAGGCGCGCTATTTGTCATCATGTGTATTTATCCGTGGCGGCATGTTTCGCCGGTTAACAGTCCTTTTGTTGAGGTTTTCAATAATGTGGGTATTCCATTTGCCGCGGATATCATCAATTTTGTTGTGTTAACTGCCGCAGCTTCGGCATGTAATTCGTCTATTTTCAGTACTGGTCGGCTACTTTTCTCATTGACGGTCACCGGTAAAAGTCAATCAGCGCAATGGGCGGCCAAATTGTCACGGCGGCAGGTGCCGGCTCGGGCTATTTTAATTTCAACCGCCGTCATTGCGGTAGCGGTTGTTTTGAATCTTTTCCTTCCTGGCGCGGTTTTCACGTTAGTTTCAAGTATGGCCACGATCAGCTTTCTGTTTGTCTGGGCCATGATCATGTTGGCGCATTTGCGGTATAAAAAGTTATATCCACATAAGGAAGGCTTTCGGATGCCATTCTATCCAGTTTCGGATTACCTTGTTTTAGGTTTTCTCTTCCTGACCGCCATTATTATGCTGTTCGATCGGGCAATGCTTTCGGCACTGATTTTTGCGGTCGTTTGGATTGTGACGCTCTTTATCTTACGTCGATTGCGCCGCGCTGCAAAAAGCTAGCGAATATCGATGAATCAAGACAATAAAAAATGAGCGTAAACTTAGTAGGAGATTGAATGAAGCTGCTTAAAGTTGATAAATCAGACCCTTTTGATTGAGCAATCACTCAGAGAGCTTGCATTTAGGCTTGACTAACTTTGCTAACGCGTTATGCTGTTAATGGCTCAGGAAGTGCGGAAGTATTATGATTGGTGTTATTAATAATGCGAATGCGGTTCTTGGCTTGAGATGGTAGTGGCTTATATGCGCTCCGTAAACGCATTTGCAGTCACAGAAGCCTGCTTTAAGGGTCTTGGACGCAGCCATCCAAGGCCACTTTACATGAGCTTTTAAGCGGGCCGGTTCACGCTCAGCACAACGAGGAAGGGGATTCTGATGGCAAAGGTTTTGACTTATCGGCGGTTGACCGATGATGTTGTGGCTGCTCCTAATCAAAATTCCGCCATCCCTGCTAATTATCATTGGCAGCCTACGCGTGAGTTTCGACTAAAAGCGGATCTTGTTTATGGCGGATCATGGCTGTTTGCCCAAGGTTACTGTCGCATAAAGCTGCATGTTCGCAATCGGCAGGTTTTTCGTCAAGCAGCCGGTCGCGGCTATTTTGTTTATGGCAATCACACCCAGCCGTTTGGGGATGTTTTTACGCCGATGCGGGTGAATCAATCGCGGCGGGTGTATACGCTGGCCGCAGCCGCGAATTTGAGCGTTCCGATTCTAGGTCGTTTGGTACCTTATGGTGGAGGCGTCTTGGTTCCGCATCATTTGCATCAACTGCGCGATTTCAATGCCGAAATTCGACGGCTTATTCAGGCTAAGCATGTTGTCATGATTTATCCTGAAGCCCATGTCTGGCCGTATTATACCGGCATCCGCCCATTTGAGGCCGGTGCGTTTCATTATCCTGTCGAACTTGATGCGCCGGTTTTTGTGACCACCATGACGTATCAAAAACGCCACTGGCGGCGCAAACCACGGCGGATTTTGTACGTTGATGGTCCTTTTTGGCCTGACTGCGAGCTTCCAATCAAGTTGCGGCAAGAGGCGTTAGCAGGTCAGGTAAAAAAGACCATGGTTGCCCGTGCCTCTTTAAGTAATGCCGAGTATATTCAGTATCAGCAGAAGGAAGGGACATGTCCGTGACGACGAATATTTTGTTTTGCGGAGATGCCAACATGACGGATGGCGTTTTGATTGCTACGTTGTCGTTAATGCGGCAGTCTCGTCAACCGTTGCACATTTTTATTTTAACGGCCGAGCTGAACGTCAAGAACCACCACTATCAATCCTTTTCCGCCGCCACAGCTGAGCGGATGGCGAAGCTGATGCAGGCACAGAATCCGGCTCATCAACTGACGCGGATTGACATCACGGACCAGTTCTTGGCTAATCCACCGCGTGCTAACATGGGCACGATGTTTACGCCTTACTGTATGCTCCGGCTGTATGCCGATTTGGTACCGGAATTGCCTAACCGCGTGTTGTATCTGGATACGGATGTGATTTGCCGTCGCCCGTTTGATGCGTTTTACAATCAATCAATGACGGATATTGATATTGCCGGTGTCCTAGATCATTATGGCAAATGGTGGTTTCATCATCGGCTTGCCTGGTTCGATTATCTTAATTCCGGCGTGCTGTTGATGAATCTTGCCCATATTCGGGAAGATGGTTTGTTGGTTCGGTGTCGGCGGCTGGTTCGGCATCGCTGGCTGTTCATGCCGGATCAAAGTGCTTTGAACATAAAGGCCAAATTTAAACGAATCATGCCGCAAAAATATAACGAGCAGCATCAGCTTAAACCGGATACCGTCTTTCAACATTTCACGACTTTTTTTCGTTTCTGGCCGTGGTTTCGGATTATCACCGTCAAGCCTTGGCAGATTCAGGCCGTGCATCAGCAGCTAGGTTTACATGAATATGATGATTTGTTGGAAGACTACCGCCATCTCGCACCTAAATTGAAAGAAGTGTCTTGAATGACCAATACGACCACAGTTCCAATTTTCTTTTCGGTAGATGATGGGTATGTCCCTTGTCTGGCCGTTGCGCTAACCTCGATTCGGGCCAATAAAAATCCCCAAGTTGATTTTGAGATCAATATTCTTAACAGCGGCTTATTGGCGGAGAACCAAAAGCGACTGGCGGCATTGGCAGCACCGCACTTTAAGATCCGGTTCATTGCGATGGATGCAGTGACCAAACAAATTAGTGGCGACACAAATAAGTTACGCGGTGATTATGTCACATTGACAATTTATTTTCGGTTGTTCATTGCCGATATGTTTCCGCAATATGATAAAGCTATTTATATCGATGCAGATACGGTGGCGGATGGGGATCTAACTGCCTTATTTGCAACGGATATGGGCGATCATTTATTTGCCGGGGTGGCTGATCCGGTGATGATGACTTATCCGGAGACGATCGAATACATCCAGCGTGATTTTGGCGTTCAACCAGGCGAATATATTAATTCTGGTGTATTATTGATGAATCTGGCTCAGTTGCGAAAGGAACACTTTTCAAGCCGTTTCCTGCATTTGCTGAAAACGTATCATTTTACGATGATTGCGGCTGATCAGGATTACATTAACGTCATTGCCCAGCATCGGATCAAGTACTTGCCGAAAGTCTGGAACATGCAAACTGGCGTGCCGACCGCTGCAGAACCTGGTGGTAAGCTGATTCACTATAATCTTTTTGGTAAGCCGTGGCACTATCAAAATGCCAAGCTAAGCGATCGGTTTTGGCATTATGCGCCGGCTTCCGGCTTTGAAAAGGATTTGAAACAGCAGTTAGCGGCGTTTACCCCCGCTGATCAGCAAGCCGATCGTGATAGTATGGCCGGTATGTTGGAGACGGCAGTTCAAGCTTGTCATACAAGTAACACCGTTTTAAATGCCGTCAATCACGGTGAACAGGTGGCGCTATGAAATCGGGGAAGTTTGTCGGACCGGATCGGGCGGCGGTGATTGACAACATTCGCCGAGCGGTTACTGCCAAAACGTTCAACGTCAAAGTCGAACAGCATGATCCGACTTTTTCTGAATCAGAAGAAACGGCGATTATCAACCGCTACCTCCATCAGCGGCGGGCGTGGTCGTTTCGGCTCAAAACATTGATTTGCCGCCTCATGGTGAATGCTTATGCGTTGCGGGTGACGAAAGATGTCGACGTTGTTGGCATTGACAAGATTCGGTCCATTAAAAGCGGCGGAGTCATTACCAGCAACCACTTCAGTCCTTTTGAAAATATGGCGGTACGTAAAGCGGTTCGATTGGCGGGCCGTCATCGGATGTATATCGTGAGTCAGGATACGAACTTGGCCATGAAGGGGTTGTTGGGATTTGTCATGAACTATGATGACACGATTCCGTTATCCGGGCGACCAAGTTTTTTGAATGGGCCGTTTTTGCAAATGCTGACGGCGGCGTTTAACGGGAATCATTGGGTTCTGATTTATCCAGAACAGGAAATGTGGTTTAATTACCGAAAACCGCGGCCACCAAAGCGCGGCGCTTATTTTTACGCGGCAGCTGCGAATGTGCCGATTATTTCCTGTTTCACGGAAATTCGTGATCTGCCAGCTCGGGAAAATCAACAACTGCGGGAAGTTCGCTACATTCTTCACGTTCTTGATCCCATTTATCCCGATCCCAAACTATCGGTTCGCGACAACAGTTTTCAAATGATGGAACGTGATTACCGGCAAAAATGTCGGGCATATGAAGCGGCCTATCATCGAAAGCTGACGTATACTTTTTCAACAAAAGATATTGCGGGCTGGGATCCGCAAAAATAAACAGAAGCCGGGAGCTGTTTTCAAAATTCTGAAAACAGTTTCCGGCTTTTGTGATGAGGCGACTGGTGTTATTTCTACGATTGTAAACATCTTGCTATTTAAGCGAAAATATTCGCCGGCAAGTGTCTGGTGCTGGTTTGGAAAATTCATAATTGCTTTTTCAGAAAACAACATTTGCACTCATTCTATGCTATAACGAAGGTAATGAACAAAATCAAAGGAGGATCTCAATTGATCGACGTTATTCACGATCATGCCTTTCATTTATACAATCAGAAAATCAGTTACCTGTGTTCGCTGTTGCCAAATGGGCAGCTTGGTCACCTTTATTTTGGGCCGCGACTTTCATTGACAGATACGGACTTAGATTATTTGTCCCAAGGTTCCAGTCCGTATGCCTGGATGGCTAACTTTTCTAATGACCAGCCATTTGCTTTGGGTGATGCCCAGCAGGAGTATCCGGTTTACGGCACGGGCGATTTTCGGCAAGGCAGCTTAAGCGTGACTCAGGATGATGCGCCGGTGTATCCGAATTTTGTATTCAAAGATTATCGTATCAGTCACACGAAAATGCGTGATCTGCATCATCCGACCAGCTTTGGTAACCCGGCTTTGACTGATGTTTTGACGATTCATCTGGAAGACGAAACGGCACAGTTGTTACTGACGTTGCAATATACCATCTTTTCCGACAGTGCGGCGGTGATTCGGGCTGCGACTTTGACCAACCAAGGCTCTGAACCGGTCATGATTCAACGGATGCTGAGTGGGGTCTTGAATCTACCACAGGGTCGATTTGATGTTGTGCATTTATCTGGTAATTGGGCAAAAGAGCGGCATATTCAAACTCAACCACTAACCCAAGGTACATTTTCGGTCGAGTCGTTACGCGGAGCTTCCAGTCATGAACAGAATCCTTTTGTGGCCTTACATGCTGTCAATCGGTCGTTTACCAGTGGTGACACTTATGGCGCCAACTTGATTTATTCCAGCAATTTCTTGGATAGCATCGAGGTCAACGAGTGGGATCAGACGCGGCTACTAATCGGTATTCATCCGGCATCTTTTAGTTGGCGTTTGGATCCGAAGACCAGTTTTACCACGCCTGAAGCAGTTTTTAGTTTCAGTTCCGGCGGGCTTGCCGGACTAGCACAAATCAATCAGCGGTTTGTAGCGCGGCATATTATTGATCCGCAATGGCGCCAAAAAACGCGTCCAGTGGTATTAAACAGCTGGGAAGCGACCTATTTTGACTTGAATGAACAAAAGCTGTTGCGCTTAGCCAAACTCGGGCGTCAAGTCGGAGTGGACTGTTTTGTCCTTGATGATGGCTGGTTTGGGACGCGTGATAACGATCTGAGTTCACTTGGTGATTGGTTTACCAACAAGCACAAGTTTCCGGACGGGCTTGGCCATTTTGCGCAGGAGATTCACGACCTCGGATTGCAGTTCGGTCTGTGGTTTGAACCGGAAATGGTATCCCCGCGGTCGCAATTCTTCCAAAAGCACCCAAATTGGGTTGTCCGGCCAAAACGCGGACGCTTCTCGATTACCCGCAATCAGTATGTGCTCGACTTCAGCAATCCGGCGGTCGTCAACAATATTTTCGATCAGATGCAAAAAGTCATCACCGAAACGCATCTGGATTACGTTAAGTGGGATCTGAACCGAAGTATCACCGAGGCATACTCGCCTTATCTGGCTAAAATCGGTCATCCGCAAGGCGAATTTTTCCATCGCTATGTGCAAGGCGTCTATACGCTTTATCAGAAATTGTTGACGGCATTTCCGCAGCTGTTGATTGAAGGTTGTGCTGGTGGCGGCGGACGGTTTGACTTGGGCATTCTTTTTTATAGCCCACAGATCTGGACCAGTGACGATTCCGATGCCATTGAGCGGCTGGCCATCCAATCAGGAACGGCGCTTGCTTATCCGTTAAGTTGCATGAGCAATCACGTTACGGCCGTGCCGAATGAACAAGTCGGACGGACAACGCCATTGGCAACCCGTTTTCGTGTTGCAGCTTTTGGCATTTTAGGCTATGAACTCGACTTAACCAAACTAACACCAAAAGAACTGGCAACGATAAAAGATCAGATTTCCTATTATCACGACCTGCAACCGCTCGTTCTAAATGGCGACTTCAGCTTATTGTTGCCGCGTCAATCCAATGGCCAGAATCAGGTGGCGTGGTTGTTAAGTGATCACGCTCGCAAGCGACTGGTTTTAGGGTTCTTCCGCGTCCTTGCCGATGCCGACAGCCGGACAGTGCAATATATGAAAATACCGTTAGCCCAACCGAATCGCCGTTATTGGGTGAATGGTCACACCGGCCCGATTTCCGGTGATGTCCTTCAGCGGGTCGGCGTCCGCTTACCAATTCAGTTTAACGGTGCCAACCGCGAGCAAGCCCAACTCATTGGTGACTACCAGTCTGCCTTGTTGACGTTTGACGGGGTCACCAATATAAGAGCCATTAATCGGCGGCGTGAAGAAGAAGGCAAGGAGAAAGTTGGCCACGTCTGAATAATTTTAGCGCATGAAGACTGTTGAATATTAAAAAACACCTGCAGTCGTGACTTGTTCCTAAATTTAAGGGCAAGTTGCAACGGCAGGTGTTTTGCTTTTTTGATTGACTTACGATCGGCGACGCTTGGTCAACAGCAGAATGCCAGAGACAAGACTCATGCCACTGGCGACAACGCCGAGACTGCCGGCGATGATCGTGACGATTGCAATCGGTCGATGCTCGATCTTCTTCATGCGCGCCTCCTTTCTAATGTTGGGCTGGGTCGTAGCTGATTACAATGCACGAATCCTGATTGGGATTTTCAATCCGTTCGTCACTTGATTCATTATTAAGCAGGTCCGGTTCATCGCTATGACGGAATCGGGCTTGGAAAATGGTTTCATCGTTGATTCGTTTGATATAGCGTGCCGCTGCACCCGGACTCACAAGTTGAATGGATGTTGCCTGACCGTTATTAACGGCATCATTCAGTTCGGCGAGCGTGCCGGCAAGTTCGTCGTGCGAAAAACCGGCCGATTCGAGAATGCTGATTAAGGTGGTAACTTCATGATTCATAGTTGTTCCCTCCTGAGCGTTCGCCAGCCCGGTTTCTGCGACTACGAACGCGTTAATGTGGATACGTTATAAATTTTTGAATTGGCTTTACTATTTTACCAAAACACGGCTAATCTGAGGTGATTTTTAGCTCGAGGATGCTGCTGATTTTGGTGTGAGTTTGATAAAGCATGGGCACACAAGAAAAACTTTAAAAACAATCGTGAAGAACTCACTAAGTATACCAAGCTAATTAAAGATGGTCTGACGAAATCAATATCGGTTTTCAAGGAGATCAAGTATAATAAATCTGAAAAGTAGCAGCGCCTTCAGCGTAATTATTATGCGCTTGAAAAGCTCGAGTCTGGTAAGAGGAAGCGAACCCACGTCGTTCCTTGGGGAGGTTACAAAAGATGAAACTCACAAAGAATCTTAGAGGTAAGCGAGTAAGAATCGTTTTTAAAGACCATGAGGCTGTTGTTACACCTGAAAAGTGGAGCCACGCTTTAGTGACCTACTACACGAGTGAGTTGGATGACGATAACGGTGAGAACATCGAAGTTAGTCTTGATAACGATCCGACTAGTTATGTCGTGTATGGGGATGAGATTAAATCTATTGACATTGTCAAATAATTAACGCGTTCACTGCGGAGAATAATGTTAAGCTTAGCTGGCAAGCACACCATACTGAAAGGGTTAAGAACAAAATAAAGAGTTATTTAGAATAGTTTGGGAAACAAACTCAGGTGTCTTCTGTTGGCGGTTACGAGCTTCAGGAAAAGGTCACGGACGCAATTGATGCAGATGAAACTGACGATGGGTTGCCTTATATGACGATTATTCCTTCTGTGGGTCGTCTGATGGGGCAATTTATTGGCGTTGATGCAAATGAAATCAAGTCTATTAAAGTTATTGAATAACTAAAGCGTCCATCGAGGCGGTGACGTTAAACTTGGCTCGTTATCACGGGCACCGCTCATGGCTGTCAAAAAGTGCTAATGAATTTCAAATAGGAGAATGGGTAGAGTAATGCTGACAATGTTTTTATTGGCTGTTACACCCGACACAGTATCATATAGTTTTTATCCAGAAGACGATCGAAAAAAAGGCGGCATTGTAGAAATGAATCGTAATTCTGGCGACATCATTTTTATTTCTAAACCAGAAATGGATTCTGTCGTCCTCTCGAGCTGCTTAGGACATGCTCGAAGTTCATTAGCGAGTTGTTTGGAAAAAAAGAATTTCCTGAAAAGTGGGGAGCGGCTTGGGGCTAATCTCAACACGTTGGTTTTGGGCTGATGTATGTTGTGCCATATAAGGGGATGAGCTTAGGTGAAATTGAAACCAAATCTTGTTGGGCGTATCGTTGCTATTGAGTTCAAGGATTCCACGGGTGCTGTTACTTTGGATAAATGGTCTCATGCTAAGGTGACGGCTTATACAAGCGAGTATGACGATGAGGACGGAGAGAGTTACAATATTAGATTAGACAATGATCCGTCACTTTACCTTGTGTATGGGCATGAGATAAAATCGATCCGGGTTATTAAGTAATAATAAGTCCACTGCGAGGATGATGTTAAACTCAGCCGGCAATCACAGAATACTGGGCGGGTCCAGCAAAAACCGAATATGACTTGAATTGCAGCACACTGATTGGTCGATCAGGGTGTTTTTTTGTACAACAAAAAGACTTTCTACTTGCTCATTTTTTGGATGGGAGGTCTCTTTTGTGCACTTCACTTCAAAAACAACCCCAAACACCCGAAAATAAAAAGCCCCGAAATGCTGATTTAACAGCATTTCGGGACTAACGAAAAGTATCTAAAAGCTTAATAATGGAGGTGAGGAGTCTCCAACTGCATTAGCCTTAACCGCTGATATAACAGCATTCGTGCGGTGGCCTTACTCCAAATGTTACCTAAAATGTTACCTGTTCCATATATTCTGCTAACTTGTCGATGCCTTCTCGAGCATCCGACTGATTCATGCCAGCATATATGCGAAGCGTCACATCGGGCGTAGAGTGACCGGCAAGCCGCTGTACAGTTGAAACATCAACACCGCTGCGAATCATATTCGTTACAAAAGACTTACGCAGACCGTGCAATGTGATGCGAGGTGTAAGGTGGTTTGCTTCAATAATATCTTTCAGCCACTTGTTAGGCCTGTTAATGCCTAAGCGTTTTTCAAAGTGTTGTGGAGATGGGAACAGTGGCCGATCATCTCGAATGCTGATAATCTTGCTTGTGTCAAGTAATGCTATCCACTTTTTAAGCTGTATTGCCACTTTCGGGGTTAATGGTATTGTGCGCATACCCGCGGTTGACTTGGTGCCTTTAATTGATTCCTTACCATTCAGACCAGTTGCATAGGCTTTATTGATTGACAGTGTGGAAGTTTTGAAATTAACATCTGATACGTTCAGGGCGCATAGTTCTTCACGCCTGATACCGGTGCTAACCATCAGCAGAAACATTGTGTACTTTTCTGGATCGTTATTAGGATCAATGCAAGTTAGGAATCGGGCGACTTGCTTGTTATCCCAGTAAACTGGTGACTTTCCAGATCCTACCCCGCGTGGCAATTCGACACCGTCTGCGGGGTTCTTTTCGATGTACTGCATCTTAACAGCAAATGAGAGTATCTTTTTCAAATAAATGAAACGTTCCTTGTATGCCTTGGTGGTTGTTTCTCGCCACTGACTGACAGCACTTTGAATGCTGCCGGTTTTTATCGCGGTGAGAGTTTTAGAACCAAACATAGGGATCAAGTGGTTATTGAAAAGCTGCTTAGTCTTATAGGCTGTACTTCCTTCCACAGTTTGAACATAGATCGGCCACCACTGATTGTACAAATCACTAAAGGTCTGAACCGGTGGGGTAGTGTCGTTTTCATCATATAAACCATTGGCCACGTCTAGCTTGAGTTCTGACTCTAGTAGACGTGCTTTTTGCATGCTTTGAACATTGCGAACAATATTCTTGCGTTTTCCAGCAACAAGCCCAGCATTGACCGTTACGCGGTAGCGAACTGCACCAGACTTAAGCTTTACTTTTTTAATTGCCATATTCTTCTCCTATCCGTCACGCTGGGCAGGCGGTGTTAGATTGGAGAGTTTTCGCCGAAAATGGCGAAAAGGTGGCGGCCGATTTTTCGGCCATGATATTAGATATAGAAATTAAGCGTGTTTTGCTGTTACTGCATCTAGAAGCTGTTCAAAAGAACTCATGAATTCAGACTTGACGTAGTCGACTTGCCCATCGTTCTTAACGATTGAACGTAATCCACTTAACAAAGCACCAAATGATGCCGACAGACCCCTATCTGAATGAAAACCATTGTAGAAAGCAATACAGAGCTGAATTGCATCATTGATGGTCAACATCTCAAAAGTATCCATCTTTTCTAAATCGAGGTTTTCAATACTATTAACTAACTGATTCATGGCGCGCTGGCGCATTTGATTTACGGATTCAGTGGTGCTCATGGACTTTTTGATAGCAGATAATACTTTTTCTGCATCTTCTGGAGTTTTATTTCCATGTTCAAAGTCATCAATAATTTTTTTTAGTTCTCGATTAGTCATCGTATGTGCGATGGTTTCATCAATTGCGGTTGGATCACTCGATATCCCTTGGAGATATGGTATTGAAACTCCTAAAACATTCGACAATTTTTGCCAAGTGTCGATTTTGGGCTCTCGGCTATTGTTCTCATAAAGGCTTATTGATTGACGTGTAACCCCGATCCTTTTAGCGAGATCAGCTTGAGATAAGCCTTTGTCTTTTCTGGCTTTCAAAATGTTATTTTGCATCTAATTGCCACCTCTCTTCCTCGTTATCATAAATTTTTTTGCACAAAGTTGCAACTAATTGTTGACAGCAACATAATGTTGCAATAAGCTATAGATATCAAAGCAACAACTTGTTGCCGTGGAGGTGAAATGATATGGCTTCAATGAAAGCAGAACTATTGTTGTCCGAGGACTTCGACAAGCAACTACAAGATCGTATTCATCAGGAAGTGATCCAAGCGGTTAGTAAGCTTGCACCACAACATGATGAGCCTAAAAAGCTGAACATCGGTCAAGCAGCGGTTTATGCCGGTGTGGCTCGTAACACACTGTTGTCTTGGACTAGAAAAGGTTTGCCGATGCAAGTGGTTGGTGGCGTTAAGCGGATCAATACCGCAGACATAGACGATTACATGAATAACCACGGCAAGTAATCACGCTGGGCAGGCGGAAAATTGTAAGCAACTTATGACAGGCACATAAAGCCAGAGAGGAAAATATATGAAAGTAGTTTATCCGTCAATCGTGGAGCAATTCTATGAGGGTTTGAAATCTGAAGGCGTAACGGCTGGTAAGGATGAGGTATATCGCACCATGGTCGAGACCAACTTAATTGACGAAAACGGTGTTCCTACACAATACGCATTGGACAATGGTTTTATCAAGTGTAATGAGCCGGAAAGCCTAGCAGAGTTAAAGGAGCTTTATCCTAATCTTCAGAAATACTCAGACGATCATTTCATGAAGACTGACGAAGGCTGGTACGCTGATGCCTTTGTATTACGTAGCGAATCCATACTTTTATTGAACGATCCGGCTACGTCCGAAACAGACAAGCAAAATGCTCGGATCGTCCTTAACCATATCAAGGAGGATGATGCCGATGACTAGCCTTATTACGTGGATATTTATTCATCCGACAGTTATCCCCGTCATGCTGATGGTTTTCATGAACGGTGGCGTGCTGAGAGCGTTTCTACAGTTTAGAGAGGACTATGACCATGGCAAAAATGATAAATAGCAAGTACGGATGGACGTGGCCACAGTTTGTAAAGGCTGACGCTGATTGTGATCGGTATTGGCAAGCTCAAAAAGCCGAAAAACGTTCACTAATTGAGGCCACAAAAAAATCGCCAAGAGTGGCACCTCAAGGCGAGAAGAAGACAAGCGAAAAAATCTATATCGACTTTTAGCTTGCCTCGAATTGGTTACTTTGTCAAGGAAAATGGAGGCAATTATGATAAAAAATGTTTCAAACAGCACCAAAGCGCCTGATTTAGGTGAGGCGTCTTGGAACCTCAGCACTGCAAAAGGACTTTTAGAAGCCCTTAGTGATGAATTCGACATTATGGAAGGCTCTGTCGTTTCATATCAAAGCAATCGTAATGAAAAAAATGCTGCAATCTTGGCATACGGTATGGATCGCTCATTTTATACATGGATGGCGCTACTGAAAGCAATTCAAGAATACGTTGATAGCAGCTTGGCAACGATTGATGAGGTAAACAAATGATGAAGAAAGATTATTATACAACCGCACAGGCACTTTTGAGCGATACAAGTGCAATGGTGAATGTCTTGCGACATCAGATCAATAATGAACAGCAATCAGCACTGGCCGACACAGTTGCTGACATGATTATTGATGCTCGCCGTCTACTTATGGAGGGAGATGCTGCCGATGGTCGACGTTCTTAAAATGGCGCTTGGTTATCAGCAACACGGTTTTGCAGTCTATCCCCTTGCGCCAGAGACACGAACACCACTTGCTGGTTCACATGGGTACAAAGATGCCACCAAAGACCCAGAACAGGCCAAGAAATGGTGGGGTGAACATCCTAACTACAATATTGGCTTGGGGCTTGATGGCGTGCTGGTGTTTGACATTGATATGGGGCATAAAAGCGAGGCTAATGGCAATGAGACGTTGGCTAAATTGTGCGCTGATGGTCGTGCTGGCCAAATTCCATCTACCTATATAGAAACAACGCCAAACGGTGGACTTCATATTTTCTTCACCTATCCCAAAGAATTGAAGCTAACCAGTCGATCGGATTTGTTCTCTAAAAATGGCGAGAAAACCGGACTTGACTATATTGCGACTGGTGTACCAGTTTTCCCTAGCATTCGCGAGAACGGCATGTATCAACCACTCAAAGGGCACAAGATCACCAAGATAGCCCCAGCACCTCAGTGGTTACTAGATGAAATCCAACGTCAGCGCCACCCTAACATGAGTAATTATTACAGCAGCGCAGATTCATGGTTTGGACATTTTATTAATCGTCTGGTAGATGGCACAGACGAGGGGAACCGTAACCAGTGGATGGCAAGCATTGCTGGTTCAGTCTTCCGTTCTGGCGCCGATCCAGATAAATGTGCCGATCTCATTCAAACTGTCAATCAGTGCTACGTTCGGCCTCCCTTGCCTAATGGCGAGCTAGTCAAAATCATCAATTCAATCAGCAAGCGCGAAATCGCGCGTCGAAGTTAGGGGGTGAAGCGTACGGACAGCTTAAAGGAAGAACTAAACAAGTCGCCAGAGTTTACCCGGCTCAAGGTGATCTCTAAAAGCACATTAGAACCATTTGACGTGAACAAGTATCCAGAGCCTCAAGATAAGACCGAGAAAGGTATTCGGGCATATAACAAACAGCTTGCTGCCAAGTTACCGAACTGGTTAAGAGTTTGGTTTCAAGCCGAGCAGCGCGATGAAGACGATCCCCAAAACGTAACCATTCATCGGAATATCAAGGTGGACTTTCTCACCTACGGCTACCACTTCATGGATAAAACACGAGTAGAGAGTTTTCCCGGGTTGAGTGAAGGCGCGATATATGAGCCCAGTAAAGGGACGTGGCGCACATTTGGCAAGGGTGAGTTCACTAAGACCACCGAGAGCCGAACCACCAAAGAGATGCTCAAATGGGGACTGTATCGTGAGAGTGATATTACAGGCGCCAGACGATTCTTGCAGCGCATCAGCTACAACGAGGACTATGGTAAGCGATCACCATTTGATGAGAACCCACATCCAGAACTAGTTGCATTCACTAACGGCACATACAGCATACTGACCAATAAGATGCAGGAAAGTAGCGCTGACAATTACATGCTGAACGCCCATGAATACGCGGTCGATCCAGATAGGGACGATTGTCCAGAGACTGAACGACTGCTTGCAGCTATGATGGGCGATGCCGCGATCACATTTGAGGAATTCATCGGTTATATGTTCTATCGGTCTTACCGTCCATTCCAAGCATTCCTGTGGTTGTATGGTACCGGCGGTGAAGGCAAAAGCACACTTATTCGCAGAATTACTAACCTCATCGGGCGTGACAATGTGTCAGCATCAAAACCAGCAGACCTTGCCAATGGTGACCGTCGTTTTGAAACAGCCAACCTATACGGCAAGGAAGCAAATATCGTGGCAGACGTCGGGTCAGATTACCTCAAGAGCACAGCCGCGATTAAGTCACTAACTGGTGGGGATTATATTCCAGCCGAGTTTAAAGGCATTCAGAACTTTAAGTTCATGAATTATGCCAAGCTACTGTTCAGTGCCAATGAAATGCCCGCATTCAGTGACCATAGCAGCGGTTTTGCTGATCGGGTGATCGTGATCAAGATGATTAACGGTGACACCCGACACACACACTGGTGGGATCAGTTTGACGATGCCAAGATGGACGAAGAAACTCCACGCTTCGCTATGAAATGCATGCATATGTTTGCCAAGGCGCTTAAAAGCGGTGGCCTGACAAAACATGATTCGGTAGTAAACGCAAGCCAAGAGTGGCTGGACGCAAACGATCACTTTAAAGAATTCCTTGACGAATACGCCACTATCGATACAAAAGATGATCGCGGTGAAGCAACCACTGTTGTAACAGCTGAATATAAGCGCTTTTGTCAAATGAACAACTACACTGATAAAACCAGCACACAAGCGATCGCGAAAAAACTAGCTGCCTACCACGTTTCTAAAGATCGAAGCCGAAGGGGCTTTAACAGCGACGGTGGAAATGTTCAGCGATTCATTGGCTTACATCTAACGGGTTCGCTTATAAATGATCAATTTAACGAGTAGTCGCCCCTTGTTCCAGTTTTTTTGGAACACTGTTCCAGAAAATAAATCGTTTTTGGAACACACAAATGCCTTAGCGGCGCGGATAGCAAGCCCTTGTTCCAGAAGTTCCAGAAAATTTTGGATATTTGGAAATAAAAAAATAAAGACATTTAATTATCCGTGAGCTAGCGGGCTACAAAAAAGTTAGAAAAATTGGATATTTTCTGGAACATCTGGAACAACACTAGAGCCACAAGGGATACAGCAATAATTTTCTGGAACAAACTTGGAACACTGTTCCAGAAAATCTGGAACACGAAAGGAAGAAAATAATATGGATACAGTATGGGAAGTATTTCATGGTCAGAGTTTAAAAGAAATCGTTGATCAGGCACATCAAGATATGCCAGCGCCGTATCACGCATCTCAAGTGAGCGTTCAATATCTCAACAAAGAATGGGTGGTTACGGTGCTTGGTGAGCTCGACAAGGAGGAATAGCATGAAGAACTATTCAATTGCCCGCCTGAACAAGGTGGCTGAAATCGGTAAGACAGTTAGTCGCAGGACTGGTGCAGGTATTAACATCTCTACGTTTGAGCCGACAGGAACCTTGTTCTATGGCTCATATAACCGCACTGTTACACAGACCTACCAGATCACGGGCACAGGCCTAGCGGACACCATATCGATCGTAGTGCGCCACACTGACGCGATAGATGACAGCACACAGATAAAACTCAATGGCACCTTGTACGCGATTCAGTCTATTGCCTACGATGATGATCCTAATGCGTTCGATGTTGTGACACTCAAGAAGACAACCCAAGGAGCTTAGAACGATGAAACTATTTGAATATACTGCGTACCAAGGAGAACTAAACGGTATCATCGACAAGTTCATGATGTCACACAGGTGGCAAGTCGGATTCATTCGGGTATTCTCTGCACCAGATAATATGATAACCGTTCAGCTTTACTATCGCGACGATAAGCCTGAACCAGAAACGGCAGGCGTGTTGTCATGATTATGAAGCTGTGTAACCATGCTGGGTGCAACACCATAGTGCCGTTCAATCAACGGTACTGTGATAAGCACCAGCCAGAACCACGAGCGTCCGACAACGAACGCTATGCATATCGTAAAGCGATTGGTGGTCGTTACTTTAAGTTCTACAAGTCCAAAGCGTGGCGCAAGCTGTCTTACTCGTATCGTCTAGCACATCCACTGTGTGAACGATGCCAAGCAAAGGGGTTATACGTACAAGCTGACGTGGTAGATCATATTGTGCCGATACGTGTGGACTGGAACCACAGACTGGACGAGAGCAACTTACAAAGCCTGTGTAATGCTTGCCACGGAACAAAAACGAAAGTAGAAGACGCGGCACGCTACCCCCACATAAATACGGGGGCTATGTCATCTAGTCTTGGGAACCAAGCATAGGAGTTTCGTTGTTGAAAATCCGTGATAACCGTAATATATCATGGGTATTTGGTACTATGTGTTATAATTAAGTTAGATAAATCTAATTGTAATTATAAAGAAAGGACGTGATCGAGATGGGAGCACCACTGAAATCTATTACGCAAATGCGCGGTGCAATGAGTAAAAAGAAGCTGGCAGACCGGCGTGACATGGAAGAATCACTATTCACCTATCAAGAATTAGTTGATCAGCCCCCTACATGGCTTGATGAATATGCAGTGACTGAATGGCAACGTATTGTACCACTGCTCAAAAAAGACATTCCCGTTAGTGAACTAGATGCTGCCCTGATTGCCAGTCATTGCCAAGCCTATTCTGACATTCAGAAAGCTGCCGAGCTGATTCAAGAACAAGGCATGATGGTTGACACTGCCGATAGTGTGAAAGCTAACCCAGCAGTCAAAATGAAACTTGATGCCACTAATCAGATGATCCGCATTGATGACTTGCTTGGCTTGTCAGTCTACAGTCGGGCAAAGCTGGCAGTGAAGAATGAGACTAAGAAGAAGCCTGACGATCCGTTCGCGGATCTGATGTCATCATGAACTATGCGACTGAATACACAGACAAGGTACTAAGCGGTGAGATTGTTGCTTGTAAAAAGATTAAGCAAGCAGCGAGACGTTATCGCAGAGACTTGAAAGCCAGCAAGCGCAAAAAGAATCCGTGGCCGTATTACTTTGATGAGGACTTTGCCAACAAAGCCATTGAGTTTATCGAACTGATGCCGGCACGCGATGGATCACCGCTCAAACTAGAATTATTTCAGAAGTGGTTTATTTCAGAGCTGTTCGGCTGGCGTGATAAGGCAACTGGTAACCGTCGTTATGATCGAGCTTACATTAGTATGGCTAGAAAGAACGGGAAAAGTTTTTTGATGGCCGATCTGGGCGCGCTGTATCTCCTCATGGAAAACAAGCCAGCCATGAACCGAGAGATTGTCTACACAGCCAACAGCAACGCTCAAGCACACTTGGCTTTTGATATGATGTCTAGTGGTTTGCGTCAGGTCTCTAAGGTGTCTAAGTCAGTGCGTGATCGTTTGAAGATCAACCGCACCGAAATCATTGACTTACCGAGCAACAGCCGAGCTGTTCCGCTTGCGTCTGATCTGCACAGCCTAGATGGTTATCAAAGTGACTTGGCTATCATTGATGAGTTCGCCTTGGCTCGTAATGATGAGATTCTGTGAACACTCAAATCAGGCCAGATCAACAGCGACAACAGTTTACTAGCCGTCATCTCGACCACGGGGCCAGACCTGAATGGACCTATGTATAAAGAATATAAATTCGTCTCCAAAATCTTAACCGGTCGCGAACAAGCAGATCGGTATTTTATTGCCATTTTTGAACAGGACAGCAAGGATGAAGCCTTTGCACCAGAGACTTGGGAAAAGTCAAATCCACTACTGGCTAATGATGAAAGAGCAAAGACGATGCGACCTAGCTTGCAAGCTGATGTTGATCTAGCAGCCAAGCAAGGAACCCTGCGGCCAATTCTCGTCAAGAACTTCAACATGTGGCAATCAGCCAGAGCAGACAGTTACATCAGTCTGGACGACTGGGAGAAAGCCACTATCAAGCCACCAGACACTATGGGCAAGGACGTGTACATCGGGCTTGACCTTTCCAAGTCTAGCGACCTTACCAGTATCTCGTGGTTAGTTCCAGAAGATGGCTACCTATATGCTGACAGCCATTCATTCGTGGGAACGAAGTACGGGCTGGAAGAAAAGATCAAGCGTGACGGGTTCGATTACATCAGCGGTGCCAGTCGCGGCGAATGTAGCATTACTAAACTTGATAGCGGCATGATCGACTATGACGAAGTTTTGCGTTTCATTATCGATCTGATCGAGCAGAACCAGTGGAACGTTCGAGCTATCTGTTACGATCCATGGTCGTTTGGTTACTTACTGCCAGAGTTTGAAAAGCGTGACTTGCCAATGATTGAAGTACGTCAAGGTCAGCGCACGCTTTCAATACCGACCGTGCGGTTCCGCGATGATCTATTTAACGGCCTCCTAAAGCACGCAGACAACCAACTACTGGCCTATGCGGTGAACAACGCCATTCTGAAATACGATGCCAACAACAATGCAATCATTAATAAGGCTCACAACGCTACGAAGATTGATCCATTAGCCGCTCTGATGAATGCTTACACAATTGCAATGGATCAAAGCAAGGAAAGCGAGGTAGCAGACAATGACTTTTATTCGAGCGATGACTTTAGTTTTTAATGTTCAGACCGTGCTATTGATGCTGGGGCTAATCTGTATGGTTGTCGGTATCTGGTTGCTGTTCGGGTTTGGCGTTGGTATGTTAGCAGTCGGCACGGCTCTTATCTCCGTCGCAGTCATTATCAACTTCAACAAAGGGAGGTGAAACAATGAGCTTTTTCACGAATGACACAACACAACCACGCGATGACAACAGCGACCCGTTCTTAGATGCGCTTGTCAGCATGACCAGCAACGACAGCGGCCTATATGTGGGGATTGGTGCTTTACGTAATTCGGACGTGTTTACGGCGGTGCGCGTGATTGCCAGTGATCTTGCAACCAATCCGATTGAGTACAGTGACAAGCGTATCAGCGTGCTTCTTAACAAGGCACCCAATGACCACATGACCGCATGGGCATTCAAGTTTGCCCTAGCTGCTAACATGCTGCTGAATGGTAACAGCTTTGCACGGGTTACCAAAAATCCTAGCGGACAAGTTACTGGTTTCGAGTTAGTCCCCAACAGTCAAATGGTGGTTAAACAAGATGATACGACCGGCATTATCAGTTACGAATACACGCCTGACAGCGGTCGTTCACAGCGTTTAAATGCCAATGAGGTCTTACACTTCAAGTGCTTCACACAAGACGGTTACAAAGGACTATCGCCACTGTATAGCCTCCGTGATGAGGTTGGGGTACAAAAGTCTGGGCATGCGTTACTGAAGGGATTCTTTAACACCGGTGTCCAAGGGACAGGCATTCTTAAAGTCAACAAGACCCAGCTAGACACCAAGGCCAAAGAAAACATCCGGAATAAATTTGAAGCTGCCAACAGTGGTGATAATGCCCTCAAGACCATCATTCTAGACAATGATATGGACTACAAGCAACTCGAAGTTAATACTGACGTGCTGAATCTAGTCAATTCTAGCGATTGGACAACGAAACAGATTGCCAAAGCGTTCGGGTTACCACTGGATCGGCTGGGTATCGAAAGCGAGCACTCAAATGCCGTACAGTCGAATTTGATCTATCTGCAAAACACACTGATTCAGTATTTTACCTGCTTCACAAGTGAGATGGATGCTAAACTTTCGACTGGCGATAATCGATTCAGTTTCAACACTGACAAGCTGTTCAGTGCCGACCCAGCAACGATGCAAGAACTAGCAGTTAAGGGGCTGCAAGGCGGTGTTCTGACCACTAATGAAGCACGAGCAAGATTAAACCTGTCACCAATTACCGGTGGTGATGAGATTATGGTCAGTCTGAACTACACGCCACTAAGCAACCTTGTCACTTATCAAGATAAACAGAAAGGAAGTGCGTCTAATGAACCAAGATGACGTAGAAAAACGCCTGAACCCTGACGCTGATCTGACTGCCGCTGATCCTACCACAGCAACCGACAGCCAAGGCCAAGACGATCCAGACACACAGCAACAGGAAGACACCACTAGCAGTCCAAAAAAACTGAGTGGTTATGCGGTAGTTTTCAATAGCCCAAGTAAAGACCTCGGTGGCTTTAAAGAAGTCGTTGATCCGCACGCATTCGACAATGTGGACTTATCAGACGTCTATATGGTTTCTAACCATGATTTTAGCCAAGTCTTAGCCAGCACCAAGGCCGGAACATTGACCTTAAACGTGGATGATAAAGGCTTGCATTTTGAAGCAACCTTACCCGATACGACCACAGCCAACGATGCCTATAACAACGTCCAAGCTGGCAATCTATCAGCCATGAGTTTTACTTTCAATGCTGCGCCAGACGGTGACACGTTCACTAAGGACGACAGCGGGCAAGTGATCCGTACCATCAAGCAAGTAAAGAGCTTGTTTGACGTCTCACTGGTAGCTATTCCAGCGTATGACGATACCAACGTCCAAGTGGACAAACGCAGCTACACTGAGTGGCTTAAAACTAATACTGAACAACCAGAAAAAGGAGATAAAACCATGACCGAAAAAACAATTATCGACAACAAAGAACACACCGAATCCCGCGCTTACGAAGATTACATCCGCAGCATGGGTGAACAACGTGACGGCTTGACCACAACCACGGCTGGTGCTGTCGTTCCTAAAGAAGTCATCGAAGACGTCTGGAACCTAAAAGAATCAGACTATGACCTAGCTAAATACGTCACTGTGAAACAGGTCGGGACCCCAGTTGGCACCTACCCAATTGCCCTGACTAACAATGGTGTCTTAGCCACCAAGGAAGAACTAGCAGACGTGCCAGAGATCGATGCAACCCTATTCCGTGGTGTTGACTACAAGGTTGCTACCCGTGCTGGCAAGATTTATCTGTCTAATGAACTGGTAGAAGACAGTGAAGTTGATATTGTTGCCGAGGTTAAGAATCAACTCAAGAAGCTGGTACAAAACACGGACAATAGCAACATTATCAGCGTTCTGACTGGCAAGACGGGCACCAACGATAACTTCAAGCACATCACGGGTACTGGTCTCGATGACATCAAGCAAACCTTCAATGTTGAGTTAGATCCAGCACTGTCCTTGTCTGTTATCGTCAATCAGGATGCTTTCAACTACCTTGATACACTGAAAGACAGCGAGGGCCGATACTTGTTACAACCTTCAATCACTGCACCATCAGGCAAGCAACTGTTTGGTGCCCCAGTGATCGTCATTTCTAATAAGGTGCTTCCTACTGATAAGGCTGGCACCTATCGGATCATCATTGGTGACTTTAGTCAAGCGATTTTCTTAGCCCAAAAGAACGAAGTCAACACCCAGTGGGAACGGTTCGACAGTTATAGCCAAGGCTTGGCTGTCGTGATCCGCAACGACTATGAAGTGGTTGATCCTGACGCTGCTCGAATTGTCGACATCACACCGGCAACCAAGCCAGCAGCCACGACAGCAGCTTAATGAAACAAGTCTGGGGTGTGCCTTAGGGTACGCCCCTATTTTTATAAGGAGATGAGCACATGACTGTCACTACTGATGACATTAAAAATAGCCTGCGTGTGCAGACTAATACTGACGATAGTTTGATAAGCAACTACCTGACAGCGGCGCGAGACTATGTTCATAATGCTGTTGACAGCACAGCGACGATTGATGAGTTGCAAACGTACTCGCAATTTGATATTGCCGTGGCCATGTTGACCGAATTCTGGTATCAGAATCGTGGAGCAGTTACCACAGCAAGCCAAGAGCCACCTTATTCAGTGGTTAGCATGATCCAGCAGTTAAGAGGACTGTTTACGGAAAACGTATAGTATCAATAGCCAAAAGATTATGATATAATTAAGACAGTCCTAGGCGATAAGCGGGTAGATCCGTTTTAACCGACGCACGGCATAGCTAACCGGTGGCGCATTTTATAGACCAGAGGGTCAGTTACTTTTCCCTTGTCGTAATCCATGCGGTGTTTAAATCATTTACACTAACCTTTTTTCATAAAAATAGCCGGTTTCTTATTTAGTAGATCGTTCTAATTAAGAAGTTGACTACGTAGCTTTTCATTTTCAATTGGGCGGGCAGAGATGCCCGTTTTTTTGTGCTGAGAGACGCATTCTGGTGCAAGCTGAACAAGTTTAACTTGAGGTATGGTCGTTCTGGACAATAAAAATCGGTTAGGCAATTCGGAATTTCGGGATTGGCTAAACAAAGTCCGAAATTCTGACGTTGTTATCCAAGTCAAAAATATTGACCTGCTTATGGGAACTAAGTGACAAATATTCACCTAGTCAATGGATACAAAAATAGCCACCTCATAATGAAGTGGCCATTTTGTGTTAGTCGTGTAGCTTTTCTTGTAGTTTATCTCCAGCATTATCAATGCCCTTAGCTGCGAAGACTGTACCTGCAACTAAAACACCGCCAACGATGAGAGTACTAGCAACCATAAACTTAAATGCAGCTTTTAAAGCGTCCATAAAGATGGCCTCCTATCAGTCTTTTGATCTGCCAACAAAGAAGGAGACTACGGCAACAACAATAATTGCGCCGATAATTGAAGGAATCAAAGCCATTCCTGCCAGTTGTGGCCCCCAATGGCCTAAAAGTCCCTCACCAATTGCAGAACCCACTAATCCTGCAATGATGTTAGCAAACCAGCCCATCGATTTGCCCTTGCTAGTGATAGCACCAGCAATTGCACCAATAATAGCACCAACAATTAAAGCCCAAAGAAAATGCATGATAATTCCTCCTTTTTGGTTATATTGTCTCTATAGACGAACACAGTATAACATACAGTAGCAACAATAGATAATAAAATAGCCGCCCGTAATGGACGGCCACCGCCTGCCTAGCAGATTAGAATGTTACCTAAATGTTACCTGATGTTACCAACTAATGATAATCAGTGACTATCTGCCAAACATAAAATGCTGCTACACCGGCATTTTGAACACCGATGAAAGCTAATGATAATGATAAGTGGAGGTGAGGAGAATCGAACTCCTGTCCATCACCCCTGCTACATGCAGCTCTACACCCATAGCTGATTAATTTAAAATTCGCCGCGATGTCGCGCCAGTCAGCAAGGCTAACACAAGGCAGCTAACCTACTAGTCTCTTGTTGATGCCTCAGGTGGCAGCATCAACCGTAGCTCAATGATTTGAGACCCAGACCCGACCCTTGAGCGAAGTCGGAAGGATCACGCTAGCTGGTTATTAAGCAGCTAAAGCGTAAGAATTTTCGTTCTTTGCAGTTATATTAACTGTTCCGTTGATGACGGAGCCGAGCCTCCGAGGTGCACCGCATGCGCGAAAAGCAATGTCGAGACCATTACACCCCCGACAAGGTGCAAATGATATCTTACCACGGTATAATTAAACTTGTCAAAATGTTTGCACTTGGTACTATACTGACGCAGACTTAGGTTTTAAGCTAATTTTATGGAGGCGTGTCTATGATCTTACTTGTTGCTGGATGCATGCAATTACTAATGGGCATCCTTCTTGTGCTTTTTCGGCCGCGACATCAAACCAATTTCTGGGGCTACACATCCTATCTCGCCAGCGTCAATGCCGATAGTTTTCGCCTGGCACAACGGTGGTTTTGCCAGGCATTGATTGTCACCGGGGCCGTCGAATCCGCTGCCGGGTGGATCATTCACCGGCTTTCGTGGGATAATTTTTTCATCATTTGGCTTTTTGTGGCGGTACTGTTATTCTTACCGGGATTCGTTTATACGGAAAGTCGGCTAAAACAGTACCTTGAAGCCCATCACCAGCTTCCTTACGATTATGTCGCACCGGATGACGTTCCGAAACCTAAACGCCGTAAAGGTTTTAAAGATTTTTGAAATGAGGGGTTTATCAGTGAAACTATTAATGATTGAAGACAATACAAGCGTGGCAGAAATGATGGCCATGTTTTTTCAAAAAGAAAAGTGGGAAGTCGTGAACGCCTATGATGGTGAAGAGGGGCTTGCCAAGTTTAAAGAAGCGCCCGATAGTTTTGACATCATCACCCTGGATCTGAATCTTCCTAAAATGGACGGGATGCAGGTGGCCAAGGAAATTCGTCAGATTAGTGAAACCGTTCCGTTGATTATGTTGACGGCCCGGGATACTGAAAGTGACCAGGTGTTGGGACTTGAACTCGGCGCGGATGACTATGTGACTAAACCATTTTCGCCGATTACGCTAATTGCGCGGATCAAGGCGTTGCATCGCCGCGCTGAAGTTGGTGCCGAAGTCGGTGCGGAGCAGGCAGAGCCAGAAGCAAAAAAAGATGGCTTTGACGTTGAAACCGACCATTTCAAGCTCAGTACCAAGACGCGTGAAGCTTATTTGAATGGTAAACAAATCGAGGGCTTGACACCCAAGGAGTTCGACTTGTTGCATACGTTATCCAAGAGCCCCAAGCAGGTCTTTTCCCGTGAACAGCTGCTGCAGCTGGTGTGGGATTATGAATACTATGGTGACGAACGCACAGTCGATGCGCACATTAAAAAGTTGCGTCAGAAGATCGAAAAGGTCGGTCCGCAAATCATTCAAACCGTTTGGGGCGTCGGTTACAAGTTTGATGATTCGGGGCTTGATCAATGAAAATGCTCTATCAACAGTTAATCGGCTTTTTTGCAGTTATTATGGTGACCTTGGTAATTGTGTCGATTCTGTTCATTCGTTCGACAACCAATACGGTTTGGGAAAACGGGTTTAAGCAGCTTGAGCAGTACACTGACGTCTTAAAAAACAATGCTGTCGATGAAAATACTTACGTGATCAATGCGCGCTTTATCCAAAATGCCGAAGAGATCCTCAGTGATCAACACGTGCATTTTGTTATTTATGATGCGAACAACGTAGCCAAGTATCCGGTTTCACAAAAAAGCCCGATGGCAGCGATTAAATCAAGTTACTGGAAAAAGTTAAAACAAGGGTCAGCCGTTGCCGTACCGGAGCTGATGACGAATCCTGTGAGCGGTCGATCCCAAAATATGACGATCTATTACCAGCCGGTTTTTTTGAGTGAGAAACTACTGTTTGTCATTGCGGCATTTGCACCGGTCGAGCAAATTCAAAGCTCGATTAACAAGACCGAGCACAACTTACTCATCGCTTTCGTTTTATCGACTTTGGCGGCCTTTATTATCAGTTACTTCATTGCGTCGTATCAGGTTCGCCGCATTAATCAGCTGCGCCAGGCAACCCATCAAGTGGCAGAAGGTAACTATGATGTGACTGTCAAAATGAAAAGCCGCAGCCATGACGAAGTGGCAGAGTTAGCGGATGATTTTCGCGACATGGTGACATCGTTGAAAGCCAGTCAGCAGGAAATTCAGCGCCAGGAAGATCGGCGTCGCCAGTTTATGGCGGATGCGGCACATGAAATGCGGACACCGCTGACAACCATTAACGGCTTGCTGGAAGGCTTGGCTTATGATGCAATTCCCGAAGAAAGCAAGGGGAAGAGCATTGAACTCATGCGTAATGAGACCAATCGTTTAATTCGCTTGGTCAACGAGAACCTTGATTATGAAAAGATTCGCACGAATCAGATTCTTTTAAGCAAACATACCTTCAACGCCCGCAAGGATCTTGATAATATTGCCGAACAACTGGCACAAAAAGCCGAAGAAGCTGGCGACAAGATTACGATTGAAGCACCGGAAAAGCTGCCAACTTATGCCGACCACGACCGGTTTGTTCAGATTTTGTTTAATATTGTCCAAAATGCGGTTCAGTTTACGCAAAATGGACAAATTACAATTAATGGGAAATTAGGCTACCACCAAACCGAGTTCAGGGTGAGTGATACCGGTATCGGCATGTCCAAAGATCAGATGAAGAACATCTGGGAGCGGTATTATAAAGCTGATCCTTCGCGGAAAAATACGAAATACGGCGAATCCGGTCTGGGAATGGCCATTGTCCACCAACTGATGGGCTTGCATGGTGGCACCATTGATGTTGATTCTGAATTAGGATCCGGCACGACCTTTACCTTGATCTTCCCGGATGAGGAGACAGCGCCTAAGCAAAAGAAGCAAACCGATTCGAAACAATCGGGCGATTCAGCTAGCGACAAACCGGACTCGACGAGCAATGCCGCTAGTGATGCGGGGCAGCAGGCCAAACCGAACAAATAACACGTCTCCAAGATGTCGTTTAGTGCCAAAACAAAGCACCACGCAACTGTGGAAACGTGTATAATAAAAATTATTATTAACAAAAGGAGACAATTATGACCATTCGACGAATACAGCAAAACGACTTTGCCGAAGTAGACGCGTTATTGCAAACCGCATTTAGCGGCAGCAAGCGCGGCTATCACGGGGAAGCAGCGTTAGTCGCTGAGTTACGACGCACCGCCGATTATGACGCGGCGCTAGAAGTGGTGGCGACCATCGACGGTCATTTAGTCGGGTACGGATTGATGACTGCAGTCACTATTACACCTGATGCCCATATGCAAGGAGTGGCCTTGGCTCCCTTGGCCGTTGCACCTGATTATCAAGGTAGCGGGTTAGGGATGGCGATTGTTTCGGAGCTCGATATGCGGGCAACAGATCTACGTCGCGATTTTGTCAGCGTCATCGGCGATCGGCAGTTCTTCGGCCGCATCGGTTTTCGCAGGGCCGCAAACTATCGCCTCGAACCACCGTTTCCGATCGTGGCCGAAGACCATCTCATTAAGGAGCTGGTCCCAGGCGTTTTAGCTAGTGTGCGCGGGAAAGTCAATTACGCGCATCCTTTTTTAGCTGAAACATTGGAGTAACATCTAAGCGTTAACAGTGATGAGCTGCGGTTAAAACCGTAGCTCATTTTGTCGGTTAAAGGTATTACTTTTTCTTGTGATTCCTGGACGTGTCGGTGACGTGGTGTGCCATATGTAATGCACCGATGCAAAGTCCACCACTAATGAGACCGCTGCCCATTAACGCATCATCACTCAGGTGCGGCCAGTATTCGACAAACGCTATAAACGCGATGATGATTGCCACTGTTAGTAATTGCCAAGATAAATGATACGGTTGCCGCATCTTCATTCAAAAGCCCCCTCATGCTTTTCCCTTCAAAGACACCATCAGCCTACTGCAAAATAGCATACGTTTAAAGGTTCGTTGATGAAATAAGTGCAGCTATCGAGCTATCACGGAGATTGCCTAAAGTGGAATTGACAGCCCTTGGCGAAGTGTTATAAGTAAAGAGAGCTTATTTTCCTTGAAAACATGTCAAATCTTTTACAATTTGACGGTTGCTTTTCAGAAGTGGCAATGACTGTTACAATATGAACATATTCGAACGGATGTCTGTCGGTGAGAAGCGGTTGCTGGCAGTCGGTTCATTTTTGGGGGGGATTCGCGTGAAGCAGTTTTATATTGTTGACAGTTCGATTCTTCCGGACTTGGTCGGCAAAGTGATTGCCGCGCGGGCATTGCTCCAAAATGGCGAAGTTAAACAGGTGAGTGAAGCGGTCAAGCGAGTCGGCATTTCCCGCGGCACTTATTACAAGTACAAAGACTATGTGTTTTTACCAGATCATGAAATGGCATCGCGTAAGGCGGTCATTTCATTGATGCTTCATCACGATCGCGGCATTTTGTCGGAAGTTTTGACTGTGATGTCACAAGCCCAGGCCAGTATCGTGACCATTAACCAGAATATTCCGATCCACAACTGGGCAAGTGTTGTTATATCATTTGATATTTCGGCGCTGCAAGGAACCCTTGATGATCTTGCCACTAAACTTGGCGGCATTCGCGGTGTCAGTGATGTGCACCTGATTTCCATTGAATAAACAGCATGTTTTTGGAGGCTTTATGAAAATAGCAATTAAATTGTTGCTCTGGGTTTTAGTCGCTGGCGTTGCTCTATTTCCAGCGTTGTTACTGATTTTGTTTGTGATCGGCCTAAGCGTCGTGATTTCCGGCGCCATGGCAGTTAGTGCTGTTGGCTTTGTTTTGGGCATCATTTTTGTCGCGCTAGTGGGCTTGAGTATTATGATTCCAAGTGTTTTGCTCATTATTCGCTTCATGACTTTTCGGACGGTTAATGCGCGTTTTCGGCATGGCAATCAACGGGTTGTCTTGCCAGTAAGCGTCAGGTTAACGGGTCGTTCCATTTACCACGCAATTTATGAGAACTTTAAGGCAGGACGGCGCCAAGGAAAACATTTGGTGCAGGCGTGGAGTTTTGGGTTTGAAACTTACTTCCATGAAGATCTTCAGGCTTATCTAGCAGATCAGATTCTTGCCCAGCACGGCCCCGAGATGGCTGAGGCCTTTGTGCTTGATGAACGCCACTCTTATACGATTGCCTATTAATTTGATCAATCGTCTGGTGGTGACATCGGTTAATTAGTGCTAATCATGATGAAAAGTCGGTCTTGTTGTCTGAGACCGGCTTTTTTCTTGGACCCAATATTCAGTTTTTAGCTGTAGTAGGCACGCAGTCAGACTGCCAAGTAGGTCATCATTCATCAAGACGGGCACGTCGTTGAATGATTCGGTTGGTTTGTGGCCAGCGCATGTCTTCAAAACCGACAAATTCAATGGTTAATTGGGTTTGTTTGCGTAACAAGCCAAGGAAAGCCTCTAACTGGGCAAGATCATAGCCGTGCAGACTGTGCAACGGGATCGAGCGCTGCCGCTGGTCCTTGGGTTGAATGTTAAAAAAGAAGTTGAACGCTGGCGTGTAGGTCTGATTCACCAGTGAGATCCAATACCTTGTGTTTCGTTTGCGCTTAAATAGTGGCGTTAACCGTTCCATGATGATTTTGAGGTCTTTAATCATAGCTATTGCCGCCATTGTGTCCTCCTACCAGTGATGCACGCTGAATGGCTGTACCACCATGCATCGCGCTTTTGGCGTACACCAACGCCTTGAAACCAAAGCGACTGCGAATCGTATCAAGTGTTCGTTCCAGATCGGTCGCTTTAATTTGGCGATCGACCGGCTCAAAGAAGTTGAGTTGCTCGCCAGTGTCAGGTGCCAGACGGGATGTGAAGACGGCCACATTGCGAATGACTTCACCATGCCAGTTCTTTCGGAAAATCTCGCGCAACGCCGCAACAATGTCGGTGTTGCGATTGGTTGGCAAAATTCGCTTTGCTTGCGTAAAACCGGACCGACCGTCTTGCTGGCTTTCTGCATACGAAAACCCGATACCCAGTGAAAGCTCACCGGCACGTTTATGATGATGGCGTAAGCGGGCTGCGACCTGTTCACCGATTTCTTTGATGACAATTTCGATTTCGAATTGATTGCTATAGTCGCGCGGAAGCACTTGGGAATTACCGATACTTGGCTGGCGGGTCACGATGCGCTTGCTGATTTTGGTGCGATCAATGCCCCAAGCGGTTGCAAACAGCTGAGTGCCGATAATACCCATTTCCTGTTTTAAGGCATAGGGATTCGCATGGGCGAGTTCGTACATGTTTGTGATGCCCATGCGCGCTAAATGCGCTGCTGTGCGGTGACCGATACTCCAGACATCGGTCATCTCGTTAATTTTCCAGATGGTGTTCGGGACCGTCGCATACTTGATGATGCCAAGCAAATCAGGACTGTGTTTAGCATAAACATCAAGAGCAATTTTGGCTTGAACCGGGTTTTCACCGATTCCGACCGTGGTCCGCAGACCTAGCTGCTGTTGAACCGTCGATTGAATGAGCTTGGCAACTGCCTCTGGTGTTTTTCCAAACAGTCGCCAAGTATGGGTCATATCAAGGATGGATTCATCAATCGAGTAGGCCCACAGATCTTCATCGGCAACAAATTGACGAAAAATATCGTTAATAGCCAGATTTTTCTGAATGTAGAGGTTCATGCGCGGCGGAACGACAATTAGGTGTGGTTCGTTGGGCAAATCGCGCTGACGACTGACATTATTTTTGAGACCGTACATTTTTTTGGCCATAGGCGAAGTCGCTAAGATTAGCCCGCCGTTCGTATTCTCCTGTTCAGACATCACAACCAGAATGGTTTTAAGCGGATCAAGTCCACGCTCAATGCTTTCGACTGAGGCGTAAAAGGACTTATTGTCAATCAAAAAAATGACCCGATGCGGTTCGTGTGGATAATCATAGGCCATGAAGATCACCTCTGTTTATCATTATACGAACGTATGTTTGCTTAGCAAGTTATTTATTTTTGGGGAGATGCGATAACGCGTTTTCCGGCGCAGAAGTCGGCTCACGCTCAGCTATAACGCGTTCCCCGGCGCAGAAGCCTGCGTATAAGGACCTTGGTCGCAATGGCCTAAGCCCGGGCCATCACGCCCAAGGTCGCTTATACTTCGGCTTCTAAGCGCGCCGGCTCACGCTCAGCACCACATAAAAACCCCTGCTGTGCATATGCACAAACAGGGGCATCGATGAAGCGATCAAAATGCGAACATCTAGCGCATGCAACCGCCCATGTGCCAGGACGAAATGCCGCGCGTCATGCTGCCGTGGGTAATTCCCATGCCACCGCCATTGTTAAAGACTTCCAAAATGAACAAGGCGGCAAAGATGGCGGCAATGACGATTAACGTAACCACTAATGGCCGCCACTTATCTGATGTCATACTATCCGCCTCCTAACGAATTAAATTCGGATACTGCCATTAGTATAACACCATGGCAACAATGGCAAATAGTATACGGACAAATCAGTCATCGCGTTCCCATTTAATTTTGAGATTGGTTTCGATCAAGTCGTCATCATCAAGGACGAAGGGTTCAACCGTGCTGCCGCCATCAGACTTGGTGAACTTGATATTGAAGACATTGCCGTCACGATAAACGACTTCCCACTTACCGTTACTTGGCGTGCCGTTATTGGTTGCCGTATAAGTGCCATCACTATTAAAAGTGAACGTTGCCCGGTCGCCTGATTCCCAGCGGCCCACAATGCCACTGGTGGAATGATTGTCGTTGCGTTTTGACGGGTCGGAAGGATACTGGCGTGTTGTTTTCGTGACGCCATTGTCATCATAATCGTCATCGCTATCATCGTCGTGGGTATTGCTATCCGGATGTGAATTTTGCGATGATGCGGAACTGGAAGATGTGGCGCTGGAAGAGGAAGCCGTTGCTGCATCTAAAGTTAGATCCGATGCCTGGCCTTTGAGCGGGATCACCACTTCCCGTGTGAAGTCTTTGGTTAAACAGTCATGCGTGCCGCTGAGTTTAAGCGTGTAGACGCCTGGCAGTTGACCGGTGATGATATATTGGCCGTCATGCGCTTTGGCTTGCGCCGGCGTGCCGTTCAGCGTGAGTGTGGCATTTTTAAGGTTGGTTTTGACGACGGCATCGGCTGTCCCTAATTTGACTTTATATTTTGGGAAAATAAGCAGTTCATGGCCTGCCTTGACAATCTGAACTGGGCCGCTGGTCGACTTAGCCATAATCATGCTATGCAGAAGACTGCGATCGCTGCGGTTTTTGATGAGTTGCGCAAGGGGCTTCAAATCGTCCTCGTGTAACGCCGTACCATCGCTGGCTACCGCGACTTCCGCCATATCATCGGCATCCCCACTGGTCATTTCTTCGGCCAGCTCCGTTACTTGCCGATCCTGACTGTAATAAGTCGCGCCAGCAAAATAAGCGATTCCCAGTATTAAGATCACGGCAATCCCGGTTACGAGCAGCCAATGCCGTGGTGACCGCGGCGGACGACGGCGCTCAGCAGTAGCCGACGTTGCAGAAGCGGCGGGTGAAGGGGTGGCAGGTGACGATTGTGAATTGGCTGCTTCTTTTTGACTTGTGCTTTGCGCCTGTTGCCGCGCAGCACGCAAATCAAAGCCGCAGTTTGGACAAAAGTCATTGTCAGGGCCAATCGGTTGGCCACAATTTGGACAAAATTTTAAAGATGCTTGCATGGATCATTCCTCCAAGGTTTTGATAAGTAGGGCAGCGATTTGATCATGCCCCTGTTGATTAGGATGAAACGTATCACGCGGACCGTTAGCCGCAAAATCGGGAATGGTGGTGCCAGCCGGGCCGGTCACATCATCATGGCCTTGCCAGATCGTCGCCAAGTCAGCCACCGGCACGTGGTAGGAACGGCCAATCTCTTTGACAACAGCGTCAAATTTTAAATCCGCGGCGGCATACGGCCCGTTGTTCGGCGACCAGGTTGTCATGAGGATCAGTTGGGCGGTGGTCTTTTCCTGCAGCGTCGTCACAATGGTTGTGAGGGCTTGGTGGTAAGCAGCAAGGGCAGATGGCGTTGCACCACCCACAGCGTCATTGGTGCCGAATTCGATCGTTACCACGTCTGGCTGCTGTGCCACTAAGCTTGACAAGGCCGGGACGCCGAGATTGGTGGCAGTTTTACCGACTTCGGCAATGCCTGCTTCAGTAACGGTTTTTCCGGTTAATTGTCCCAACTGTTGGGTAAAAAGCGAGGTGAAGCGGCTGGTTTTTTTGTCTGCAAAAAGGCCGACGGAAAGGCTATCGCCAAAAGGTGCGTAAACTAAAGTGTCTTTCGAGCGAGCCTTTAATTTAGCTAACGGCGTCTGCGGTACCGATGATGTCTGCTGTGAAGCACTTACTTGGCGCGAACTTGCGGATGTCGATGCACGACTGGATTTAGTTGCATGCCGTTGAACACCGCAACCGGCAGCCAACAGTAATAATAAAAGTCCCAACCCCACCCAAACTTTTTTCATAGAACCACCTTTTTTGAGTCACTGTTTCTCTGACTGCTTTCTTTAAGTGTATCAGAGTGACCTGTCAACGCAATGAATATGCAATAACAACGAATGACGGAAATCTCGGGTCAAGCGGGAATCTAAAATAAGCATTAAATACCGCCTGTTTTGGCCGATATCGTATCTTGCCGGCACTCACGCTTAGGCCCAAAGTTTGGTACAATAGGTCAAGGAATTTTTCACTTGGTTTTTCTGAAAGGACGATTCGTTAAATGGTAATGGATGCCGCATTAAAGGGTATGAACGATAAGCAGGCTGAGGCGGTACTGGCCACCGAAGGACCGGTTTTAATTATGGCAGGTGCCGGCTCTGGCAAGACCCGGGTGTTAACGCACCGGATTGCTTATTTGGTAGAAGAAAAAAACGTCAATCCATGGAACATCCTTGCCATCACCTTCACGAATAAAGCAGCTCGTGAGATGCGTGAACGGGTAGGGAAACTCGTTGATCCCGAAATTGCCCGGGACATCTGGGTCTCGACCTTCCATGCACTTTGCGTCCGGATTTTACGGCGGGATATCGACAAATTGGGCTATAATCGCGCCTTTACAATTGCCGATCCGGCTGAACAGTTGACGTTGGTTAAACACATTCTGGCGGATTTCAATTTGGATCCCAAACGCTACGACCCCAAGTCGATCCTGGGGGCCATTTCGAATGCCAAAAATGATTTAATCGATCCGCAGACTTATGCCGATGAACAGGCTAATAGTCCCTTCACCAAAATTGTCGCGGAAGTTTATGCGGAGTATCAAAAACGGCTCCGTAGCGATCAGGCGTTGGATTTTGACGATCTGATCATGCAAACCATCGTGTTGTTTGAAAAGGACAAAGAGACACTGGCATTTTATCAACGTAAATTCCGCTACATTCACGTTGATGAGTATCAGGATACAAACGAGGCCCAGTATCGACTCGTGCACATGTTGGCGGAAGGTTACCACAATCTTTGTGTTGTCGGGGATGCGGATCAGAGCATTTACGGCTGGCGTGGTGCCAACATGCAGAACATTCTGGATTTCAAAAAGGATTTTCCTAAGGCTCGCGTGATTTTGCTTGAGCAGAATTATCGCTCCACGAAGACCATTTTAAGTGCGGCCAATGACGTGATTAAGAACAACCTGAATCGTCAGGTGAAGACGTTGTGGACCGAAAATGGCAAAGGTGACAAAATCACGTATTATCGCGCCCAAAGTGAAACTGACGAGGCGATTTTCGTCATTCGACGCATCGAAGAAGAAATGGCCGAGCATCATCGCCACTATGGTGATTTTGCGATTTTGTATCGAACAAACGCACAATCACGGGCGATTGAAGAAGCATTCGTCAAGTCCAATATTCCTTACAAAATGGTTGGTGGTCACAAGTTCTACGATCGCAAGGAAATTCGGGATGCCCTTGCTTATTTCCGGTTGGTCGTCAATCCTGAAGACGATATGAGTTTCACGCGGATTGTGAACGAACCTAAGCGCGGCATTGGCAATACCAGTGTCGAAAAGCTGGAAGCATTTGCCAGCCAGCACGGGTGGTCGCTGTTGGAAGCAGCAGCCAATGCCGAACTCAGTCCCATTTCCGGCAAAGCGCGCGGTAATCTGGCGAAGTTTGGCAAAATGATTCAGGAACTCGGCACCCGCCGCAAAGATTTGAATGTTACGGAAATGATGCAGGCCATTTTGGATGAAAGTGGTTATCTGGATGCGTTGCGGGCAGCACACACGCTGGAAGCCGATACCCGGATTGAAAACCTTGAAGAACTGCTATCGGTGACGCAAGGATTTGACGAACGCTATCAGCCGGAAAATGAGGACAGCGACATTTTTGTCGACTTTCTGGCCGAGCTGGCGTTGTTGTCGGATCAAGACGAAGTAGAAGAAGATGCTCAGGAAGTCACCTTAATGACGTTGCATGCGGCTAAGGGCTTGGAATTTCCGGTTGTCTTTTTGGTTGGCATGGAAGAAGGACTTTTCCCGTTAAGTCGGGCGGCCATGGACGAAGGCGAGCTGGAAGAGGAGCGGCGTCTGGCTTACGTTGGCATCACGCGCGCCAAGCAGAAGCTGTATCTATCCAATGCCTATGCCCGAATGCTGTATGGCCAGCGGCAAAATAATCCGGCTAGTCGTTTTATTGAAGAAATCGATCCGGATTTGCTTGAAGTGGTCGGCGGTAATCAGCCAAAAAGCGACATTCCGTTCATTAATCGAACCGATCGGGCATTTAGTTCACCGTATAGTCGCCATGCCGAGACTGCCGCAACGCCGGTGACGGTTAAACCGGTACCGACAACCGGCGCTGGCAAGACCAGCTGGGAAGCTGGCGACAAGGTGACGCATCGTAAGTGGGGAACGGGCACCGTCGTCAAAGTCACCGGAACAGGCGATGATCAGGAATTGGACATTGCCTTTAAAGCGATGGGGATCAAGCGGTTGCTAGCCGCGTTTGCCCCGATCAAGAAAATTGAATCTTAATGATTGGCTCGTGAGGATGAAGTATGGTGTTTAAGGAGGCTCGCCGTGTTAACAAAACCAGCTGCTCAATTTACGCTTGAAGAAGCCGAGGCGGAAGTCGCCAAGCTGCGCAAGCAATTAAATCAATGGCGTCTGGAGTATTACACCAAAGACGCACCGACCGTAACGGATAATGTTTATGACGATCATTATCGTGATTTGCAGGCGTTAGAAGCGGCATTTCCTAAATTGGTCACCCCTGATTCGCCGACACAACAGGTTGGTGATGTGATCAACTCGGATTTTGCCAAAGTTCAGCATCCGATTCCCATGTTGTCGATGGGTGACGTCTTTTCATTTGAAGAACTTAGCGAATGGGATGCGCGTATGCAGGCTAATGTTGGGCGTCCGGTTGATTACAATGTGGAGTTAAAAATCGATGGACTTGCCTTATCGCTTATTTATGAAGATGGCAAGTTAGTCCAAGGCTCGACGCGTGGTGATGGTAACATTGGCGAAGATGTCACCAAGAATGTGTTGACCATCGACTCGGTGCCGAAAACCTTGAAGAAGCCGTTGTCACTCGAAGTGCGCGGTGAATGCTATATGCCTAAAGCGGCGTTTGCTAAATTGAATGCCCGGCAGGAAACTGAAGGCAATCAGCCATTCGCCAATCCGCGTAATGCGGCTGCGGGCTCCTTGCGTCAGCTGAATCCGCGCGTCACGGCCGGTCGGGAACTGGACACGTTTATTTACACGTTAATTGATCCTGATCGGTTTAACGTGAAAACACAACATGAAGCGATTGCGTTTATGCATGACCTGGGGTTTACCACGAATCCCAGTTCGGAAGTCGCCAGTGATATGCAGGCGATTGATGCTTACATTACCAAGTACACAAACGATCGCGATGCGTTGCCATACGGAATTGACGGGATCGTTTTAAAGGTCAATGATTTGGCACTGCAAGCCCAGTTAGGTAACACTGTTAAAGTGCCACGGTGGGAAATTGCATATAAGTTTCCGCCTGAAGAAGCCGAGACAGTGATCCATGAAATCGTCTGGACAGTTGGCCGAACCGGGGTTGTTACGCCGACTGCGGTGATGGATCCGGTTCAGCTGGCGGGGACGACAGTTTCGCGGGCAACCTTACACAATGCGGATATGATTCATGATAAAGATATCCGCATTGGCGATACGGTCATGTTGCATAAAGCAGGCGACATTATCCCGGAAGTTTCGCGGGTGCTGGTTGCCAAACGCCCAGCAAATACGCCACCGACGCTAATTCCGGAAAAATGTCCGTCGTGTGGTCAGAAACTAGTTCACCTTGATGACGAAGTGGCGCTGCGGTGCATCAATCCGATGTGTCCGGCACAAATGCAGGAACAGTTGACGCATTTTGCTTCGCGTAACGCCATGAACATTGACGGTTTAGGGCCTAAAATTATTGCGCAGCTGCAGGCTAAACACCTGGTGCGGGATGTCGCCGATCTTTACCGCTTGACTGCGACCGATCTGGCTCAGCTGGACAAGTTCAAAGAAAAATCAATTAATAATTTATTAAGTGCGATTCATAACAGTCGGCAAAATTCCGTGGAACGCCTAATCTTTGGATTGGGGATTCGTCACGTTGGTGGGAAAGCCGCGCGAATTCTTGCGGAACATTTTGGCGACTTGGATCACCTGATGGCTGCCAGTCAGGAAGACATTGCGGAGATTCCTAACATTGGGCCGACCATTGCTGAAGCCGTTGTGACTTATTTCAAGACTGATACGGTACGAAAATTGATTGATCAATTGCGTTCTGCAGGCGTCAACCTACGTTATACCGGTCCAACTCAGCCGGCGGTAAAAGATAGCTTTGTTTCCGGGAAAACCGTGGTCATCACAGGCAAATTTGCCGAGTTTTCCCGCCCGGATCTAACGAAACAGCTTGAAAAATTAGGCGCCAAAGTTACCGGATCGGTTTCAAAGAAAACGGATTTGGTGATTGTCGGCGAAGCAGCTGGTAGTAAGCTGACGAAAGCCCAGAAATTAAATGTTCCGACGATGGATGAAACAGAATTGTTGGCGAACTTGAAGAATTGAGGAACTTCATCAATGAAGAAATTTTTGACGTTAACCTTACTGACCGGTGCGGTTATGCTGTTAGCAGCGTGTGGCAAGTTGAATCTGGACAGTAATAGCAGCAGTACAGGCGGCACTAAAACAGGAAGCTACCAGACAACGGGGACTGTTGATAACAGTATGTATCAAGGGGTTATCAAGAACGGCCGTTATCAGACGAGCAGTGCACGTGGTTTGACACTGCAGCAAAATGACCAAGGCGACAACACCTTTAATATCAAGAGTATGGAAAGCGGCTTGCAAACGTTAGCCAAGAACCAGTTCCCGACTGATAAGTATTCTTTTGAAGAAGGGCAGCTCTTAAGCACCGCCACCGCCAGAAGCTGGCTGAAACGTGAATCAAAATCCAATGCTGAAGGCCTAAATCCGCCTGATAATGGGAAAAAGGATCCTGATACCCGTAATCCCATTTACTTGCAGCAAATTTTGGAGCAGGATTTCATGCTGCAGGATGGCAATAGCATGAAGTTAGGCGGGATCGCGATTGCGTTAGGCATGAACAAGGTCGATTATTATACCAAGACGGAATATGGCGCCCAGTATCAGACGGAAATCTCCGATGAAACCATCAAGAAACAAGGCGAAGCGATTGCGGCAAAAGTCGTCGCTCGCTTACGCAAAATGGAAAAAGTGCCAGATGATATTCCAATTGTGGTCGGCATTTATAAAAATGCGGAACAGGATAGTCTAGTTGGTGGCGTTTATGTCGAACATGCCACCAGTAAAAACGGCACCGATATCGGTTCATGGAAGAAACTGAACCAGCAAAATGAGGTTTTGCCGGTAGTTGGCGATCACAAGGCGATTAACAGTACCGTTTCAAATGATTTTTCCAGTTTTACGAATCAGGTAAAAGGGTTCTTCCCGACTTTAGCGGGGATTACTGCTCAGGCACATTATGAAGATGGCAACCTGGCTGGTCTTAATATCACCGTTAATACTCAGTTCTACGGGTTGACCGAAATTCAGAGCTTTACCCAGTATATTTCAACTGCCGCCAGCAAATACCTCCCTTCAGGCGTACCGATTGAAATTACCATTCAAAGTACCCAAGGCATCCAGGCGTTTGTTTCGCGCAGTTCCGGTGACAAAGGCTTTTATACTCATGTATTTGGGAGTTATTGAGGCAATCTTATGGTAAACTACGAATGAAAAAGAAAATGAAAGCGGGGATTGCATGATTTCTAAAGACAGTGTTGCGCATGTGGCCGGTCTGGCTAAGCTGCAATTTTCTGAAGCTGATTTGGAGAAGTATACTGATCAGCTTGCGGAGATTCTGGATATGGTCGAACAGTTGGAACAGGTTTCGACCAAAGACGTACCGGTCACCACGCAAAGTATTCATCTGGCGAACGTAATGCGTCCGGATGTTGCCAAACCGGCGGAACCGGTTGCCGAATTGCTCAAGAATGTTCCGACCAAGAAGGGTACCTTGATTCAAGTGCCGGCGATTATTGATAAGGAGGACGATTAACGCGTGGATTACTTTAAGACCAGTCTCGATCAGCTTCATGAACAGTTGCGCACTGGTAAGTTAACCAGTCAGCAATTAGTTGACGAGACATTAGCCGGCATTGACAAAATCGACCCGGATGTTGCGGCTTTTCTTGCCATCAATGCAGACGGAGCCAAAAAGCAGGCAGCTGCTGTGGATGCTGCCGGGATTGATGCAGACCAACCGTTATCCGGGGTCCCGATTGCCATCAAAGATAACATCGTGACCAAGGGTGTGGTGACGACTGCAGCCTCCAAGATTCTGGCTAACTTTAATCCGATCTATAATGCAACCGTTGTCGAAAAACTCGCAGCAGCAGGTGCGATTAATGTTGGGAAAACCAATCTGGACGAGTTTGCGATGGGCTCTTCAACCGAAAACTCGGCTTTTAAGACAACCAAAAATGCGTGGGATTATACGCGCGTTCCGGGTGGTTCTTCAGGCGGTTCTGCGGCTGCTGTTGCTGCTGGTGAAGTGGTCGCTGCTTTGGGTAGTGATACTGGTGGCTCAATTCGTCAGCCGGCTGCTTTTAACGGCATCGTCGGGTTCAAACCGACATACGGCCGGGTTTCCCGGTGGGGGCTTATTGCCTTCAGCTCAAGCCTTGATCAAATTGGGACGCTGACTCGTAACGTTAAAGACGCGGCGCAGGTTCTGAATGTGATTGCCGGCCACGACGAACGGGATAGTACGACCGCCGACACACCGGTTCCTGACTACACCGAAAGGATTGGCCAAGCGATCAAGGGCATGAAGATTGCGTTGCCTAAGGAATACTTAGGCAAAGGGGTCGATCCGGCAGTTGCCGACAAGATCAAGGCGGCGGCTAAACAGCTTGAAGACTTGGGCGCAACGGTGACGGAAGTTTCACTGCCGCACACCCAATACGCTGTCCCGGCTTATTACATCATCGCCAGTTCTGAAGCCAGTTCGAACTTGCAGCGATTTGACGGGATTCGTTATGGGTTCCGCGCCAAGGACGTCCACAATATCGAAGACGTTTACGTTCGTTCCCGTTCCGAAGGTTTTGGACCTGAAGTTAAACGACGGATTATGCTGGGTACCTTTAGTCTGTCCGCTGGTTTTTACGATGCCTACTTCAAAAAAGCCGGCCAGGTGCGGACTTTGATCACCCGTGATTTTGAAACGGTCTTTAATGATTATGATTTAATTATCGGACCGACGACACCGACTGTCGCCTTTAAAATTGGCGAAAAAGTTACCGATCCGGTCACGATGTACATGAATGATATTTTGACAATCCCGGTTAATTTAGCCGGCTTACCGGCAGCCTCCGTACCGGCAGGCTTTGTTGATGGGATGCCGGTTGGGTTGCAACTCATTGGCAAGCCGTTTGCCGAAAGCACGATCTTCCAAGTTGCCGCAGCGTTTGAAGCACAAAACGACTACTTAGCACAGATCCCGGGAGGCAAATAAGATGAATTTTGAAACGACAATCGGACTTGAAGTCCACGTTGAATTAAAAACCAAGTCAAAAATGTTCTCGCCAGCGCCGGTGACTTATGGTCAGGAACCTAATACCGAAACGAATGTCATCGATTGGGGCTTCCCGGGCGTCTTACCGAGTATTAACCGCGGCGCATACCAACTTGGCATTATGGTTGCCTTGGCATTGCACGCGGATGTGACCCGCGAGACGCATTTTGATCGGAAGAACTATTTTTATCCGGATAACCCAAAAGCGTATCAGATTACCCAAAGTGAGAAACCGCTTGGGACAAACGGTTGGGTTGAAATTGAAGTCAATGGCAAGAAGAAAAAAATCGGCATTGCGGAACTGCACGTTGAAGAAGATGCCGGTAAAAACCAGCATGAAGACGACGGCTATTCCTATGTTGACTTGAACCGGCAAGGCACGCCGCTGGTCGAAATCGTCTCCAAGCCGGATATCACCAGCCCGGAAGAAGCGTATGCCTATCTTGAAACGCTTCGCCAGATTGTGCAGTTTACCGGTGCTTCCGATGTTAAAATGGAAGAAGGTTCCATGCGTGTTGACACCAACCTCTCCATCCGGCCAATCGGGCAAAAACATCTTGGCACTAAAACCGAAATCAAGAACCTGAACTCCTTTGTTCATGTTCGCGATGGGCTGGCATTTGAAGAAAAGCGCCAGCAGTCGGTATTGCTTAGTGGTGGTGAAGTACGCCAGGAAACCCGGCGCTGGGATCCGGATGCAAAAGAGACTATTTTGATGCGGGTCAAAGAAGGCGCCGATGATTATCGGTACTTCCCGGAACCGGACTTACCGCCTGTTACGGTATCACAACAGTGGATTGACGAGGTTCAGGCATCGTTGCCACAACCACCGGCAGAACGACGTGAGCATTACATCCAAGACTGGGGCATTCCAGCATATGATGCCGGCGTTTTGACCCAGACCAAGGAAATGTCGGACTTCTTTGAAGCCACCGTGGCGCAAGGTGCTGATGCCAAGCAGGCGTCTAACTGGCTGATGGGTGAAGTATCTGGCTATCTGAACGCCAAGCATATGGAACTAGGGCAAGTTGCGCTGACCCCGGGGCATTTGGCAGGGATGATCAAGTTAATCGGTGACGGTACGATTTCCAGCAAGATGGCTAAGAAGGTCTTCAAAGAAATTATCCAACATGACACCGATCCTGATCATTGGGTTCGCGAAAAAGGCTTGATCCAACTGTCTGATCCGGCTAAACTAACCCCGATTATCACCGCAGTGTTGGATGATAACCAGCAAAGTATTGATGACTTTAAAGCTGGTAAGGACCGGGCAATTGGCTTTCTTGTGGGTCAGATCATGAAGCAAACACATGGTCAGGCCAATCCTAAAGTCGTCAACCAAATTCTGATGGCAGAAATCAAGAAGCGCTAATTCGTTTCAGTACTTGTGAATCATTAGCAAGTAAGCATACAATTGGTAAAGATTGACGGCGGTCCGGAGTGAATCACGGGGCCGCCGTTTTTCCGGTTTAGGCTAAGCTAAAATTTGCGTTATGCCAGATTTGGACATGCACTAACCGAATAAAGATAAATCACAAGTTCGCAACATTGCGCGTTAACTTGTGCACTGAAGGAGTCAATAAGCCATGAGAAAACGAGCGCGTTTGATTTACAACCCTACCTCCGGCAACGAAGGGCTAAAGCGTTTCGTTCCTGACATTTTAGATATCATGGAGCAATCAGGCTATGAAAGCTCGGCGTTTCAGACGACGCCGAAGCCTTTTTCTGCTCGCGAAGAAGCAAAACGCGCCACGGAAGCCGGTTTTGAACTAATTGTCGCGGCTGGTGGCGATGGCACCATCAATGAAGTTGTCAACGGCATCGCTCCAGCCAAGAAACGACCAAAGATGGCGATCATTCCTGCTGGCACCACCAATGACTATGCGCGGGCACTGCGGATTTCCCGGGATGATCCGGTTGAAGCAGCGCGGGTGATTTTAAAAGGGCAGACTTTGGCTATGGATATTGGTCAGGCAAACCATCATTACTTCATGAATATCGCGGCAGGCGGCTTATTAAGTGAGCTCACCTACTCAGTGCCGTCTGAAGTTAAATCGATTTTTGGCTATTTTGCTTATGTGATCAAAGGAGCGGAAATGCTGCCGGCTGTTCGGACGATGCCGATGAAGCTGGAATATGATGGCGGCGTTTACGAAGGTCCGGCCAGCATGTTCTTTCTCGGTTTGACCAATTCGGTTGGCGGCTTTGAACAGATTGTGCCTGACGCAGCCTTAGGCGATGGCAAGTTTTCGCTGATTATCGTCAAAACGGCGAATATGGCGAATTTGCTGAAGCTGATGGCGTTGGTGTTCAACGGCGGGCGGCATGTTGATGACCCAAACATTATTTACACCAAGACCAGAAAACTGAAAGTCAAAACCGGCGGCAATGAAACGCTTAAAATCAACCTAGATGGTGAATATGGCGGCGATGCCCCGATGACATTTGTTAATTTGAAGCAACATATTGCGATGTATGCTAATCTGGATGAAATCCCAACCAAGAATCTTGGGACGGATGCGCAGAAGCAAAAGGATTACATGGCAGAAGTCGAATCGATCTCGCATCGTGATATTGATGGTGATGGTCAAATCGGCTCACAAGACGAAAAGGATGACTAATTTGGCCCAACCAGCTGTTACCAAGAATCAGGATCTGGAAGTTACCATTCAGGATCTCACTTATGAAGGCATGGGCGTCGCAAAAGTCGCTGGCTTCCCGCTGTTTATCGAGGATGCTCTGCCCGGTGAAAAGATGCAGGTGCACGTGCTCAAGGTTCAAAAACAATACGGCTTTGCCAAGGTGATCAAACGTTTAACCGATTCACCTGATCGGGTCGCAGGCGCAGATAGTGCATACATTCGCACGGGAATTGCGCCGCTGTCGATTTTAGCCTATCCAGCGCAATTGAAGTTCAAACAGCGCCAAATCGAAGAGCTGTATAAAAAAGCCCACTTAGCGATTGATGTCTTGCCGACCATTGGCATGAAGCATCCGCTTGATTACCGCAACAAAGCACAGGTACCAGTGCGTATGGTCAATGGTGAATTGCAAACCGGTTTCTATAAAAAACACAGTCATGATCTGGTGCCAATTGAAGATTTTCTGATTCAGGATCCTAAAATTGACCATGCCATTGTGGTTGTTCGTGATCTTTTGCGAAAATATCAGGTTCCCGCGTATGACGAACGAACCAACCGCGGCGTTATCCGGAATATCATGGTTCGCCGCGGTCACGCCACGCACCAGATGATGATCGTCTTGGTATCGCGCACATGGCAGGTGCCACACCTTAAAGATATTGTCGAAGAAATGACACTGGCACTACCGGAAGTTGCAAGCGTTGTGGTGAACTTAAACGATAAGCGCACCAATGTCATCCTTGGTCGCAAATCAAAAACGATTTATGGCCAAGATTACCTTTTGGATAAACTGTTAGGCAGCGAATTTCAGATTTCGCCGGTTAGCTTTTATCAGGTGAATCCGGTTCAAACCGAAGTGCTTTATACTCAAGCTATTGAAGCGGCAGGACTGACTGGCAAAGAAACCGTCATTGATGCTTATTCCGGTATCGGCACCATTTCGCTGACGATGGCGCGTCATGCCAAACACGTTTATGGCGTTGAAGTGGTTGAATCAGCGGTGCGCGATGCTCAGGCAAATGCCGCGCGAAACCATATTAAAAATGTGACGTTTGAAGTTGGCAAGGCAGAAGATGTGATTCAGAAATGGAAAGATGCTGACTTGCCGGTAGATGTCCTGATGGTTGACCCGCCGCGTAAGGGTTTGGACAAGAGCTTCATTGATGCGGTGGGTTACATGAAACCGCCAAAGATCGTTTATGTTTCCTGCAATCCTGCAACATTAGCGCGTGACTTGCAATTGTTGGCAGGATTCGGCTACACCGCTAAGCAGACACAACCGGTGGACATGTTTCCCCAGACGCAGCATATTGAAAGCATTACGGCTTTGACGCTCGATTAATTTTGGACGTAAGATCTTTTATCAAGTATTTAACGCATAAGTATTCAGAAAAGCCAATCTTAGTGACGAAAATGGTCAAACTGAGATTGGCTTTTTTAATAGTGATTGCCTTATCTTATCATTAAAAATTAAATAGTTATAAATCAATTATCGCTTGACACGATTAGCAATGACGCATACGCTTACACTGTCGTTAATGGCTGGGATTTGCAAACTAAACGGAGGTGATAACGAAATATTAATAATATTTCAACTTTCGGTATAGTAATAGAAATGACCAGGAATTGCTAGTTTCCGAAAAGAATGAGCCTGTGCTTAATGATTCTCTAGACAACTGGATTTAGTGCGCTGTCAAGGCTACCAGTTATCAGCGCTTGGCAGTCATCTCACCTGATAAAGAATATGATGTTAAGTATTTGTTGGGAGATTTGTGGAAGGAGAAGGACTTTCATGAAGAAGTTTGGCAAACGGGTGGCGTCCATACTTGGATGTGGCGTCTTACTTTTAGGATCAATTGGTCTATCTTCAAGTGCTTCAGTCGCTCATGCTGCTGGCGACCAACCGATTAGTGATGCGGAACTGAACCAGTACATTTCCAAAATGTCGCTTGATGAGAAAATCGGGCAAATGTTTGTTTCCCGGACACCACAAGACACAGCCCAGGCGCGTGCCGATGTGGCAAAATATCATCTCGGCGGCTTAATCGTTTATGGAGCAGATTTCACAAGTGTGGAAGGATCAACACCGGAGGCAGCACAAACAGCCTTTAAGAACAAATTGCAGAGTTTTCAAGATAGCGCCAAGTTACCGTTGCTGATTGGCGTCGATCAAGAAGGCGGCAGTGTTTCGCGATTGAGTCAGAATCCGTTGATTGCAAATGGGCGCGCTTTTCCGTCACCGCAAGCCTTATTTGCTGAAGGCGGCATGGCGAAAGTGACCCAGGAAGCGCAACAGGTTGGCACGATACTTAAGAATTTAGGCATTAACTGGAATTATGCGCCGGTCGCTGACAGCACGGCTGATACCGATAGTTTCATTTATCCGCGCACGATCGGTCAAGATTATACGGCAACCGCCGATTATATTTCACAGGTCGTTCCTGCGTGGCAAAATACCGGCATTGCGGCGACCGTTAAGCATTTTCCGGGTTATGGTTCGGCAGTTGACACCCATACTGATTTTGCCGTTGTAACAAAGTCAGAAGAAGCTTTTGAAAAAGAGGATCTATTGCCGTTTAAAGCAGGCATTGATGCTGGCGTTGATTCCATTATGATTGCGCACATTGTGATGCAATCCGTCGATCCGGTTTATCCGGCTTCACTTTCCAAGCGTGTTGTCACTGACCTTCTGCGTGAAAAACTCGGGTATAAAGGGTTGATTATTACTGATGCGCTGGGGATGGGTGCCATTACTAAATTTGCGGCCAGTCACAACAATGTTCCCGTTGATGTTTTGGCAGTCGCAGCCGGAAACGATTGCATTATGAATGATGATTATGCAACGGCAATTCCGCAGATTCACCAAGCCGTCACCAATGGTCAGCTTTCGGAACAGGCGATTGATCAGCATGTTTTCCGGATTTTGTCATTGAAGCGTAAGTTGGGTCTTTTAACTGCCGCCCAGCTTGAAACGAAACAGGTAAGGGTCGATAACGTGGCTTATGATCAAGCGAAAAAGACCGCAACTGTGTCCGGTACCGTTGTGGATAGTAACTGGCAAACTGGCGAGCCGCTCACGGTTAAAGATGATCAGGGACATGTCGTTGCTACGGCTGATGTCGGTGCCGGCGGTAAATTCAACTTCATGATTCCGTTGACCGCAAAGACGCAACAGCTGACCTTGACCACCGGATTGCCGGGGATTGAAGACGCTCAGGTGACAATTGAACCGCTACAAGTCGCTAAAGTCGATAAAACCGCGCTTCAGACACTCGTGAACCAAGGCGCTGCTTATGTCGCAAATGATTACACCAGCGATTCGTGGGGTAAATATCAAGTCGCGCTGGCTGCGGCCAATCAGGTTTTAGCGGATCAGGAGGCGACCCAAGATGCGGTTGACCAAGCAGTGCAAACACTGCAAACAGCGATTGCCGGACTTGTAAAAACGAATGTCAAAACCAATAAAGATGCTTTACAGCAACTGATTGAACAAGTCCTAGCATATGACGCCAAGCGATACACCAACAGTACTTGGGAAAAACTGGAAGCGGCATTGGCTGTGGCCAAAAAGGTTCTTGCTGATAAAAATGCAACACAACCTGTCATTGATCATGCGGTTCAAGTGCTAAAAGCGGCCGCAATCGGCCTGGAAACACAAGTTAACGGTGCCGGGCAGCAGAAGAAAGTGGCTTTTGCAGACAAAAAATCGCCTAACAAGGTTGGTGGAGAAAACAACGTGATGCCGCGTGCAGGTGAGAAAGTGGTGAACGGCCTTGTGATACTCGGTGTCGTGCTCATTTTGACCACGGCGGGTATGATTTGGTGGCGTAAAGCACGTGACTAAAATGATCAGATAGTACGATTGCTTCTGGCAAGTTATTTGGAAGATGATGCTAACAAGAACGCCCGATCGAGTTGCCATAAGATCGGACGTTTTTGATATTGTAGAAGATTTGTCGGGACTTCTCCTGGCGTTCTCTTCACCGATTTTTGGGCAAATCATGATAACCCCCTAAATATTTGCTCATTCGAGTTGCTATTTTCTGTTCATTTCCATTATCATCAGTAGCAGTGACACGAAATGGGGGAGTATTGTGCAACATAAGACCTTGGCCATGAAGTGGTTGTTTTTGGGATCACTGATTACCAATACGGGTATTAGCCTGATTTGGCCGTTAACAACGATTTACATGCATGAATATTTGTGTGAGTCGCTGACCGTGGCTGGCATCGTTTTGTTTTTGAATTCGATGTTTATGGTTGTGGGCAATAGTCTCGGCGGCTGGCTGTTTGATCATTGGCAACCTTATGGCACTATTTTAGCCGGGATCGGTTTGAATCTTGGCGCAACCGCTTTGCTGATATTCTTTCATGGGTGGCCAGCATATCCGTTACTGTTAGTCATCTCCGGTTTTGGCAGCGGGGCGACGGCCACAGCCATCAATTCTTATGCGACGCGCATTCGGAACAAGCGCCCGAGTGTTGTGTTTAATGTACTCTATTTTACGTCAAACCTTGGCCTTGTCATCGGTACATTGATTGTTGGATTTGTTTTACCTTATGGCATTGCCATGGTCTTTGCGTTGGCAGCCGGCTTATTTGCCATCTTTTTGGTAGTCGCACTGTGGCACTATCGCATTGAAAAAGTGACGATCACGGCGTCTGCCAAGCAGGTGACCCAGGAAGGTCGGAATCCGGCGCGCCCACGTTTGGTGATGTTGATGGTGACGTTATTTGTGACATGGTTGATGTACGAACAGTGGCAGAGTAACATTTCTGCCTTTATGCTAAGTGAAGGGCTCACAATTAAGGACTACAGTTTCTTATGGACCATCAACGCGTTATTGATTGTGTTGTTCCAGCCAATTTTGACAGCATTTGATCGCTGGTTGCTAAAACATATTCGGTTACGCTTGGTCGTTGGCTTTATCTTGTTTGCCGGATCGTTTTTGATTTTGTTGAATGGATCCGGTGCCTACCTGACGTTCATTGTTGCGATGATCGTTTTGACGGTAGGAGAAGTTCTAGCGTTGCCGGCGGTTTCGACTTATGTGACGCTGTTTACACCACTGGCGCAACAAGGCCGCTATCAAGGATTGATTCAGGGCTTTGCCTCCGCGGGCCGGGCTCTGGGGCCGTTGTTAGGCGCAATGATTATTGAAGGAACCAGCAGTTACCGTTTGCTTTTTGTGGGAGCGACCGGGTTGATCCTCTTGGCAGTATTGGCTTTTGCTTTTACGGTTCGGGAGAGCATCCCTGCGCTGAATGATCCGTTGCATCCAGCAGCACACAGCAGATAGTGCTTGACAAGGTCAGTTGCCGCTTGAAATGATGAGGGTGCGATGTTTTCGGTCACCTTTTTGAAAATGTTCGGTTCATCCTGGTCGGGAAGGGAGATTTTTTGCTTGCGCTATCGTTTGATTTTGAGTGATATTGATGGCACGTTGCTGAATTCGCAACATCAGCTGACGGCGGGGGTTAAGCAGGCAATTCAGGCTTATGTTGCGGCAGGCGGAATTTTCGTCTTGGCGTCAGCCCGTCCTCCGTTGGCGATGACCACGTTGGCGCGCCAAATGGGATTAGCAGTGCCGCTGGTCAGTCTGAACGGTGCTTTGATTGGCCAGCCAGAAGGTGAGCAACTTCGGATATTAGCGGCAACCTCCTGGCCGGAAGGAGTTGGCCCCCGGGTCTATCATGTCTTATCGATGCTTCCGCTAAGCTTAAATGTATTCAGCGGTACGCACTGGTATGTGGCTGCTTTTGACAAATGGACGGATCAGGAAGCTGTGATTACTGATGTAAAGCCGACAACCGCACCGATCAGGGACATGTTGAGCGATAACTTGTCGGTGCAGAAAATGCTATGCATGGGCGATCCGGCAATAGTGGACCAAGCTGAGAAAATCATTTTGGCGCATCCGGAATGGCAGCTGGTTGCCAGCCGCTCAAAGGCGACTTATCTGGAAATAGTGCGGCAAGGGGTTTCGAAAAGATCGGCTTTACAAACCCTGAGCTCTCTGTACAACGTTCCGATACCGGAAACGATGGCGCTTGGCGATGGTGAAAACGATCTACCCATGCTGCAGGCCGCTGGGCTAGGCGTAACCTTAGCCAATGCCTTGCCACAAGTGTCAGCTGTCATTAAAACAGTTGTACCTGATAATGATCACGATGGCGCGGCGGTTGCGATTCAGCGATACGCCATGGGAGAAGCGCAATAAAAATACCCTCAACTTCGGAAGTCATGAAGTTGAGGGTATTTTTATTTAAAACAGTTTGAAATAAAATAAATCTAATCTTTCAAATCTGCCACGGCCTGAACCAGCCCTTGCTTTTGCGCTTCCGAGATGACCGGATACTTGAGTGGCAAGGCCGTCACCTCGCGATTGATAATCTGCGAAACGGCTAGGCGTGAGTACCATTTGTCATCAGACGGGATAATGTACCATGGATTTTTCTTGGTGGCAGTGTGCTGAATTGCCTCTTGATAAGCCTTTTGATAGTCGTCCCAGTAGCGGCGCTCGCGAATATCGGCCAGTGAGAACTTCCAGTTTTTTTCCGGAATTTCGATGCGTTTGAGGAAGCGGTCTTTTTGCTCGGCCTTGGAAATGTGCAGAAAAAACTTTAAAAGTAAGATACCGTTGCGGCGTGCGTATGCTTCGAGTGCCTTAATGTCATCAAAGCGTTCTGTCCACAAGTCGTCATGCACATCGGAAACCGAATCAATGCCGGGAAGATTTTCTTTCAGTAGTAGTTCTGGGTGAACTCGATCAACGAGCACCTCTTCGTATTGCGATCGATTGAAAACCGTTAACTCGCCGCCAGCCGGGAAGGCGTTATGAATGCGCCACAAAAAGTCATGGCTTAATTCCAATTCAGTAGGCACCTTGAACGACACAACCGTTGTTCCTTGGGGATTAATTCCGGACATCACGTGCTCAATCATGCTGTCTTTTCCGGCTGCATCCATTCCCTGAAAAATGATCAGAACGCTGTACTGCTTCTGCGCAGCCAAATGTTCTTGTACCTTCGACAACTTCTTGATGTTATGATCAATGTCTTCCTTGATTTTGTCCTTTTTGTTCGTAAATTCATCTGGTGGTGCCGTTGCGAACGCCTTAATGTCAAACGTACCGGTGCCGTCGAAGCGGTATTTTTCTAATGTCATTTGATCACCCTCACAATCTACTTGTTTCCAACATAGTGGTTCTATGCGTGATGTGCAAGTTATTGACGCTGATTGCGTTTAAAACTATGCTGAACTTACGATCAAGAAACGAGGGGATTTCAATGGCTTTACCACGGATTCAGGATGATTTGTACATGGCCGTTAACGGCGCGTGGCAAGAAAAGGCACAGATTCCACCAGATAAAAGCGTTGTCAGTGCTGATAGTGATTTATCAGACGAGATTCGCACGAAACTTGTGGACGATTTACGAAAGGTAATGCAAACAGAGAGTGACACCGTGTCACCTTTGCGATACGCTGCTCGGTTATTTTCAAAGGCTGACGACAAAACCAAGCGCCAGCAGTTGGGGATTGATCCTGTGCGCACACGCGTCCAGACGCTGGTAAAGCTTACAACCTTAGACCAGTTTCGGGCAGCGATGCCGACGCTGATAGCCGGACAATACGTGTTGCCTGTGACGCCGTATGTCGATGCCGATATGCATGATGCCGAGCACAACATTTTAAACCTTGGTGGACCAGACACGATTTTGCCTGATGCTGCAATGTATCGCAATGGTGATGCGGAAAACGCCGCTGATCTTGAGGCTTGGTCGAAAATGGCGACGGCCATGTTAGCGGCTGCAGGTTTCAGTGAAAGTGACCAAAAAAATTATGTTGAAGCGGCTAAGCGGTTTGATCGCCGCTTGGCTGAAGTTGTGCCCGATAATGTTGATTTGGCTGTAGATAGTACCTTTGACAATCCAATGACCTGGCAAGCATTTGAGGAAGCTGCCGGATTTTTGGGTATCCCTCAAGCCTTTGCGGATTTAATGCCTCAAACACCAACCAAGGTTAATGCCGTGGTACCGAATTATGTGCCGAACTTACCAACACTTATCACGGCAGACAACTACCCAGAGTGGCATGCCTGGATGGTGATCAACGAATTGCTGTCTTGCGCGACATACCTAAGCGATGATCTACGGCAGCTCGCCGGACAATACGATCGTTTCTTGGCGGGACAGCCTGAGGCGTCATCATGGACCAAGCATGCTTTTGGCATTGCCAACGAATATTTTGACGATGTGATTGGCCAATATTACGGTCAAACTTATTTTGGGGCAGATGCAAAAGCGGATATCACTGCGATAGTCGAGCAGATTCTTGCGCAGTACCGCGTTCAGCTCGAGAACAATACCTGGCTGAGTTCGACGACCAAGCAAAAAGCGATTCGCAAGTTGGCCACCATGAAGGTGAAGATGGGATACCCGGATCAGCTCTTTTCGCTGTATGACCACTTGACGGTAGATGCAGATGATGATTTACTGACGGCTGTTCTTAAATTAAGCAGCCAGGCGCAGCAATTTTGGTTTAAGCAAGTAGGCCAACCGGTAGACCGTAACGAGTGGAACATGCCCGGTCACTTAGTCAATGCCAGTTATGACCCATTGAAAAATGACATCACTTTTCCGGCGGGGATCCTGCAGCCGCCTTATTATGAGCTTAACTGGACAAAGGCCCAGAATCTTGGCGGCACTGGAGTCACAATCGGGCATGAGATTTCGCATTCATTTGATAATAATGGGGCGCTATATGACGAGCATGGGAATCTGCACAACTGGTGGACGCCGGCCGATAAGCAAGCCTTTGATCAACTGGTGAAGGAGATGGCCGCGCAATTTGATGGGCGGACGTATGAAGGGGTCAAGGTGAATGGCACGCTGACAGTGAGTGAAAATATGGCGGATAACGCAGGGATGGATGTCGCGTTGGCTTTGCTTGGCGATCACCCTGATGTCAAGGAACTGCAGGCCTTCTTTACTACCTACGCCCGTTCATGGGCTACCAAAATGCGGCCGGAGCGAGTTAAAACACTGTTACGTCAGGATGTCCATGCGCCGGCCGCGTTACGCGTGAATGTGCCAGTCCAGAACTTTCCGGCGTGGTATCAAGCTTTCCAGGTACAACCGCAAGATGGGATGTATCGGCAGCCCCAGAAGCGGCTTACCATTTGGCATCGGTAGTGTGCAAACGAAAGTGTTTTAAATGAAATAGTTCGGATTAAAAAAGCTGGCTCTTGGCACTGATGACAAGAGCCAGCTTTTTTCTATGCGTCAGGAATCACATGATGATAATGCAGCCACCCGGTTTCCCGTTCGCCAATCTGGTCGTACAAATGCTGAGCGCCTAGATTACTGGTGCGGGTCTGCCAGTTGGCACTTGTGAAGCCTTCATCGGTTGCCAGATCGAATGCCGCGGTCATGAGTTGACGAGCCAGCCCATGGCGGCGGAACTTAGGGGCGACATAGACATTGTTGATGATAAGCAGCGGCTTTAGTGTTCGCGTATCGAAGCTGCGATATAAAATGGCAAAACCGGCCAACTGCTCGTCAAGCTCTGTGACTAATAAATAACCGAGTTCGGAATCAGTACGCAGACGCTCAAGATGTGCTGCCATGGCCGGCGGATCAATAGTGAGTGGTACCGGGCTGTCATGATAATAGCCTTGGACAAGTGGTAATAGATGCGGGATATCTTCTGGCATTGCGCGTCGTGTCGCCATAACGGGCAACCTCCTCGTTTAAAAATATGGCATTTTCAGCTTTCCAATTGGTGAAGTTGATAGAGAAGTATTGTGGCGCTTTTTCCTTAAACACAAGCATATGTGACGGTTGCGGTTACCGATAATTACTGCCGATCTTCCGTTGCCATTGAGAAAACCGCGACACAGCCGAAACCGGTGTGGCTGGCAATTGTCGGCCCGATGTTACCGATTTGCAGTGGGGTTTGTGGCGAGGCTTCATGAAGCCGATCTTTAATAAAGTTAGCTGCCTCCTGATCACCGGAAGTGGAAATGATGACGCGGTGTTGCGGATTTTCCTGAACGGCTTTTAAGGTCTCATTCGCCAAGTCGATGAGCGAGCGTTTGCGAGCGCGGACTTTTCGCACAACTCTTAGTTTCCCTTCAGTATCAACATCCATCACCGGCTTGATATTCAACATGGTACCCAGCGCCGCTGACGTTCGGGAAACCCGACCGCCGTGATAAAGAAAATCAAGCTTGTCAACTGTGAACCACATCCGATAGTCAAGTCGGTGGTCGGTTAACCATTTCGCTAATTCATCGATTGGCATGCCGGCATCGCGTTTATCAATGGCATCAAGAACGAGCTGACCTTCACCGGCACACGCCGCTAAAGTGTCAACTAAATAAATCTGCGCGTCCGGATGCTTCTCCAGCAACATGGCTCGTGCTTGCGTGGCCGAGTTAAAAGTTCCACTCAGGCCGCTGGAAAACCCGATGTAGAGAATGGGTGTTTTTGCCTTAACGTAAGGCGTGAAAAAGTCAACGAACTGGCCGACGTTAACCTGCGTGGTGGTCGGCATGACATTCTGCTTGAGCTGCTGATAAAAGGCGTTGATATCATAATGATCCTCACCAAGATCGTCTTCATATTCCACACCATCAATCGTAAAGTGCATCGAAACGAAATCGACATGATGATCATGCAGTGTCTGATAAGGCAGATCACAACAAGAATCAGTTAAGAGTTGGTACATGGACTCACCTCAAAATACCCGATAAATGCCGGGTTTATTTTAAATCAATACTACGCTGTTTGGCCTGGTTCCGAAAGTGAAGGGGTTGCTACCAACATAACGTATGCCAAAGTGGTTAAAAATTCGGATGCTCTGATGGGCGTTAAATTTACCCAGAACTAAAAAGTCGAAGGGCAACTTGTGCGATTCGACTTAAAAAACTTAATTTTCTTTCGTATCAGACTTCTGGTTAAACAACTTGCCTAACGCCGGCAGAGTGCCTAATGAATCAATGGCCGTGCTTGGTAAAACAACCGTGTTAGCCGTGCCTTTAGCCAAGGCCTCGATGGCTTCAACATTCTTGTACTTCAAATATAAGTCGCCATTGTCGATCAACCCAGCATTGATTGAGTTGATTTGATCCTTAACGGCAGCAGCGATTAACCGTTGACTTTCCGCGTGACCCTGAGCTTGGAGAATCTGCGTTTGCTTATTGGCTTCAGCTTCCAAAATGGCTGCCTGCTTTTCACCTTCAGCTTTGGCAATAGCTGCTTGTTTGTGGCCTTCCGCTTCCATGATGTTGGCTTCCTTTTCCCGTGAAGCCCGGAGTAGTTTGTTCATGGAATCCTGAATCGTGGCGTCCACTTGAATGGAATCAATGTTGACCCGGTCGACATTCAAGCCATAACCGGCAGTTGTTTCGGCAATTTGTTGAAACAAGGTTTGGTTAATGGTTTCGGTGCCGTTCAAAACATCGTTCAGATCCATATTCCCGATAATGCCCCGCAAATTAGCTCGGGTATCCTGAACCATTGAAAGCACGGAATCCTTGTTTTGGTAAACATACGCGTTGACATCGGTAATGTGATACTTAAGTGTTTCGGAAATCCGCACGACAACGTTATCTTTTGTGATGACTTCCTGCTCGTCAACTTTTAACGGAATCTGCTTCATGTTGACAATTTCGGTGATGCGATAGATAAACGGCGGCACCACATGAAAACCAGGCTGCAGCGTTGCCACATATTTACCAAGTCGCTCGACGATGCCAACTTCGCCAGTGTGGATAATCGCAACGCTGGTGAAAAGCACGGCGATGACGATGACTAAAACAATCACTGCGATTGAAATAAGAACAACATTCATAGACAAGACCCCCTTGAGTCGAAACCAATATACTATGCGGCCTAATACTCTAACCGATGTTCCGGTTTTACGACGCCAAGAAACAACGGAGAAACAGCATTCACCACGACCAAGTCGCCGGCAACCGCATCATCGTTGACGCGATAATGATAATGAATGCCATAAAGCGTTATCTCGCCATGCCGCGCTGAAGTTGGCAAAACAAACGTTGTTCCCAAAAGCCGATCATCAAGCATGGCTGCCGCTCCTTTCTAAGCGTTTTCTGACTAACAACAGTTCAAAATTCTAACCATTATCATCACAAGCTAATTCTAAAGCACGGTTGGTGGAAAGACAATCAGGACGGCTCAGCGACAGTAAGCTTTATGGCGAGGATCGTTGCGGTATTGATGAAGCACTGAGTCTGGGTTTTAGCATGCGCCGTTAAATACCGGATTACCGTAGTAAAAAAGTCATTTTGTATGTTCATGGTCAAGAATTTTCTAACCCTATTATCCGAAAAGTGTTTGACTTTGTTACAATAAGACCAATCAAAGCGGCCGTTTGCCTATAAATGGGGATGCGGCGATAAGGGAGGATTTTTTTGCGGAGTCGGCGGGTCATTTATGCAGATACTTATCGCCATCGGTGGCACCGGTGGTTATTCATCGCCAGTGGCATACTGGCAGTTTTGTTGCTGGTAGGGTGGTGGCTGCAGCGCAATCCGCGCCCAGATCCGGCAACGTATCCCATTTTGGGCATACGGTTGGACCAAACAGATGGGGTTCAGGATTTTGATCGTTTACGCGCCAGTAAAGTCAGCTTTGTTTACCTCAAAGCGACTGAAGGCAGCAGCTATTTTGATGACAATTTCAATACCAATTTTGATCAAGCCGCTGGCAGCAGGCTTAGTATTGGGGTTTATCATGTTTTCAGTTTTGAAACCACACCGCAAGCGCAAGCACTTCAGTTTGAGCGAAAAGTCGGGTCGAATATTGGTGATCTGCCCATCGGCATTTATTTAAGTTATTACAGTGAGCGAAAGCCAAGTGCTGCATGGCTGACTCAGCATTTGAATGCGTTTATAACGGCTATTCAGCAGCAATACCATCGGCCGGTACTATTGATGGGGAGTCCTGATATTTTAGCAAAAGTTAAGCCGGTTGTGCCTCAAGCACCACGGTGGATCGTAAGCGACAAACAGCCAGCGCAAAAGGGCAACTTTTGGCAGTATACAGCGGGTGCCCGTATCCCCAACGGCCCGCAAGCAACTTATCGCGTAGCCGTATTTATGGGAAAGCGAAGCAGCTTCTTGCGGCTGGCGCAATAGGCTTTCAGTCGCTCAATCATCCTGACCATTCGCAAAACGCGCTGATCTAACAAAACTGTTCGTTAAATGTTCGCCGAAACCATTCTCGATTGTGGCATATTGGGCCATACTGATAGCGAGGTGAACAGGATGAAAAAAGTACTGATCGGCCTGGTCGTGCTGGTTGTACTCGTTTTTGGCGGTTTAAAGATTTTTGAAATCACCAATTATGGCGGTACCACGTACTACACAAAAATTACCAACACTGGTCAGCGGGTCACCAATCGTGATGATGAAGGCAACAAGCACACGATTTACGCTTACGATCTGCCTGGCTTTGATGAGCGAGGCGGCTTACAACAGTTGAAGTTTAATGCGAATCGAGATCGTCCGTTAAGAAAAAATGCGTTTCTGAAAGTCACCTATAATGATAAAAAAGGCGTCACCAGTTGGGAAAGCATCTCACGTTCACAGGTTCCCAAAGCAGCGTTGGCCAAGCTTGAGTAGGCCATCATAAAAAGACAGCAAAAAGTGCCGGTCCGCAATGGATCGGCACTTTTTGGGCTATTAGCGTAAGTCGGCTTCTGCACTGGTGAATAGCTGATGCTTGTCACGCACTCGGAATAATAATGGCATATGTGGCGTCTTCAGCTTCGTCATAAATGGTCTGTGGGCCATTGTCGTCTGCCGTAATGACCAGTTTGTATCCATAGTGATCAAGAAAAGTCAGTTCGTTAATGGTAATCCCGACCACTTGCCCTGGCAGGATTTTATTGTCGATTGCGATCTGCAGCTGCGGCGAGATCGCTAGCGAGTGGGTCTTGTTGGTCTGTTCATCAAGAAAAGCAAAGCTTCCCGTGAAGTTCTTTGCCAATGCCATTGCCGGATTCGGGGCTTTGCCCTTATCCTTGTGATGATGACCGCGGTGCGCGAGTGCATATTTCAACCCGCGTAAAAAACTCGCCATGTTTTCGACCTCCCATTTTTATCTATGCTTAGTCTACCATGAGTTTTTTATTTAGTGGTTACAGTGGTGCTGTTTTTCTGTTACTGGGCTGTTACAATAATCATGAACGGTTCTAATGGCCTTTAATTTAGGCCATGGCTGAATCAAAAAAGAACGTGCACAGTTGCGTCTGAATGCAGCTGTGATCATGTTTGAAGGAGGACTTGCCATGTTGAAACTCGGCGTGATCGGAACAGGATGGATCACCAAGCAATTCGTGGCTGCAGCAAAGGCCACCAATGCCTTTGAGCTGACGGCAGTTTATTCGCGACACGAAGAAAGCGCTCAGTCATTCATCGACCAGACGGCACCTGCAACGGCGTATACGAAGATGGACGATTTTCTGGGCAGTGATGTGGACGTGGTGTATATTGCCAGTCCTAATAGTCTGCACGCCTCGCAAGCGCTGGCGGCACTTGATGCTGACAAGCACGTGATTGTTGAAAAGCCATTGGTCGCAACAGCCATGGAATTCGAGAAATTAGATGAAGCGTTGCGCAAAAAGCCACAACTGTACCTTTTTGAAGCTGCGCGCCACGTCTATGAGCATAACTTCCAGGTGGTCAACGATTTCACCCACCGCCAGCAAATCGATGGCGCGACTCTCACGTATATGAAGTATTCGTCCAAATATGATGCCTTTTTGGCTGGCAAATTGCCGAATGTTTTCAACCCCGAGTTCGCCGGCGGTGCCTTAATGGATCTGGGCATTTATCTGGTTTACGATGCCGTTGCCTGGTTCGGGGTTCCTGACAACGCCGTTTACCTGCCGCATTTTCTTAAAAGCGGCGTTGATGGCGATGGTGTAGCGCGGTTGGATTATGGCGACTTTTCTGTTACATTGATCACCGGCAAAACCACCAATAGTTCGCTGCCATCGGAGATTTATTCCGGCAGGCAGACCTTGACGATGGATAATGCAGCGGAACTTGAGACGATCAAACTTGACGATCAGGTTTTAAGCACCGAAAAGCTGGCTAACCCAATGGAAGCGGAGGCTGCTTACTTTGCCAAGGCAATTACCGGTCAGGATCGGAATGCCTTTGATAAAGCTTGGCAACTCGCCAAGGAAGTACACCAAGTCATGTCGATTCTGCGGACTTCCGCTAATCTGGACTTTTAGTGAGGACGATCATTTTGACAATTGCAACCCCGTTTCAAAAACGGTGGCAGGCTGATGGCTTTACTGAGCAAACGCCGATTCAAGCCGCTGTTTATCAGCCGCTAAAAACCGATGAAGATGTGATTGGCCTGGCACCAACCGGATCGGGTAAAACGCTGGCATTTGGCTTACCTTTATTAGAAAAAATCGTGCCGGGTGATGGCCTTCAGCTGCTTATTTTGGCACCTTCACAAGAGTTGGCTATCCAGACGCGCGACGTGTTAACGCCGTACGCGCAAGATATCCATGTCAACGTTCAAGGCATTATCGGCTCGGCGAACGTGAAGCGGCAGTTGACGCGGCTTAAAGAGAAACCGGAAGTAATTGTGGCGACAGCAGGACGCTTGTTGGAACTGATCCAATCACACAAGTTAAAGCTGGCCGGTTTGCAAACACTGGTCGTTGACGAAGCCGATGAAATGTTGCGGGATCCCGGCTTTGCGCAGGTTCGGGAAATTGCTGCGGCAGCTCCGGCCGAAACGCAACTGGCATTTTTCTCCGCCACGCCAAGTCCCTATTTCAAGGAAATGTCTAAGTGGTTTGGCAAAACGCCTAAATTGATTGACGTCCGTGCCATCGACAAGACGCAAGGAACGGTTCGGCATCTTTTCTTACAAACCGATCGCGCGCATCAAATTGATTGGTTGCGTACGCTGGCCCACACTGATGGCTTCAAGGCACTGGTTTTCTTCAATCAAAATGCTTCGTTAGAACGAGCTGCCGGCATTTTGCGCCATCAGGCCGTCCGTTTTGCCGTATTGTCGCGGGAAGGTCGCCAGACTAGCCGGCAAAAGGCGCTAACCGATTTTCGGCATGGTCGCGTGACTTTGTTATTAGTGACAGATATGGCAGGCCGTGGGTTGGATATTCCCAAGCTGCCGGCCGTGGTGAACTTTGATCCGCCAAAGCGAGCCGAAGTATATATTCATCGCGCCGGACGCACCGGCCGCATGGGTGAGTCAGGGCTGGTCGTGACCTTGGGGGATGATCATGATCGCCGTGACTTGGCCAAGCTGGTACCGCAATATGGGATTCACCGGGCGTATATGGTCGATGGAAAGTTAGTCGACACGCCACCTGCACCATCGACAGACACGTCAAAAGACAATGCCACCACTGATTCAGCAGCTCAGGTACCTAAGCAAAAGTCCGCACAAAAAATGCTTAAGAAAGAGCAGTCGGCTAAAGCAGCTGATCCGGGCGAGAAGCCGCATCGTAAGCATAAAAAAAATCGCGTACGGGATCGGCGGAATAAAGGTAAGCATAAGAAACAGCCATGAGACGAAATCAGCGGTATGATAGGGACGGAGGGCAGTCATGGAAAGTATGAAGGCGGAACAAATGGCTGCTATGATGACGCTGATGAGTGCAGCCGGTGATGCGCAAAAAGCGACGATGGCAGCGATTGATGCAGCCAAAGCCGATCAAATCGAACGCAGCCGCAAACTTTTGAAACACGCGGATGCGAAGCTCAAGCAAGCTCACCAAGCTCAGACTCAAATGCTGACGTACGAAGCACGAGGTCAAAAAGTTGACGTCACCTTATTAATGGTGCACAGTCAGGATCATCTTATGAGTGCTATGACAATTCGTCGACTTGCCGATGAGATTATTGATCTTTACCAGCAAATCCATGCCCAAAAGTAAAACGGGTGGCTGTGGCAGGTGTCAGCATAACCGTCGTCACCATAACGTGTTCGCCGGCGCAGGGGTCGGCGTGTAAGGGCCTTGGAAGCCCGAGTCGTCACGTCCAAGGCCACTTACACGCCGATTCCTAAGCGCGCCGACTCACGCTCACAAGTAAGAGAGGTAATCCCCATGAAAATTGAAAAGACATTACAGACACCGGCAGCATTTTTATATAGTAAAATCGTAGCGCCGGTCCAAGCTGATATTATCGCAGCAGGCCATCAGCCAGTTGATATGGCTGAGCTTGGTGGTTTTACCTACCGCAAGCAGTTTCCTGATGGTGAATGGGCACAGGTGAAAGTCACACAAAATGTGATCAATCGCGAATTTGCGATGCTGACAATGACGCGTTTCTCACGGTTCAAAGTCCGTTATTTGATCACGCCATTGAGTGCTGCAGCTAGTCGCGTTCAGGTGAGTGAAACCGTTCAGCCGATCAACTGGGTTGCACAGCTCAAACAGATGGTCACGGAACTTCTGGTTGGCCACAAACGCCGACGTAACGTTGGGAGAATGCTCGACTCGATTGAACGGTCGTATCGAACTGCATAACAAGTAAGCTAAAAGACAATGATCAATGACCACTATTAGCAGTTAACATGCAGAATGCATTTGAATTGCGCTGCGGCTTTTGGCATAATTGACGTTGTCTGGTGCCCTTAGCTCAGCAGGATAGAGCGGCCGCCTCCTAAGCGGCAGGTCATCGGTTCAATTCCGATAGGGCACAGTCAAAAGCACAGTCAAGAGGCTGTGCTTTTTGTTAGAGCGCGAACAGGCCCGGTTAGAAACCGGAGCATAAGTGGCCTCAGACCTAAATGGCTGGTCTTTGGCCATTTAGGTCTGAGGTCCTTATGTGTAGGTTTCTGGGCCTGCGAGCGCGTTTTCACGGCAGTGTCGGTACCATGGCCCGGTCTTGGCCATTGCGCCTGAGATCCTTACACGTAGATTTCTGCGCCAGTGAGCGCGTTCGCGGTAGTATCGGACAAACTTTCCTTAAACGGGCTTGCCTTTGAATACTGCGTCTAAGAACTGATACCCTTAATCTTGCGCAAATAAACATATTTCGACCTTCCGTTCACACTAAAGGAGGATGCCCACATGCAGGCTTTTATGAATGTTTATGTCCCCGGCTGGTTGATCTTCATTGGTGGCATCCTGCTGATCAGCGCGGTTAACGGCGCAACCGTTCAAGCAATGGTCAATCATGCTGGCCGATCTAACACGCAAATCTGGTACATGAAGCCAGGCATTTTTGTTCACGAGTTGTTGCATGCGGCGGTTGCACGATTATTTGGCTTGCAGGTGACGAATTTTTCGTTGCGAGCTGATCCGTTGCAAGGCAGCGCCGCACATGTCAGTTTGCGGTATGATCGGCATGATCCGCTGGCCCAGCTAGGGTTGTTTTTATCCAGCAGCGCACCGGTTTGGGGTATCAGCGTTGTTTTGCTAGTCCTTGGCCGGTGGGCGTTTTTCCCGGCAGGCAATCAGGTGTGGGAAGTGCTGGCGGCTTCATCGAGTCTCAGCGAAAAATGGGTCATGATGCGCAGCATGGTGGTGATTAACTGGCAGTGGCTGGCTATTTTTCTAGTCGTAACCCTGATTTTGACGCCAGGGGTCGCTTTATCGCACCGCGACCTGCAGAATATGTGGCAAAGTGCGCCGGTTGCGTTTTTAGGCACTATCGTCATTTTCTGTCTCTTCCTCACGTTCTGGCCAGCGGGCTTCGCGTGGTGGACTTTATTGAATTTGAATTTATTGTTACTTGATTTGATGGTGTTAGGCTTTAGTTTGGTTATTTGGTTTGTGGTTAATTTGCTTTGAACGTGATCATTAGCGGCAGTTGGATGGTGTAACATGTCTAAGTTGATACTTTTGAAAAGGGTATCTGCCATCGTTATCAAAATCTATAATTAGGGCAAGCAAAACCGGTTAGGAGGACAAGTATGGTTGTCACGCAACCAACGACGATTTTAAAAGAAAAATTCGGTTACGATCATTTTCGAACCGGCCAAAAACAGGCAATTGATCGCGTGATGGCGGGAGAAAGCACCTTAGTCGTGATGCCGACCGGTGGTGGTAAGTCGTTGTGCTATCAGGTGCCGGCTATGTTACTGCCAGGATTGACATTGGTGGTGTCGCCTTTGATTGCCTTGATGAAGGATCAGGTTGACGCTTTAAATGACAATGATATTCCAGCGACATTTATCAACAGCACCCTTGATTATCAGACAATTAATGAGCGACTGAATCAGGCAAAATCGGGGCAGATCAAATTGTTGTATGTGGCTCCGGAACGATTTGACAACGATTGGTTTGTGCAGCAACTTGCCGCGACGCATGTGGCGCTTTTTGCCATTGATGAAGCCCATTGTATTTCGCAGTGGGGCCATGATTTCCGGCCGAGTTATCTGAATCTTGCCCAGGTTGCTGCCCAGTTGCCGGCACATCCGCCTGTAATTGCCTTGACTGCAACCGCTACACCGCGGGTCAGTCAGGATATTTGTCAACGTCTGATGATTCCGGATGATGGGGTCATTAATACCGGATTTGAACGCGATAACCTTAGCTTTAAAGTGGTTCGTGATCAGGACGAAGATCGTTATTTATTGGACTATCTTAAACTTAATGCCGACCAATCCGGCATTATTTACGCGAGCACTCGCAAAGAGGTGGATCGCCTTTATACATTTTTGGAACATAAAAAATTACCGGTGGCAAAGTATCACGCCGGTATGACTGAAAAGCAGCGGGCAACCAATCAAGAAGATTTTCTGTTTGATCGTAAGCCGATTATGATTGCGACGAACGCATTTGGAATGGGTATTGATAAAAGTAACGTTCGTTTCGTGATTCATGCACAAATTCCCAAAGATCTTGAGTCTTATTATCAAGAAGCTGGGCGGGCCGGACGAGATGGCTTGCCAAGTGAAGCCATTTTGTTGTTCAAACCGCAAGATTTACAGGTGCAACGGTTCTTCATTGACCAATCCGAAGGTGACGAGGCCCACAAAGAGCGGCAATATGACAAGCTAAAAACAATGGAACGTTATGCCAATACCGATCAGTGTCTACAACAGTTCATTTTGGATTATTTTGGGCAAACAGGAACCAAGCCATGCGGACGCTGCTCCAATTGTCTTGATGATCGCGAATCGGTTGACGTGACCATTGATGCACAGAAGGTGTTGTCATGTGTCGTACGGTTGCACGAACGATTCGGCAAAGGCGTCGTTGCCCAAGTGCTCGCAGGTGCGCACAATCAGCGCGTCTTGTCGTTTCACCTGGATCAGCTGTCTACATACGGCTTGATGAAAAATCGGCGACAGCGTGATATCACGACATTTATCGACTTTTTGACAGCTGGCGGGTATCTCGAAACTCGCGGCGGCCAGTATCCGACACTTGGGCTTACCGCCAAAGGAGCCGAAGTTTTACGCGGCCAGGCAACTGTTTTCCAGAAAACCGCGCAGAAAGCGAAGCAAACACTGGAAGTTGACGACACGGTCTTCCAGGAATTGCGCAGTACTCGGCGCCAGTTGGCAGAGCAACAGCACTTGCCGCCTTATATGATCTTCTCGGATAAAACGCTAAAGGCAATCGGCAGCGCAATGCCGCAAACGATGGATGAATTTTTGGCGGTCAAAGGCGTCGGCCAAGCTAAACTCGATAAATACGGGCAAATCTTTTTGGACGTTTTAAAAGCGATCCAACCGGAAAAAGCATGACACTGTGTTTCAATCAAAAACCGAACCAAGGCATTTTCGCAATTGTTGCAAAATGCTTTGATTCGGTTTTTTTAAACGCTGCTATGATGCTGGACACTATGCCCAGTCGCCGTTGCGGAAGATGGGTACCACAGTGCCGTCGGGTTTAATGCCGTCAATGTTCATGTTGGCGGAGCCCATCATGAAGTCAACATGGGTAGGGCTTTGATTTAAGCCTGCCGTCCTTCGTTGTTCGGCGTTCATTGCCATGCCGTCTTTGACCGAAAATGGATAGGCTTGGCCGAGTGCCATGTGATCTGACGCATTTTCGTCATAAAGGGTATTGAAGAAAATAAGCCCGGATTGCGAGATGGGGGATGGATCCGGCACCAGCGACACTTCGCCTAGTGAACGGGCGCCAGGCGTTTTGAGTAGGTTTTGCAAAACATCATTCCCCCGATCGGCATGGGCGTTCACAACTTGCCCGTTTTTAAACGTAAATTGCATGCCTTCCAGGATCTGGCCGGTGTAGCTAAGGGGCTTGGTCGAAACAACTGTGCCGTCGATTCGCCGGAAATCCGGAGCCGTGAAGACTTCTTCCGTTGGCATGTTGGCCATGAATTCTTCGCCGCGCGGATTGAAGGCGCCACCGCCCTTCCAAATGTGATTCTTTGGCAAGCCAACGACCAAATCCGTCCCCGGCGCCATGTAATGCAGTTGATCAAATTGTTCATTCGTCAGCCATTTCGCCTTTGCGCTCAATTTCTGATCGTGCGTTTTCCAAGCGGCTTCTGGATCAGGCTGGTCAATGCGGGTAGTTTTGAAAATCGCTTCCCACAACCGGTCAGTTGCTTCTTGCGGCGTTTTGGCGTCAGGGAAAACTTTCTGCGCCCATGCTGGACTGGCGGCACCGATAATCGTCCAGCTAATGCTCATTGAGCTGATGGCGTTCATCAGGCGTTGGTAGGCTTTCGTGAAAGCTTCCTGATAGTTGGCAATTCTTGCCGGATCAATGGCGGCTAAATTGTCCGGGTCACTCGAGATGACGGTGATCCGTTTGGCTTGGTGATCGACCCAGTAATCAAATTGGCCTTTAACAAAAGGCGGAATATTGAAGAGGCGGTCCTCGGCCATATGTGCCATGTCCAGACGTTTGAGCGTATCGTCAGACCACTGAACCTGAACTTCCGCCGCACCGCGTTGATAAGCGGCGGCAACAATCAGGCGGGCAAGCGGGGCCTGGTCCACGGCAATCTGCAAATAGACGGTATCGCCGGGTTTGACGGCAACACCAATGTCCACCGCCAGATCGGCGTATTGTTTAAGCTTTTCGTTAAAGTTGGCTAATGGCATAATGGGATCCCTCCAAGTAGTTTGGCAACAGTTTACCATAGTCAGATCGCTGACTGACGTAAGATGCCTCGGGCTGGTATCAAAAAATGTCAAAATAAATTAAGAAAAACTGAAATTTCTTTATGAATTCTGTTCCTTTATGCTTTCATCTCTGGTAAAATAACAGCAAGGCACGGGGTATATCTTTTGGAGTGGAGATGTTGCCCCAAGTGCCTAAAATTTAGTTGTGTGCAAGTTAGTTTTAAATAACTTTTAAAGAAAGTAAGGGGAACAATATGGCACGAAAGAAAACTATCACGCATGATCAGATTCTCAATGCAGCATATGATCTGGTCGTGGAACAAGGCTTTAAGAGTTTTACCGCACGGAATATTGCGAAGAAGATGAACTGCTCAACCCAGCCGATTTATTTAGAATTCAAGAATATGGCTGAATTAAAGCAAGCCGTCATGGATCGAATCAAAGAACTGTTGGCATTGAAGATGGCGAAGCATTATACGAATGATCCGGTTGTTGACTTGGGGTTGGCTTACATTTACTTTGCACTAGAGAATCGTCCGCTTTACCGCGCGGTTTTTGTTGAAGATCATTTTGGGGTTGACGAGATGCGCGAATATGCAATGAGTACGGCTATGCGCGTCTTTGATGCTTATGAACCTGCCAAAAACTTAAGCGAAGCGCAATTGCGCAACACGATTTGTGGGGTATGGATTGTTGCGACCGGGATTGCTAATTTGATGGCACCGGGCTTCATCGATATCACCCGCGATCAAATGGTCGACATTTTAACCGCTGTGACGCAAGACTTTATTGTTAATGGTCGGTTTTCAGACGACCCGCGAATCTCATGGTTTGAAAAAGCCCAAATCGCACAAGGATATTAAACGATAAACTGGGGAACATCGTTTTTCCGTGCGTCATGTTGTCTATAAACTAATGTGAATAAAAACCTGCTTGCCAACTGGCCATTGTAAGACCGCATGCAAGCAGGTTTTTTTGTTGCTTCGGCGCTCACAACACTGGAAAACCGCGCAACAATGCGCTACTTTTGACTTACCAAGTGTTATCCTATCAAAATGAAACGGACGGCACCTAAACCAAGAAGGAGTCAGCTATGGGAAGTTCATCAGACATTAAAGATTTATTGCGCGAGCGAGTCGCAGCCAAGTATACGATTGATGATTTGAAGGAGACCGGGAAAAAGATTCGGGAGACCGCCCCGATTGAGAGCCTCGCTGCTGTTAGTAAAATTAATCGTGATCCGGTTCAGTTTATTAATAGTGTGGAACAAAATTTGACGGAATCGCTATTGCCGATGCGTCACCAGCGCATGGGAGCATCGCAGGCGGCCTTTTTCCGTGGCACTGCCGAACTGATGGCCTATGATCTGCGTCAAGGAGAGAAATCCGGGATCAATCTGTTAATCGATGGCGATGCGCATTTACAAAACTTCGGCTTTTACGCCTCACCGGAACGGAATTTGCTGTTCGACCTCAATGACTTTGACGAAGCCCAGATTAATAGTTTTGAGTTTGACATCAAACGTCTACTGACCAGTGTTTATCTGCTTGGCGATCAGCAGGGGTTTGCGGCCGATAAGCTAGATGAGCTCGTGCAAACCGATGCCAGCATTTATCGCAAAACCTTACGGGACCTGTTCAAGCTCGGTGCCTTGGACCGCTTCTATCAATCCACTGAAGTCAAGCACCTGATGCAGGAAATTCCCGGCGCAGAAGACTCGCAATTGTTGGCGAAATTCGTTAAAAAAGCGACAAAACGCAATAATGATTCTGTCGTTAAAAAATATACCCTGACAACTGATGATGGCCACATGCGGTTCAAAGACGATCCGCCGAGTTCCGTGCGGCTTGACCAAGCAACTTACCAGGCGATTTACGATGGGTTTACCCAGTATCGCAAGACCACCCGCGCGGATATTCTGGTTTTGTTAAGCCAGTATCGGATTACAGATATCATTCATCATAGTGTCGGCATTGGCAGCTTCGGGACGAACTGCTACTTGGTTTTGCTCAGCGGCTTAGGCGGCGGCCATATAGTGCTGCAAGTCAAGGAAGCATTGCCGCCACGGCAGGAACTGTTGCCGCATACCGAACGCATGACTTTGCAACAGGAAGTCAGTCAAGGGCAGCGAATCATTGCCGCCCAGATGATTCTTCAAAAAGCTTCTGACCCTTTTTTAGGCTGGTTTAATGTCGGCGATAAAAGTTATTATGTTCGCCAGTTTCGGGATATGAAAGGATCGGTGGATCTGGAGGAACTCAACTTCACTGAATTTCAGTATTATACCCAGATTACGGCCTACCTTTTGGCGATGGCGCATGCCCAAACACCGCAGGCAGCAGTCGTCACCGGTTATCTGGATAAGCATTTCGACAGCGCGGTTCAGCGGTGGAGCAAGTGGTATTTAAATCAGGTTAAAGCCGATTATTCAGCTTTTCTCCGTGCAGTTGACACCCATCTTCTGGCGTGATCGGCGAGGCGCCATTTTGAAGATTGTCATTATTCAAATGATTTATGAATCAAAATATGTTTTGCTTGTTTTTACTAGATTAACTCTGGCAAAATTAAAGAGAGCCTTAATCATTGGCTGGGAAGGAGGGTAAAGCATGGCGCGGAAAAATCATCGTAAAAAACGACCGTTACTTTCAACGGAGCAACAGGCCATGATCCGTTCGGGCCAGATGGCATTAGCAGAGATGAAGTTGCCGCGCCGGACCAAGTTTTGGGTCTTTGTCCGCTTGGCAATGAATCGTGTGGCTGAATCCAATATCGGCCAAAGTGCGGCGGCTATCGCTTACTATGCGTTATTATCGCTCTTTCCCTTAATCTTATTTGTTGCCAACGCCTTGCCATACCTGGGGCTGACTTACCGTAGTTTAGCAACTTATTTGACACAGGCGGTGCCTTCGAATGTGATGAAGTGGCTCGATCCGGTGATTGCCAATTTATTGAACACAAGTAGTGGCGGGTTATTGGGAATCGGTGCGGTCGCCACATTGTGGGCCGCTAGCCTAGGCGTGAATGGCCTGAAGATGGGCTTTAATCAGGTTTATGGTGTGGACGCCACACAAAACTTCATTATTCAACGGCTGTTGTCGATGCTCATGACTTTCATGCTGATTATTGTGATGGGCACGATTTTGATTGCCTTTGCATTTGGCCGCCAATTTCTCGAATGGCTGATTCCTTTGTTGCGGCTGAACGATGATTGGCTAAAAACATTTAATACCTTACGTTGGCCGGTGACCGTTACCGCATTATTCATCATCATTATGTTTCTTGATTACTTTTTACCGAATGTCAAAATCAAAATATGGACGGTGCTGCCCGGCACGGCGTTCACGGTGATTGGCTGGCTTTTGATTGCCCAGGCGTTTTCGTTATACATGCACTATTTTGGCACCCGTTACCTGTCGTACGGCACTATTGGCACGTTTATTGCGATTATGTTATGGCTGAATTTCTCGGCGCTGGTCTTGCTGTGGGGCGCGGTCATCAATGCGCTGACGGCAGAGTATTTCATCGGTCGGCTTCATCGCAGTAAGGGAAAAGTCCACGACTTTGTGAAGCGGCGGGTAAAAACGCCGCGGCCAAAAGAGGAATCCTAATGAATTCAATTTGCCTTCAGCGGCACAATAAAAGGCTCGCGCGACAACCTGCGCGAGCCTTTTGGGTTCAGTTTATTTTATTGCATAGATTTGAATTTTTCGACTAACTGTTTGGTGAAGGCCTCTAGATGCTTGATATCGTCTTCTTCAGGAGAAAGATCGATTTTAACATTCTCGGCTCCCTTGGTTGCGCCGGTTTTGGCGAAGGCTTTGTCGAAATCATCGACAGACGTGGCAAAGTCGTCATAGAACCGATCGCCGCTGCCACAACAGCCATATACTTTACCGGTCAGGTCGAGATCCTGAAGCTCTTCATAAAAGTCAACCGCTTCATCCGGTAACTCGCCGTCACCAACATCCGAATAGGTGTAAGTTGCCGTCACACAAATATCCACATCTTCAAAATCGCTAGCCAAGGCTTGCGAAACTTCTGTGGTGGTGACATCGACATTCAAATCTTCAAAAGCCTCTTCAACAATACTGGCGATGTCTTCATTGTTACCGGTTAGGCTGGCATATACAATTCTTGCGCTTGCCATTTTCTTTATTCATCCTCCTAAAAAACAGCCCTCTAATTCCGATGACGGCGAGGCTGTTGTTCTTGCTCATTCGCCTGATTATAGCATAGGGTGACAATTTCTGGGCGATTCATTCGTCATACCGGCTACACTCGCGCTCTTTTCCAATTAATGCTACACTAATTGCGAGTTAAAATCGTATTGGAAAGCAGGCAAGAAGTTTGATTACCATCAAATCAGCACGTGAAATTAAAGGCATGGCCAAGTCAGGTGCCATTTTAGCAGCAATGCACGTTGGCTTGCGCGATATTATCAAGCCGGGAATCTCAAGCTGGGAAATCGAAAAGTTCGCCAAAGAGTTTTTTGAATCCCATGGCGCCAAAGCAGAACAAGTTGGTTTTGAAGGCTACAAGTATGTGACCTGTGTCAGCATTAATGATGAAGTTGCTCATGCTGTTCCGCGTAAGGGATTGAAATTAAAAGACGGCGATGTTGTGAGTGTCGATACAGTGATCAGTTGGCATGGCTATTTTAGCGATTCCTGCTGGACATATGGTGTCGGTAAGGTCTCGGAAGCTGACCAGAAGCTGATGGATGTGACCAAGAAGTCATTATATCTGGGGATTGATCAGGCAGTCGTCGGCAATCGAATCGGTGATATTGGCGCGGCGATTCAGACCTATACAGAAGACGACAATGGTTATGGGGATGTTCGTGAGCTTGTGGGTCATGGCATTCAGCCGACAATGCATGAAAGTCCGAATGTGCCGCATTATGGCGTCCCTGGCCACGGCTTGCGATTGAAGGCAGGCATGACCATTACGATCGAACCGATGATCACGGAAGGCACCTGGAAGATTAAGGGCAAGCAGGTGCCAGGTGATACATGGGAATACTATGTCACGGCTGATGGCAGCAAATGTGCCCAGTATGAGCATACCCTTGTGATTACGGATAACGGTCCGAAGATTCTGACCTCACAGGGTGATCCGATTGACGCCAAGTATCAGTTGACCGAAGACGATCTCAAGACGCTTCCGGAATAATGGGATTCGCCGCTAGCCGGATTAAGGTAGGAGAAACGGTTGATCAAAACCAGCTATCACGGAATCTGCAAGCAGGAAGCAGCCATTTGTTTCCTGCTTTTGTTGTTTTATTTGGCTAAATATATCGCTTTTGGCCGCCGTGCTGTCGGACAATAGAACATTGTAGGAACAAGGAAAAAGAGGGACGATATGGCAGCTCATGAAGCATTGATCTCAGTCATCACGCCGGTCTATAATGCCGAAAAGTATTTGGCTCAGGCACTGGATAGTCTGTTGGCTCAGGATTATTCAAATTTTGAGATCCTTTGCGTGGACGACGGGTCAGTGGATACCAGTAAGATTATTTTAGCAGCCTATGCCCGCCAGAATGCGCGATTGCATGTTATTCGGGTTAAAAATGGTGGTCAGGCCCGCGCACGGCAGGTTGGCATTGAACACGCCAAGGGCTCGTTCCTCGCTTTCATGGATAGCGATGATCTGGTTCACCCTCAGTGGTTATCCACTATGGCAGAAGGAATGCAAACACCGCGGGTCGATATGACGGTGGTCAATTACTATAACTATATTGGCGGCACTAAAATTAAAGCCCGGTCGTTTCACGCGCCGGTATTTACAATCGAAGGTGATGACAAGTATCGGTATTGGCTTGAGGACCATGATCTGCGTGGTTATTTATGGAATAAAATGTTTCGCGCCGATTTGTTCAAGGAGCCAGTGCCGGTTGCCAACTTTAATTTACTTGAAGATGCTTATTTCATCGGCCAACTCTTGCCACGCATTGATCAAATTCATTTTGTCGATCAACCGCGATATTACTACCGATTTAACGCGACCAGTAGCGTTCATGCTAAATTTCAAAAGCGCGATCTGGAAGCCATTCACCAACTGGGTGCCGTTTTCCTGACGCTTGCGCGGGAAAAACCGGAACTGACTTCGTTGGCAGTACGCCGGTATGCGGCGTTGAGTTTGTTTGTGTTATCGAAAATGTCGCCGCGGCAGTTAGTGGCTAACTGGGGCTACGCGCAGCAGTTAGGAATGGTTTTAGCGCAGTATGCCCGCGAATTTCAAGGCATTATTTCGGCCGGGGATGCCAATGCATTGGCGGCAGACAAGCCGGGGAAAGCAAGCCTTTTAGGTAAGTTGCGCGCCTGGTCGCATTTGCTGGGCTTGCCAACATTTGATGACTTGAATAAGCTGGCCGGTCGTGAAAGCGATGAGCCGAAGAAGGAGTCGTGATGGTAGGTCATGTTGAGGGGTAATTTGTTCTTTTGTTGGCAAATGTGAAATCGAATTTCCGCTTTCTATAACGCGCTCACCATAACGCGTTCCCCGGCGCAGGAGCCTGCGTGTAAGGACCTTGGTCGCAATGGCAAAGGACGCGCCATTGCGACCAAGGCCGCTTACACGCAGGCTCCTAACTGCACCGGCTCACGCTCACCAAAAAAGCAGCCATCGCCCTCAAAAGAAGGTGATGGCTGCTTCATATCGATCATCATGGAAAATGGGGTGCCGTGTTAAGAGGGGAGGTCAGTTTTGATCCTTTACTTTACGCGGGCTTTTTTTCGGTGGTGAAGAGGTCGGTGCTGTTGGTTTCGGTCACTTTAGCACTGACGGGTGTGGCATACAGATTCATGCCTTCCTTTTTGAAAGCCTGTGCCTGGGCAACGGCGTCGGCGAATTGCTGCGCCTGGTCGGCCGTGATCTCAGCGTCGTATTTGTTGATCCGAATGCTTGTGGCTTTACCAGCTTCGGACTTGAAACTAAAAATCAGTGTTTTCATTAATAATCCCTCCGGTTAACTTAGGCAACGACAGCAGCTTGTTGTTGCAAGACGGTGCTGGTCAGTGATGCGTTTGGATAAAGCTTCGCAAACGCTTGACCGATTGCCAGCAATTCTTCGTCTTTGGCATTAGGGTCAACGTTGTTCATCCGACGTACCTGCTTGAATGCTTCGTTCTCCGGGTCGGTCAGGGTATAAACAATCGTTTGGCGCGTGATATTGCGGCTCATGGTGATTCCTCCTTATAATGAATGACTGGTTTGTTAACGACTCGGCCGATATCGGTTAACAGTGGTTTGAATTGGTAAGGCGTTTGTTTTGCCTTACATTGATATAAATCGCTGAAGAAGATGATTTGACAACCCTAAAGAAAAGTTTTGACGTGCAACCGCGATCAAGATTCGTAATCTGTTACCTGATAATTATGAAAGGAGGATGTTAGATGGCTAATCGAGCAGTCGTCTTTTGTGTAAAAGGTTTACATATTATGTTGACCGCTACGGCGATAACATCTTTAATCAAGCATTATGAATCAGACGACCCGCTGAAAATACTGGTGATACTGGAAGGTGGATATCAAGAAGATATCGACTTCGTTCGCCAAATGCCCCAATTGTATGGCAAGGGACAAATATCGATTGATTTTTGGACGCCGCCATACGAGATGATGGGAAAAGTCTCGGATCATTTTGAAACAGGCACGAAATTGCCGAAAATGGTCCTTTGGCGGCTGTTGCTGCCTTATTATTTCCAGGCGTATGATCAGTTGGCGTATTTGGACAATGATGTGCTGGTCACAACCGATGTGAATGAACTGTTTGATCAGCTAACGCCAGGAGACATCCTTGGCGGGGTTTTGGATTACGAAGACGCCACGCATCCGAATCATAATCGGGCAAAGAAATTTTTCCTGCCGAGTACAGACCAGTACATCAATGCAGGGGTATTTGTGGCTAATGCCCGCGCCTATCGAGCTTTTGCGCCGTTTGACAAGATGATGGCTGCCATCAATCGGCGTAATTACCCGTATGGTGACCAAAATATTATCAATATTGTCTTTTATCAGCACATTCATCTGTTGCCGTGGCGGTTTAATCTGCAATACGATGATCGGTTACTGAATAAGTATGAACATTTGGCACCGCAACGGGTCAATGAGATAAGAAGCCAATTGGACCGGCCTGGAATCATTCATTTTGCCTCGAATGGCTATTTTCCAATGCCATGGGATAAGTTCACGCCAACCACGCGTTGGGAAAGAATGTGGTGGCAGACGTTTGCCGAGATTAAGGAGAAACAGTTAGCGTTTTTGGATCCTGGACAGCAAAAATGATAAGCGGCTTATTTTTCCATTTCTAAGTGCTCCTGCTCACGCTCTTGCAGAAAGTCTAATGTCTGCTAAAATAATTAAGGTATTTCTTTAAAAAGGGTAAGGTTTTTGCTGACTAACATTTTTGTCACTTCAGGTCAGCTATACTTACAGTCGGATTCCTTCTGGGGTCCTTGATTAATGAAAATTGAAGGGTTCTGATTGTGTGATAACAGCGCAGGCGCCAGGCAAACTTTATGTTGCCGGTGAATACGCGGTGGTCGAAACCGGCTTCCCGGCAATCATTGTGGCATTGGATCAATTTGTCACCGTGACAGTCGAAGCCGCGAAGCATTTCGGCAGTATCGTGTCTGAACAGTATCAAGAAAATTCGCTATACTGGCAACGCCAAGGCGATGAGATGGTTTTTGATAACCGGGATAATCCATTTCATTACATTCTCTCGGCGATTAAATTAACGGAACAGTATGCGCGTGAATTAAATAAACCGCTTGCTTTATACAAGCTTTATATTGATTCGCAACTGGATGCCAAAGACGGAAAGAAGTATGGTTTGGGGAGTTCCGCAGCGGTGACAGTCGCGACGATCAAAGCGCTTGCCAAGTTTTATGATTTGAAGATGTCCAAAGACCAGATTTATAAGCTTGCGGCCATTGCCCACCTCGATGTTCAGGGTAATGGCTCTTTAGGTGACATTGCTGCATCGGTTTATGGTGGATGGATCGCCTACCGCTCATTTGACAAGGCATGGTTGGCGGCTGCCAGAAATCAGATGTCACTGGCAGATTTGATCAAAGCTGACTGGCCGGATTTGTCAATTGAGTTGTTAACGGCGCCAGCAGATATGCAACTACTGGTTGGCTGGACCGGTTCGCCAGCATCGACATCACAATTAGTCGATAAAATCACCTTGGCTAAAGCCAAAAAGCCACAACTTTATCAACAGTTTTTGACGGCAAGTCGCGAGACACTTGAGAAACTCATTACCGGCTTTAGGGAACATTCGCTCAGTCATATTCAGGCTGGCATTCGCCGTAACCGTGAATTGTTGGACGAGTTGGCACACTTTTCCGGGGTTGCAATTCAAACGCCGGCTTTGCGGCAATTGGTGACGCTGGCTGAAGAAGCAGGTGGCGCGGCTAAATCGTCAGGAGCAGGCGGTGGTGACTGTGGGATTGTCTTGATTGATTCCCATCAGGCCATTCAGCCGTTGTTGGCGGCTTGGCGAAAGCACCATATTGAACCGCTGAAGTTCAAAGTCCATGAAATTAATGATTAACAAAAATCCCGGTCATTTTGACAATAACCGAGATTTTTTTATTTTTTTGCGATGAAGTTATGAATTCTTTCTTAGAATTAGCGGAATCGTGTACTCTTCGCAAGCGGTTTCTAGTATAGTAGAGTAGGTAGTTAAATTAGTAGAGAAGGGACTTGTATGCGTGTGAAAGTTCGTAAAGCAGTCATTCCGGCAGCTGGGCTTGGGACCCGTTTTTTGCCGGCAACAAAAGCTTTAGCTAAGGAAATGTTGCCAATTGTTGACAAACCGACCATTCAATTCATCGTTGAAGAAGCTAAAGCCAGTGGTATTGAAGATATTCTGATTGTTGAGGGTAAACAAAAGCGTTCGATTGAGGACCATTTCGATTCGGCTCCTGAATTGGAACAAAATCTAAAAGAAAAACATAAAGATGCCTTGTTGCAGCTTGTTCATTCAACCACTGATATCGGGGTTAACTTGTTCTTCGTGCGCCAGCCATATCCGCGTGGCCTTGGGGATGCCGTTCGGTTGGCTAAGTCGTTTGTAGGCGACGAGCCATTCGTTGTGATGCTTGGCGATGATTTGATGAACGACAAGGTTCCGTTAACCAAACAACTCATCAATGAGTACGATAAGACCCATGCCTCGATTCTTGCCGTTAAGAAAGTTCCACATGATGAGGTATCGGCTTACGGCGTCATTGATCCTGAAAAAGAAGTCTCCAAAGGCCTCTTCAACGTGAAGAAGTTCGTTGAAAAGCCAGCAGTCGCTGATGCACCAAGCGACTTGGCAATTATCGGCCGTTACTTATTGACACCGGAGATTTTCGACATTCTTGAAAGCCAAAAGCCGGGTAAAGGAAACGAAATCCAGCTGACTGATGCCATTGATACACTGAATCAAACGCAACGGGTCTTCGCCCATGAGTTTACCGGCGATCGGTATGATGTCGGTAACAAATTCGGTTATGTCAAAACCAATATTGAATATGGCTTAACCCATCCAGAAGTCAAGGATGAGCTGCGGGCCTATATTCTTGATTTGGCTGCGAAATTGCAGTCAGGCAAATCTGTCGGCAAACCGGCGAATAAAAAGTAACTTGATGTAAATGGATGTCGATGTCACATGAGGAGCGAAAGGGTAAGGCTAATTGCCTTACGATGAAGTGCCCTTGCCCGTGTGGATCGGTGGCAGCTTAAATTTAGTTTTCGATAGTAGCTTCATTTCAGTCACGAACAAATGGCTGAAATGAAGTTTTTTTGTGGGCGATTCCAGTTGCCATTGGTGTTAAGTCAGCGGGTGTACTCAAACGATTGATAAGCGAATTCGGTATATTAAATAACTTCATAATTATGAACATGTTCTCTGCAAAATCGTTCTCGAAAGCCTTTTCAGCCCACCTTTTTAATTTAACCATAAGTTATTAGAAGTGTTGAGATGGCGGAACTTATAAGCAATTAAACCAAAAATATGTTTAAAAAATAAACCGAGGTAATAACTGTAAAAAATTAATTCTATCAGATATAATATAACGTAAGTTTGGTTAAACCCAAACAACGAGGAGGGAGATGGTACCGAAAGTCACTGAAATTTGTGTTCGTTAATGGCCGTCTAATCCAGTGGAAGCGTTGCAGGAGGATTTTACAAGTATGAATTTCTTCATAAACGCATCAATGCCCAAACAGAAATCGGGGATTGAACATGCGGAACTGGCTCGCTTTAGACTCTTTAATGCTCATCATGTTGAGTCGCGTATCGTGATCCGCGACTGGGACCCACAACTCCACGTTCACGCCAAAGAGGCTGGAATTGCGGATCGACAACTGATTGGCATGTTTGACTATTTTCAGGAAGCGTTAGATGTCCCTTCCAAAAATATTGTTACGGCAGAGCTTGACTTTGGGGTCATGAATACACACGTACAACATGAGGAGACGCGGGATCTGGTCTTCACGGCACGCGGGCAGCTGGTTGCACGGGTTAATTTGAATGACGATAGGACAGTTCAGTCGGTTGAACTCTTTGACGGTTTTAACAATCTTTTTCGGGTCGATCACTATGACAGTCGCGGTTTTGTATCACTAAGTCAATGGTATACACCAGACAACAAAATCGGCACGGAGACTTGGCAAACGCCTGCCGGAAAAACGGTTTTGGAAACTTTTAATAAGGATGACGCGGTTGGCAAGCGCCAAAAGTCAGGCTGGCGGTTGATTGACCGGGATGGAACTGTTCGTCAATTCGATACGATTGAGCGTCTGACCAAACATTTTTTTGATTTACTTAACGAGGCTTTTTGGTCAGAAACGACACCGAATATTTTTGTGCTTGATCGCGCACATTTAGGGGATTGGGGCTTGCTCCATCTGAAAAGGCCAGCGTATACGGTGTTTTACTTGCACAACTCGCACGCCAGCGACTCGCAAGATCCGATGCATGCTATTTTGAACAACTTTTATGAGTTTGGCATGCACGCCATGAACGGTTACGATGCCGTGGTTTCAGCGACTCACCGGCAAACTCGGGACGTTGAGGCACGGTTTTCGCCGCAGACAAAACTGTTTACCATTCCTGTGGGCATTATTCCTGATCACCAGTTAGCCGAACCACGAATTCCCGTAGCAAAGCGGCAGTTTGGCAAAATGGTCGTTTTTGCCCGTATCGCTTGGGAAAAACGCCTTGATGATCTGGTGCGGGCCATCGGTATCGTGCATCGCGCGATACCTGCTGTCAGCTTAGATTTATACGGGTATGCGGATCCTTCAGAAAACTTCAAGGCGCGGCGAGCGATTGAAGCGGCGATCAAAGAGAATCACCTGGAAGATGTTGTGAAGTTTAAAGGTTACACCACTAATATTGCAGAAGTTGAAAATCATGCCATGATGTATGGCCTCACGTCGCGGATGGAAGGATTTAACCTGGGCATCATGGAGGCCATTTCACACGGGCTGATCGGGTTCACGTACGATGTCAACTATGGACCCAATGAAATTATTGAAGATGGGATCAACGGTCGAATTGTGGCTAATGGCGATTACAAGGCGTTGGCAGCCGCCATACTTGATGTACTGCGCGATCCGGAACTGGCACAACACTATTCGACCGGTGCTTATGATTCGGCAGAGCGGTATTCAGAAACCAATGTATGGCAGGCTTGGCAAGCACTACTAAAAGATGCTCAGTCCAAATGGCCTAGTAAGTTACAGGCCGTGCCAGCATTTGCGCACAAACAATGAGGAAAAAGGCATGAATTATTTTATCGGCAACGATCTTTTCATCATGAATTCCGGTACCGAGTTTTCCCAAGCGCAACGGGTTCACCTTTTTAAAGATATGGGTCTTCGTGCGCAGTATGTGACACGCAACTACAATCCGTTGTTAGCCCATAATCGCCTTGATTTAGGGCTGCAAGCAGAAGATGTGCTCAATATGTACGATTTCTTCCAAGGAACAATGGATGTGCCGCGGCGCGAACAAAATCTACGCCTCCTGTCGCAGATTCCTCTGGATGAATATCATTTGATTGCACATGGCCCTAACAAAACAATGATTAACGAGGCTGGTCGAGAAATTGCCAAGATTCAGGTCATGCCAGGGACTGTCGGCTTGGTTCATAGCATCACGTATTTGGATCGTTTTAATAATCCAACGGTTAGAGAAAACTTTGATTGGCGCGGCTTCAAGTCGTCAGTCGACTATTTTCATCCGGATGGGCAGCTTGCCGTCCAAAAATTTTTAAATTTGGCAGGCAAAACGGTTCTCGAAGTAACACATATGAATATTGAGGGCAACGTTCAGCCGACAATGTGGAAGCTTTTGGATTATAAAGGGCGTAACTTTCGGTTTAATCTCGAAGACCAGCTGTTTTTATTTTTACTGAATGAACTGACGGCTGCGCATCCGCATAGCCTGTTGATTTCTGATCGGCGCGATTTGGACTATGTCGTGGCAAGTGTCCAACAAGCTGGTAGCAAGTGGGCATACCTGCATGACGTGCCGTTGCGGCGGTCGGGCAAGCGTGCTGACTGGCTGCCGGCTTATCAACCGTTACTTGAAGAGCACCGCGCAGATTTTGACGGGCTCATCGTTGCCACTGTGGCGGAACAAAAAGATTTGCGCGCACGTTTGCCGGATCTGCCAGTGATCGTTGCGCCAGATACCTATGTTCCGCGCGGCCCGAAACCAATCAACGAAGCAAAACGCGATCCGCATCTGATTTTGTTTGTAGGGCGACTTTCGCCAGAAAAACGTCCTGATCAGGCAATCCGCGTTTTAGCCAAAGTTCGCGAAACGTTTCCCGATGCCAAGCTTGAGTTTCGGGGTTATGCGGTTGATCAAGACTATCTCGAGAAGCTCAAGGACTTAGCAAAAAAAGAAGGCGTACGCGAGCAGGTGGCTTTTGCTGATTATATCACTGGCGATCAGTTAGCAAACGTCTATGAAAAAGGAAGCGTCATCTTGCAGACTTCCCGAAATGGGGGCTTTGGGATGAACTTACTAGAGGCAATGAGTTATGGTGTTCCAATTGTTGCTTACGATACTCCTTATGGTGCAAGAGCGTTGGTTGCGGATGGCGTCAATGGCTATCTTGCAAAAAACGGCGCCATAACGGATATGGCAGCAAAAGTGACAAAGATTTTGTCGGATCGGAAACTATGGGAACAAATGCACACTGCCGCATTGGAAAAACGAGGAGATTTCTCGCAGGCAAATGCCGAAACGGCTTGGAAAAAGGCGATGAAAGACATCCAGGAAACTGCGAGTTCTGATCTCTCGGCATCGCTGGCATCCAAGGCGTTAGGGGGGAATTAGCACATGGCTTTCATTAATTTAAAGCGAAATAAAAATGTAAAAGAAACGAACTTTAGGATGTATAAAGATGGGAAGCATTGGGTTTTTGCTTCCATGTTCGTTCTTGCGTTGGGGCTTGGCAGTGCGCAAGTGAGCCAGACGCAGCAGGTATTGGCTGATGACAGTGTTGCCACCAGCAGCCAGGTTGCCGCACCAAATACAAAGGACGCTACCGCATCGGCAGCCAGTCAAAGTACAGGTTCAACTGCTAGTTCGGCAGCTGAATCATCCGCAGCGACGCCATCGCAACCAACGGCAACTACGCCAACCAGTGCAGCATCGGTGGCGGCTTCAAGTGAGGCGCCAAGTACCGTTGATCCGGAACTGGTTAAATCGGTTTCCGCTGAGTTAGCAACCGTGTCATCCTTTGCTGCTATAGCTGACAGTTATGCTAGTCGAGCAGCTGGCAATACCAATGCCAGTGCCGCGGCAACAAAGGCAACCCAAGCTTATAACAGTGCACTTGATGCCCAGAAGCTCGCCAATCACTATGCAACATTGGCATCGATGTATGCTGAACAAAAGAACAGTGCAGCAGCATCAACCGCCACAACAAATGCGAAAAGTGCCGCATCGTTAATTGACAGTTACGCCGGGCTGGCTTCAACCGCCGCGCATGATGCAGCTGTAGCGGCCATGCCGAGTATTTTAGCCGCGCAAAGCAGTGCGGCAGCGGCGACAGCATTAGTTGCCGACAGAGCTAGGGGACAAGCCAGTGCGGCCACACAAAAAGTGACGTCCGCCTATACTGCGACCCAGTATGCTGCGGGTAACAACGATGTGAAGACGGCTTATTTTGCTGCTTCTTCAGCTGCAGTTAGTGCTAGTCAGGCAGCAACCACAGCCGCGCAAGCAGCAGCATCTGCAGCCGCACAGTATCAGGCAGCAAGTTCAGCAGCCGCTAGCGGCAACTTCGATGCTGTTGTGGCAGGGGATGCTATTTTAGCCCAGTTTAAAACGCAGGCAGATACTGCTGATGTGCAGGCTATTACTCAGTACAATGCAGCTTCTTCAAGCGCTGAGGTGGCCAACTCTTTGGCGATTGCTGATTTTCGGGCTAAAACGACTTCATCAGCGAGCCTTGCTGCCAGTGTCGCGGATAGTGCAGTAAGCCTTGCTTCATCAACCGCATCTGCTGCCAAAACAGTTCAGGCAACTAGTTATGCTGGACAGTCAACGAGCTTAGCTAACCAAGCCTCCAGCGCAGCAGCTGTGGCCAGCAGCAATGCCGCCATTCAACCTGCTAGCGTTCAAGTGGCGAACTCGTTGGCCGGCGTCAACGGTACTGTCGCTGCTGCAGCACTTTCCTATGCGGTTGCAGCGCAAAAGGCAGCCAGTTTGGCGGCACAGTTTAACAAGGATATTTCCGGAACACAGTCAGCTGAAAAATCAGATACCCCGGAAGCGACGTTATCCTTAGTAACGTCGACGAATGCATTAACGTTAGGCGGTACCGCAAATTTAAGTACAACAATTGGCAACTTAGGACCGAACAACAAGGTTCAAGGTACCCCAACCTATAATTGGTACGAGTCAACTGACGGTAAGAATTGGCAGAAGATTAGCAATTCAGATGCTTCACTGGCATTTAAACCAGACTTTGCTGGCACTTACTTCTTCCAAGTAGTCGCAAGCGGAACAAGAAGCGAGTGGGGGGTTTTCACGAAAACTTTCAGTGCTGCCTCTAACACCATCACGATTCTCGTTAGTGACCCTAAAGGTTCTTACACTGAGCAAGCAAAGACAGCAAGTAATCAGGCTGCTAGTTCCGCCTCTTTAGCAACTGCTGCTGGTACTACAGCCAGTCAAGCCATCACAGACATGCAGCAAAATGCTGATACAAATGGTCAGGCAGCATCTTTTCTTGCGAGTCAGGCAACTTCAGCCGCGGCTGTTGCACAGTCTGCTGCCAGTTTAGCTAGCAGCCTAGCTAAAGCGGCCAGTGATGCTGCCGCAAGTGCTGCAGGTGCCGAAAGTAATGGTCAATATGCTGTTGCGGCTTCATACGCTGCATTAGCTTCCTCAAGCGCTATTGCTATTAGTTCAGCGGCGGTTGAGGTAGATGCTGCCGCTGCCAAGACCAAAGAATTTGTTAATTCTGCGATGCTCGCAGCTGCGGCCGATTCATCAAGTGCCGAACAAGACAAAACTGCCGAATACTTGACTTCCAGCTATGCCATCAACGCAAGTGCGGCTGCTTCAGCGGCTAGTCAGGCAGCCTCCTTGGCAAGTTCCGAATATGCGGAGCTTAATAACGCATTTGCCACCCTTGATCCTGCGTTTACTTCTAATGCGCAGACTTATCTCTCACAGGCCAGTCAAGCACTCTCATTGGCGGTTGGATTTGCAAAAAATGCTTCAATTGAAGCTGCAAAAGCTAAATCGGCGGGTAGCGATTTTAACAAGGCTTCTTTAGCTGCTTTAACGGCTAATACTACAATGAGCCAAGCCTATCAGCAAGTATCAGCAGCTACTAGCGCCCGCAGTGAAGGCATTGCAAAAATTTTCGCTAACCGATCTAAGGTTTATGGCGACCAGATAACCGCAGCTACCAGTGCCGCAACAACCGCTGAGTCAACAGCGAATTCGGTCGCTGCGGTTACTAGTTCCGCAAGCGCGCTTAAGAACACATCGCTAGCTTATGCGTATGCGAGTGCCGCTTCGAGTTTTGCCCAACAAGTTGACCTCAATCGCGGCTCAGAGATAATTGCCGCGACGCAAGCAGTGAATCAGTTAAACTTAGCATCCAGCGCCGTGGCGGCCAACGACTTGCTTGCAGCGAGCTCTTTTGCTACCGCAGCAAGTTCTGCGGCGGTTCAGGCATCAACTTTTGCCTCAATGGCGATGAGCAATGCAGCCACAGCGTCCTCACTGGCCGAACGGGTCAAGAACTATTCACTTGATACCACGTCGACGCAAGGAGCGGTTTCCAGTGATGCCTGGGTTCCACTCGGTATTGTCTTAACGCCAGGGAAAGGTGTGTCACCGCAGAATGTCTCAACGACGACTGGTGGACAAACGGTTACAACGTTAACTGCCAGCTACTATGCAGGATTTGGGCTTGGTGATCCCACTTGGAAAGTCACGTGGTATGTTTTAGTTCAAGGAAAATGGATGCCGGTGGCGGATGCTGGGCAATATATTAAGGATGTTAATATATCGAATATTCCAAGCAACAGCGTGTTTAATCATAATGTTTTGAGCACATTAACTTTTAAAACAACTGACTACGCAGGATCTCTACGTTTTCAAGCATACTTTCAGTCCAGCGGTTTCTTTTTAGATAACAAAGGCTACAGCAATGTTAATCAAGTCGATGTCTATGAAAATGACATTCATGCAAGTAGGATAACGATTGTTAGTGGTGATGATTATGTTCTTGATGGTCAGAAGGGGGCGTATACGTACGCAACGGACCCGGACAACGCCACAGGGACTGTCACTTGGAGCAGTAGTGATTTGTCCGTTGCCACGATTGATAGTACTGGTAATTTAACGGCTCTTAAAACCGGTAAAACGACAATTACTGTCACCATTACAAATAGTGATGGGTCGACACATTCAGATTCTAAGACTATCACGATTGGCAATGGACTTACCGATCAAACGGCCAACGTCGGCACGGATGTTACGCTTACCCCGCAGACGACGTTGGATTCTGGCGATATTAAATATCAATGGTATAAAGCTAATTCAGCCAACAATTCAGGAAGTGCCATTTCCGGTGCAACAAGCAATAGCTTGACGCTGAATAATGTTGAGTTAACTGATGGTGCTTATTATTATTTGGTCGTTAGTTATACTTCCAATAAAAAAACCCAGACAATTAAGCTTGGTCCGGCAAAACTGACGGTTAACAGTATCTATGCAACAGCTGCTTCAAGTGCGGCAGCGGCAGCTTCATCAAGTGCTCAAGAGGCAACGGACTTTGCGAATGTTGCGTCGTCTTATGCTGAAGTTGCTAATTCATACGCCTCAAACAGCAGTCTGCAATCCACTGCAGCAAGTTATGCAGCCAGTGCTGCTGCGGTTGCCCTATTAGCAAGTTCTGAGGCCAACAGCTATGCTACCCTTGCATCAAGTGCCGCGGCTCTTGCTTCAAGTGCTGAAGTAGCTGGTTCGACAGCGACAGCTTCTTCTGCGGCAGCTACAGCGCTTTTGGCTGCCAGCAATGCTGCGGTTGCCAAGAAGAGTGCAATCGATGCAGCAGCGACTGCTGAGGAATACGCCAAGAGAGCAACGGCTGAATATGCAAAAATTGCTTCTGAATCAGCTACTGATGCGGAAACAGCCGCGAAAAATGCATCAATCGCCGCAGCTGAAGCAGCCAGTGCTGCAGCAAGTTGGCCAGATGATGCTGCTATCAGTTCGGCTGCTCAATCTGCAAGCGCAGCAGCATCACTGGCGGAAAGCTATGCTGCCCAAGCTTCAAGTGCTGCGGTAGTTGCAACTTCGGCTAGCATAGAAGGAAACAATTCTGCAGCAAGTAGCGCAGCGGTTGAAGCATTCAATGCAGCAAGTTCAGCAGCCAGTGCTGCGGCGGTGGCCTCCGCGGAAAACAGTACAGCACAAACAGCGGCTGCAGCGAACACTGCTGCGAATAATCATGGCAGCGGCAACACGGGTTCGAACAATTCCGGAGACGACAACACTGGTAACGGTAATACCGGTTCAAACAATACCGGTGACAATAACACCGGCAACAGTAACTCGGGTAACAACAATACCGGTGATGACAACACTGGTAACGGTAATAAGGGATCGAATAATTCTGGCGACAACAACAGTGGCAACAGCAATTCGGGCTTGAACAATACTGGTGACGACAACACCGGCAACAGTAACTCGGGTAACAACAATTCCGGAGACAAGAATACCGGCAACAGCAACGCAGGTTCTAACAACTCTGGAAACAACAATACCGGAGACGACAACACTGGTAATGGAAATAAGGGTTCGGACAATACCGGAGACAACAACACTGGCAACGGTAATAAGGGATCGAATAATTCTGGCGACAACAACACCGGTAACAGTAATTCGGGTAACAACAACTCCGGAGACAAGAATACCGGAGACAACAACGCGGGTTCCAACAACTCTGGAAACAACAATACTGGCGACAACAATACTGGAAACAGTAATTCGGGCTCGAACAATTCGGGTAACAACAACTCCGGGGATAGCAACACTGGAAACGGAAATTCGGGTTCGGGTAATACCGGTGACAATAACACCGGTAACGGTAATAAAGGCTCGAATAATACTGGTGACAATAACAGTGGCAACAGCAACTCGGGCTCGAACAATGCCGGCGACAATAACACCGGCAACAGTAACTCGGGTAACAACAACTCTGGCGACAAGAATACCGGTAACAGTAATGCTGGTTCCAACAACTCAGGCAACAGCAATACCGGAGACGACAACACTGGTAACGGTAATAAGGGTTCGAATAATACTGGCGACAGCAACACCGGTAACAGTAACTCGGGTTCAAACAATATCGGCGACAAGAATACCGGTAACAGTAACACTGGCTCGAACAATACTGGCGACAACAACACCGGTAACAGCAATTCGGGCTCAAACAATACTGGTGACAACAACACTGGCAACAATAACTCGGGTTCGAACAACTCAGGTGATCGAAACACCGGTGACAGTAATACAGGCTCAAGCAACTCGGGCAACAACAATACCGGTGACGACAACACCGGAAATAGCAATGCCGGTTCGAACAACAACGGCGACAAGAACACCGGTAATAGCAATACAGGCTCGAATAATACTGGTGACAACAACACCGGCAACAGCAACTCGGGTAACAACAATACCGGGGATGACAATACTGGTAATGGAAATAAGGGCTCGAACAATACTGGAGACAACAATACCGGCAACGACAACACTGGTTCCAACAACTCGGGCAACAACAATACCGGTGACGATAACACTGGCAACAGCAATGCTGGTTCCAACAACTCAGGTAACAACAATACCGGGGACGACAACACTGGTAATGGAAATAAGGGCTCGAACAACACTGGCGACGGCAACACTGGTAATAGTAATTCGGGCTCGAACAATACTGGTGACAATAACAGTGGCAACAGTAACTCGGGTAACAACAATACCGGTAATGACAACACTGGTAACGGTAATAAGGGCTCGAATAATTCTGGCGACAACAACAGTGGCAACAGCAATTCGGGCTCGAACAACACTGGTGACAATAACACCGGCAACAGTAACTCGGGTAACAACAATACCGGTGATGACAACACTGGTAACGGTAATAAGGGCTCGAATAATTCTGGCGACAACAACACCGGTAACAGTAATTCGGGTTCGAACAATACCGGTGACAATAACACTGGCAACAGTAACTCGGGCAACAACAATACTGGAAATAGTAATTCGGGCTCAAACAATACCGGTGACAATAACACCGGTAACAGTAACGCTGGCTCGAATAATACTGGCGACAACAACACCGGTAACAGCAATTCGGGCTCAAACAATACCGGGGACAATAACACTGGTGACGGCAACACCGGGAATAGCAATACAGGTTCGAATAATTCTGGTGACAACAATACCGGTAACAGTAACTCGGGTTCAAACAATACCGGTGACAACAATACCGGTAACAGTAACTCGGGTTCAAACAATACCGGGGACGACAACACTGGTAATGGTAATACGGGCTCGAATAATTCTGGTAACAGCAACAGCGGCAACAACAACGCTGGTTCGAACAACTCGGGGAACAATAATACCGGGGACGGCAACAGTGGTAATGGTAATCAGGGTTCGAACAATACTGGTGATAGCAACACCGGTGACAGCAACACTGGTAACGGCAATAAGGGCTCGAATAATACTGGAGACAGCAACACCGGCAACAGTAACGCTGGTTCAAACAACACTGGCAACAACAACGCTGGTTCTAACAATTCCGGTAACAACAATACTGGCGACAACAACACTGGAAATAGCAATTCGGGTTCAAACAACTCCGGGGACAGGAATACTGGTAACAGCAACACTGGCTCGAACAATTCTGGCGACAATAACACCGGCAACAACAATTCGGGCCTGAATAATTCCGGTGATGGCAACACTGGAAACGATAACTCGGGTTCGAACAATATTGGTGACAACAACAACGGAAACGGTAATAAAGGTTCAAGCAACTCAGGTGATCAAAACACCGGTAATAACAACTCGGGTTCCAGCAATTTTGGCGACGGCAACACTGGTAACAATAATGCCGGCTCGAACAACATCGGCGACAACAACAGCGGCAACAGCAATGTCGGTTCAAATAACTCAGGCGACAACAACACTGGCAACGGCAACGTAGGCTCGAACAACACTGGCGACAACAATACCGGCAACAATAACTCAGGTAACAACAACTCGGGCGACAAAAATACCGGCAACAGCAATGCCGGTTTCAACAACGCTGGTGACAACAATACCGGTAACGGTAATACCGGCTCGAATAATTCTGGCGACAACAACACTGGGAACAATAACTCGGGTTCAAACAACTCCGGCGATGAGAACACTGGTAATAATAATATGGGCTCGAACAATTCCGGTGACGACAATACCGGCAACAGTAACACGGGTTCTAACAACGCTGGCGATAATAACACCGGTAACAGTAACGCAGGTTCGAAAAACTCGGGTAACAACAACACTGGAAATAGTAATTTGGGCTCCAACAACTTTGGCGACAACAATATCGGCAACGGTAACACGGGCTCAAACAACTCTGGTGATGATAACAGCGGTAATAGCAATACCGGCTCAAATAATTCTGGCGACAACAATACTGGCAACGGTAATGCGGGCTCGAATAATTCTGGTAACAACAACACCGGTAACGGTAATACTGGCTCTAACAACACGGGGGACAACAATACCGGCGATAACAACACCGGAAACAGTAACTCAGGTTCAAACAACTCTGGTGATGATAACAGCGGTAACAGCAATACCGGTTTAAACAACTCGGGCGACAACAATACTGGTAATGGTAACGTAGGTTCGAACAACTCCGGTAACAATAATATCGGCGATAGCAATACTGGCAACAGCAATGCTGGTTCCAACAATTTTGGTGACCAAAACATTGGCAATAGTAATGTGGGATCCAATAATACTGGTAATAACAATCACGGCAACAACAATACCGGTAACGGTAACATTGGTTCTAACAACAACGGTAACAGCAACCAAGGCAACAACAATCAAGGAAGTGATAATGTCGGCTCGAACAATGTCGGGAATGGCAATATCGGGTCAAATAATAAAGGCAACAACCTGA
>NZ_BACQ01000023.1 GCF_000260435.1 Lacticaseibacillus zeae DSM 20178 = KCTC 3804 | reverse complement strand
ACCCCGTTCCAGCCCCAGCTGGCCGGAGATTGCGGAGTTTGGCACGGTATAGAATTTATTGCCCCAACTTCTCAATGGATCGCAAAAGAATTTTCTTATTTGAGCGCGTTTTCAACCAAGCGTTGGTTACTTATAGTATGATTGGAAAGGGAAGGGCTGTACCCGAAATTATTAATTTAGACAGATAGGAGCTGATCACGTGAGTTACCGTGATACGTATCAACAATGGGTTGATGAACCAACACTTGATCCGGAGCTAAAAGCTGATCTTAAGAAAATGGCTGACGACGAAACAACTAAGGAAGAGGCGTTCGCTGCGCCCATGGCATTTGGGACTGCCGGCATGCGCGGCGTTCTTGGTGCAGGCATTGGCCGGATGAACATTTATACGGTACGCCAGGCAACTGAGGGCCTGGCGCGGTTTATGGATACTTTGACGGATGAAACAAAGGCGCGCGGCGTCGCCATTAGCTATGATTCCCGCTACATGAGTCAGGAATTTGCTTATCAAAGTGCCGGGGTGCTTGGTGCTCACGGCATCAAGAGTTATGTGTTTGACCAGCTGCGGCCAACACCGGAGTTGAGTTTTGCGGTGCGCTATTTGAAGACTTACGCCGGGATTATGATTACGGCTAGCCATAACCCGAAGCAATACAATGGCTACAAGATTTATGGCCCAGATGGCGGTCAAATGCCGCCGGAAGAATCCGACAAAATTACCAAGTACGCTCGGTCGGCATCTGATCTTTTTGCGATTAAAGCGTTAAATGTTCACGAGTTGCGGGCCAAGGATTTAATGCAGCCGATTGGTGAAGATGTGGATGAAGCCTATTATGCTGAAGTGGCCACAGTGACAATCAATCCTGACTTGGTCCACACTGTCGGGAAGAATATGTCACTGGTTTATAGCCCGTTACATGGGACTGGCCGCATTCCGGCACAAATGGTTTTGCGCAATGCCGGGTTTGAAAACTTCCGCTTGGTTCCGGAACAAAGCATTGCTGATCCGGAATTTGCGACAACCCCGTTCCCGAACCCTGAATTTGCCCAAGTCTTTGATTTGCCGATCGCATTGGGCAAGAAAATCGGTGCGGATGTGTTGATTGCCACTGATCCGGATGCCGATCGTTTGGGGACCGCGGTCAAAGTTGGCGACCATTATCAGTTGCTGACCGGTAATCAAATTGCTTCGGTATTGCTGCACTATATTCTCGAAGCCCGCAAACAAGCTGGCACGTTGCCGAAAAACGGCGCAGTTGTGAAGTCAATCGTTTCAACCGAATTAGCGACGGCGATTGCGAAAGATTACGGCGTGGACATGATTAACGTGCTAACCGGCTTCAAGTTTATCGGCGATCAAATCAAGCACTTCCAGGCCACTGGTGAGCATGAATTTCTCTTTGGCTTTGAAGAAAGCTATGGTTATCTGATCAAACCATTCGTCCGGGATAAAGACGCAATCCAGTCAACCGTTCTGCTGGCTGAAGTAGCCGCATACTATCAGTCACAAGGCAAGACACTTTGGGATGGCGTTCAGGAACTATACAAGAAATATGGTTACTATGCTGAAAAGACGGTTGGCGTTGATTTTGAAGGCGTTGACGGTCCAAAGCAAATGGCCAATCTCATGACGAAGTTCCGCGAAGAGCAGCCGGATGATTTTGCCGGTGTCAAGATTGCCAAAGTGGAAGACTTCCTGAGTCAAGAAGCGAAGTCGGCAGACGGCACGGTTGAAAAACTGACGATGCCTTCTAGCAACGTGCTGAAATACATTTTGGAAGACGGCACCTGGATTGCGATTCGCCCATCCGGCACCGAGCCAAAAGTCAAATTCTATGTTGGCACCAAGGCAGAAACCGATGCAAAGGCGCAAGAGAAACTCGATGCGTTCGAGAAAGCCTTGCATGATTTTCGTGAGGAAGCCTAAGCCAATCAGTGTGGTAAAGGTGTTTTCTGCGTAAGCTTAAATAGATCCTGACAAAACGTTCAGGGTCTATTTGTTTGCATTCACTTAAGGACAACCCGTTCCAAAATGTGAAACACCTTGCAATGGTCTGGCTATGGTGGTAGTCTTTTAGCAATTTAAGTAATTTTTTTGATCGTCACAACAAACAACAGGAGGTCATTTTGACATGGGCATGCACCAATTTATCCAAGGACTGAGTAATCTGGAGACACTGCGGCGGGCACCGGGCTTTTTCAAGTATCAGGAGCACTCGGTGGCGGCCCACAGCTTCAAGGTTGCGGAAATCGCACAAATGCTGGGCGATGTCGAGGAATTGGCGGGGAACAAGGTTAATTGGCAGATGCTCTACGAAAAGTCGCTGAACCATGATTACACGGAACGTTTCATCGGCGATATCAAAACGCCGGTCAAATATGCCACGCCGACATTGCGGCAGATGCTTGCCGACGTTGAGGCCACGATGACGGAGAACTTCATCAAAAATGAAATTCCGCGCGATTTTCAGGATCGTTATCGCCGTCGTTTGTCTGAAGGCAAAGACGACACGCTTGAGGGCCAAATCTTGAGTGTGGCCGACAAAATCGACTTGCTTTACGAAGGATTTGGCGAAATTGAAAAAGGCAATCCTGAACAGGTCTTTCTTGACATCTATACGGAAAGCCTGAGTACTATTCTGGAATTTAAGAATCGACCAAGCGTCCGGTACTTCCTCGATCAGGTTTTGCCGGATATGCTGGAAGAAAAGTTTGCCAGTCGTGATCAATTGGCCAAACTGACCAAAGCAACCATGGCAGAACACGAGCCGAGTAAGTAGCGAAAGTATGTTCGCTATGTTATAATATGCGAGATGAAAGTTGGAATGCGTTTCAAATCGGTTCCAACTTTTTTGATGAAAAATTTTGGTACAACGGCGGGATACCGCATACAAATGGATGTTAATGCGCGTGTGAATAGCCGCGCGTCACATGTTGATTGGAGGCATGTCGATGATCGAACGAATCGCTGATCGTAAATTTGATCTGGTTTCACCTTATCAGCCGGCTGGGGACCAACCTCAGGCGATTGCCAAGCTGACAAAAGGGTTTGAAGAAGGCAAGAAAGAACAAATCCTGTTAGGCGCGACCGGAACCGGGAAGACGTTTACGATGAGCAACATCATCGCCAACCTGAATAAGCCGACTTTGATTTTATCGCATAATAAAACCTTGGCGGGACAGCTTTATGGCGAGTTTAAGGAATTCTTCCCGCACAATGCGGTTGAATATTTTGTTTCTTACTATGATTATTATCAACCTGAGGCCTATGTGCCCAGCACGGACACGTATATTGAAAAAGACAGTGCTATTAATGACGAAATCGACAAGTTGCGGCATAGTGCAACCAGTGCGTTACTTGAACGAAACGACGTTATTGTGGTGGCGTCGGTGTCATCGATCTTTGGCTTAGGTGATCCGCATGAATATAAGAATCATGTGTTATCGCTACGAACCGGGATGACGATTGACCGGAATACGTTACTACGGCAACTGGTCGATATCCAGTTTGATCGGAATGACATTGATTTTCAGCGTGGCCGTTTTCGCGTTCGCGGGGACGTTGTTGAAATTTTTCCGGCCAGTCGCGACGATCACGCCATTCGGGTTGAATTTTTTGGTGACGAGATTGATCGAATTACTGAAGTGGACGCGTTGACCGGTGAAGTCATCGGCACACGGGATCATGTTGCTATTTTCCCGGCCACTCACTTTATGACCAGTGACGAACAGATGCAACGTGCGATCAAGAGTATTTCGGCGGAATTGGAAGATCGCCTGAAGGTGTTGCGGGGCGAGAACAAGTTGCTTGAAGCGCAGCGCTTGGAACAGCGGACGAACTATGACATTGAGATGATGCGCGAAATGGGCTTCACCAGTGGCATCGAAAATTATTCCCGCCACATGGATGGCCGCAAACCCGGCGAACCGCCGTATACACTGCTAGACTTTTTCCCGAAAGACTTTACGATCATGGTTGACGAAAGCCATGTCACAATGCCGCAGATTAAAGGAATGTACAACGGTGACAGAGCGCGGAAACAGATGCTGATTGACTATGGCTTCCGTTTGCCAAGTGCATTGGACAATCGGCCGCTGAAGATTGAGGAGTTCGAAAAGCACGTTAAGCGTATCTTGTATGTCAGCGCCACCCCGGGACCTTACGAATTGAGTCGCGTACCCAAGGAAGATATTGCTGAGCAGATTATCCGGCCGACCGGTTTGCTGGATCCGAAGATTGAAGTACGTCCGGTGATGGGACAAATCGATGATCTGGTTGGTGAGATCAACAAACGCATCGATGCTCATGAACGGGTCTTCATTACTACCTTGACTAAAAAAATGGCGGAAGATCTGACTGATTATCTGAAGGATATGGGCATTAAAGTCCGCTACTTGCATAGTGATATCAAGACATTGGAACGGACCAAGATTATTCGTGATTTACGCCTTGGTAAGTTCGATGTGCTGATCGGCATTAACCTTTTGCGTGAAGGAATTGATGTGCCGGAAGTTTCGTTGATTGCGATTCTTGATGCTGACAAGGAAGGCTTCTTGCGGGCAGAACGATCTTTAATCCAGACGATCGGCCGAGCATCGCGTAATGAGCACGGTAAAGTGATTATGTATGCGGACAAAGTCACTGATTCGATGAAGGCCGCGATTGATGAAACCAAGCGGCGGCGCGCGATTCAGGAGAAGTTTAACGAAGAGCATCATATTCAGCCTAAGACCATTATTAAACCGATTCGGGCAGCTATTTCGACTTACGAACAATCTGACGATGAGAAAGCCGAGGCCAAGAAGACCTTTGCCGAGGTTGACTATGAAGACATGACCAAAGCCGATAAGAAAGAATTGGTGGCCAACCTGCGTTCACAAATGCAGACGGCGGCCAAGAAACTGGATTTCGAACAGGCGGCATCGTTACGGGATACCATTCTGGAGTTGCAAGCGGATATGTCTTGAGATTTTTGTAACGAACTTGCATGATGAAACAAAGTCAGCCATGATTACCTTGATTAGATCCGGCGATCGTGGCTGTTTTCTTGTCGTGATCCTGGCGTTGAATGAGACGCAGGGACTGATCCGCTTCGTCGCACCAGATGGGCTGACATTCTGGTGGCAGACGGCGGCTTGTTTTAATTGAGGAGATTTTTTGTGAATGGCAAATGATAAAATTGTGATCCATGGGGCACGTGCCCATAACTTAAAAAACATTGACGTGACTATTCCCCGTAACAAACTCGTGGTCATGACGGGGTTGTCAGGTTCTGGCAAGTCCAGCCTGGCGTTTGATACGCTATATGCAGAAGGCCAGCGTCGGTACGTTGAAAGCTTATCTGCCTATGCCCGCCAATTTCTGGGCCAGATGGAGAAACCGGACGTCGACTCGATTGATGGGCTCAGTCCGGCGATTTCGATTGACCAAAAGACGACTTCCAAGAATCCCCGTTCAACGGTCGGCACCGTCACGGAAATTAACGATTATCTGCGGTTGTTGTGGGCGCGGGTCGGTCATCCGATTTGTCCGAACGATGGGACACCGATTACGAGCCAGAGTGTCGAACAAATGGTGGATCGCGTCTTAGCATTACCGGAAAAGAGCCGCATTCAAATTCTGTCGCCAATTGTGCGGCGCAAAAAAGGCAGTCATAAGAAAGTCTTCGCCAAGATTATGCGTGAAGGTTATGTGCGCATGCGCGTTGACGGTGAAGTGATGGACGCAACGGCCGACTATGAGCTGGATAAAAACAAGGCTCATGATATTGATATCGTGATTGACCGGATTGTGGTGAAGCCTGAAGCGCGCAGCCGGTTGTTTGATTCATTCGAAGCGGCGTTACGTCTGTCGGAAGGTTACGCCAATGTCGATGTGATTGGCGGCGAGACGTTACGGTTTTCCGAACATTTTGCCTGCCCGATTTGTGGCTTTACCATTGGTGAAATGGAGCCGCGGCTCTTTTCGTTCAATGCCCCATTTGGTGCCTGCCCGGAATGTGATGGCTTAGGGGTTAAGCTCACGGTCGATATGGATCTGGTTGTCCCGGATCCAAGCATGACCTTGGCACAAGGCGCGATTGCTCCGTGGAATCCTATTAGCTCTCAGTATTATCCGGAATTGTTGGAACAAGCTGCAACGGCCTTCAAAGTGCGCATGGATGTGCCATTTGAGAAGTTGACCAAGCGGGAACGTACCGTCGTCCTTGATGGCAGCAACGGCAAGCCGTTCCATTTTCATTATGAAAATGATTTTGGCGGCGTTCGGGATGTCGATGTCCCGTTTGAAGGGGTACTGACCAACATTTCCCGGCGCTATGCCGAGACCAACAGCGATTTTACGCGCCAACAGATGCGGAGTTACATGACCGCATTGCCTTGCCCGGTTTGCCATGGCAAGCGGCTGAATCGGCAAGCGCTTGCCGTGAAGATTTCCGGGCGTGATATCGCCGAAGTTTCCGATCTGGCCATCAAAGACGCCTTACCATTCTTCAAGCAGATTCATCTGAGCGAAGCTGAAAGTGTCATCGCTCAGCCGATCGTGAAAGAGGTTGTCGATCGCTTAACTTTTCTTGTCAATGTCGGTCTTGGCTATCTGACCTTGAGTCGTAGTGCCGGAACGCTGTCTGGCGGTGAAGCACAACGGATTCGGTTGGCAACCCAGATCGGCTCCAACTTGAGCGGGGTCATGTATGTTCTGGATGAGCCGTCAATCGGTCTGCATCAACGCGACAACGATCGCTTAATCGCCTCTTTGAAAAAAATGCGCGATTTAGGCAATACGCTCATTGTGGTTGAACACGACGAAGATACCATGCGGGCAGCCGATTACCTGATCGATGTCGGCCCGGGTGCTGGTGACCATGGCGGCCGGATCATGGCGGCAGGAACGCCTAAGCAAGTGGCGCGGGTACGCAAGTCGATCACGGGGCAATACCTATCTGGCCGCAAGTTTATTCCGGTACCGTTGAAGCGCCGGACAGGCAATGGCAAAGTAATCCGTTTGGAAGGGGCTGCCGACCATAATCTCAAGCACATCAATGTTGATTTTCCATTAGGCAAGTTCATTGTAGTTACCGGGGTTTCCGGATCGGGCAAGTCAACGCTCGTCAATTCGATTTTGCGGCGGGCATTGGCCCAAAAGCTGAATCACAACTCCGAAAAACCCGGACCATATGATAAGATTCTGGGTTATAAAAACATCGAGAAGCTAATCAATATCGATCAGAGCCCCATCGGCCGGACGCCACGGAGCAATCCAGCTACCTACACCAGCGTTTTTGATGATATTCGCGGATTATTTGCAGAAACCAATGAAGCCAAACTGCGCGGTTACAAAAAAGGCCGGTTCAGTTTTAACATCAAGGGCGGTCGCTGTGAAAACTGTAAAGGCGACGGGATCATCAAGATCGAAATGAACTTTTTACCGGACGTTTATGTACCTTGCGAAGTTTGTCATGGCAAACGGTATAATTCCGAAACGCTTGAAGTGACGTACAAAGGCAAGAATATTGCGGAAGTCCTCGACATGACCGTTGAAGAAGCCACCAACTTTTTCAAAAATATTCCAAAGATTCGCCGCAAGTTGCAGACGATTGTGGATGTCGGCTTGGGCTATGTGAAGCTTGGTCAAAGTGCTACAACCCTTTCCGGTGGTGAAGCACAGCGGATGAAGCTGGCCAGTGAGTTGCAGAAGCTTTCGACCGGTAAGAATTTTTATATTCTGGATGAACCGACGACCGGTTTGCATACCGATGATATTAAGCGGCTGCTGGAAGTGCTGGAACGCTTGGTCGATGAAGGCAACACGGTTTTGGTCATTGAGCACAATCTGGATGTGGTTAAATCTGCCGACTGGGTCATTGATCTGGGTCCTGAAGGCGGAGATGGCGGTGGCCGTGTCATTGCCACAGGCACGCCGGAACAAGTCGCTGAGGTGGCTGATAGCTACACCGGCCAGTACCTCAAACCGGTTCTGATCCGTGACACCAAACGGACCAAAGAAGCGGCTGCGGGCAAGGATGGTAAAGCAAAAAGTGCACCTAAGAAATAAAGCGTTCGATAGTCGCGTTTAAAACCGCGACTATTTATGTACATAAATGAGCAGCGCGGAACCGATTTTTGATAACTTTTTAAAGGTTGCGGATCATGCGTGGCTAGCGGCATTTGCCAGCGTCTTCAAAAATTTCGGTAATTCAATTTATTGAATTGCTTTTTGAAATGGTATGATAGAAATGATTAAGAAAGTAGGGAATAATATGTTAAATCGAAAGAGTTTTGGCTTTGACTGGGGGCAGTTCATCACCGGTATTCTGTTTCTGGTTGCTGCTTTTGTGGTCTTACGGTACCCGTTAGCGACATTAAGGACGGTTACCTTTATCTTTGCTGTCGTTGCCATTATTCGAGGGATTGCGGTTCTTGCGGGCTTTTCCACATTGCGCCAGTTTACCGGTAGATTGGCATGGATTTCCTTGATTATGGGGATTTTTGACCTTGTCATTGGCCTGATTTTCTTATTGAATTCTGGCTTAGGTGTGGCGACGATCACCATGATGTTTGCTATCTGGTTCCTGGTCGATTCTGTCGGCTCATTGTTCAACGTCGGTCATCTGCGCGTTGCCGGCACCGGCTGGTTTGTTGTTTATCTGATTCTGGATATTCTGGCGGTCATTGTTTCGCTGATGCTGTTCATGCAGCCGGTGATTGCGGCAGTGACGCTGGTGACCTTGCTGGCGATGTTCTTCGTCCTGTTCGGCATCGAGTGTATTGTCATCGCCTTTGCTCGACGCAACATTTAAATTGTCCACCAAAAGCCCGAAGGATCGGTGTTTCTAAGCCGGTTCTTCGGCTTTTTTGATTTCGGGAGTCTGTGATGGTAGGAATGACACGCCCGGAATGTTATACTTGATTGAATATGAGCACAAAGGAGCCTTTTATGACTGAAAGTTTGGATCTTGTTATTATCACTGGGATGTCGGGTGCCGGCAAAACCGTTGCAATGCAGGCGTTTGAAGATTTGGGGTATTTTTGCGTTGATAACATGCCGCCAGCGCTGCTTCCTAAGTTCTGGGAACTCGTTAAGGAATCCGGGAAGATTTCGAAGGTCGCGCTAGTCGTGGATCTGCGCAGTCGGGCTTTTTATGACCAGATTATCGACATGTTGGCTAATCTGGACAACAACGCTTACGTTCATTCGCGCATTTTGTTCTTAGACGCGACGGATGAAGAACTGGTTTCGCGTTACAAGGAAACCCGCCGTTCCCATCCCTTGGCAATGGAAGGCCGGTTGATGGACGGCATTAAAAAGGAACGCGTGCTACTAACCGAGTTGCGGAATCGGGCGCAAGTCGTGATCGATACCACCACGTTAAGTCCGCGGCAGTTACGGGAAAAGATCTTTTTAAACTTCAAAGAAAATAGCGGTCAGCCAGCCTTTCATATTGAAGTCATGTCATTTGGGTTCAAATACGGGTTGCCGATTGATGCGGACATTGTCATGGATGTCCGGTTCCTGCCTAATCCGTTTTACGTCAAGGCTTACCGGCCAAAAACCGGTTTGGATCAGGAAGTTTATGACTATGTAATGGACAATGAAGATGCCGAAAGCTTCTACAACAAATTTTACGATTTGCTGGCTGAGATCATGCCCAAGTATAAAGCCGAAGGAAAAACCAGTGTGACGATCGCGATCGGTTGCACAGGCGGTCAACACCGAAGCGTTGCGTTTGCGGAGCGCATCGGTAAGGCATTTTCGGATGCCTATGCGGTTGATATTACCCATCGGGACATTAAGAAACATAAGGAGACGGTGAATCGTTCATGAGTCGGGAAACTAAATTTATCCGCGTCATTCGCGGGCGGCGTCCGAAAGTCGTCGTGATTGGCGGCGGAACCGGATTGCCGGTTATCTTGCATAGCCTGCATGAACAGGATGCTGACGTAACGGCGATTGTGACGGTTGCCGATGATGGCGGGTCGTCAGGCACCATTCGCAATTATATTAACGTGGTGCCGCCTGGTGATATTCGCAATGTGCTTGTTGCCTTGTCGGAGCTGCCGAGTCTGTATCTGGATATTTTCCAGTATCGCTTTAACACCACCGATGCGTTTTTTGCCGGCCATGCGATTGGCAACTTAATCATTGCGGCTTTGTCAGAGATGAAAGGCGGTATTTTCCCGGCGGTTCAGCAGTTGAGCGAAATGATGCAGGTGGATGGTCACGTTTATCCTGCCAGCAACACGCCACTCACACTTAATGCCGAATTCACAGATGGAACGAGCCTATCCGGTGAATCCGAAATTACCGCGGCCGGTAAGAATATCAAGCATATTTCCGTCTCCGAAACCGATCCGGCTAATGGCGAACCCAAAGCCGTCCATGAAGTCATTGATGCCATTATGGACGCGGACGTGGTCGTGCTGGGGCCCGGCAGTCTGTTTACCAGTATCCTGCCGAACCTGATGATTGGCAATCTGGGTGACGCTGTGAAGAAAACGAAGGCCGAAGTCATTTATATCGTTAACATCATGACGCAAAAAGGCGAAACGCAAAACTTCACCGATGCCGACCATGTCCGGGTCTTGAATGAACAGATGGGTGAGAATTTTGTCGACACTGTGCTCGTCAATATCGAGCCGGTTCCCGAGAATTATCTCGATCACCAAAAGTACAATGAGATTCTGACGCCGGTTAAGCATAATTATCAAGGTTTGCGTGACATGGGCTGTCGCGTGATTTCGGAAGACTTTTTGAAGTTGCGTGATCGCGGCGTCTTCCATGATGGCGACAAGGTAGCTAAGGAAATTTTGAATTTGGCCTTTCAAGTGAGTGCGAAAATCCGGAGGTGAGGGCATGGCAAGCTTTGCCAGTATGGTGAAAAAAGAACTGACCCAACTCGAGGTTCATCCTGAACATGCGAAGGCAGAGCTGTCGGCATTGATCCGGATGAACGGCAGCCTGACATTGATGGCCCATCGGTTTGTCTTAAACATTCAAACCGAAAATCCGGCCATTGCTCGGCGAATTTATAGTTTGATTCGCCAGGTTTATCGGCATGAAGCCAACTTGGTCGTTCATCGCAAAATGAAACTCAAGAAAAATTATCAGTACATTGTCCGCCTGACAGAAGGCGTCAATGATATTCTGTCGGACTTGTCAATTTTGGATCCGACGACGATGGCGATTTCGACGACGGTCCCGGCAACGGTTTTGGAAGAACCACAACGGATGCGTTCCTACTTGCGCGGCGCTTTTTTAGCCGGCGGATCGGTGAATAATCCGGAAACATCGCGCTATCATCTGGAAATTTATTCGTTGTATGCCGATCACAATGCCGGCATTTTGAAAATGATGAATCATTTCAATCTGAATGCGCGCACCGTCGAACGCCGAAGCGGCTATATTGTTTATTTAAAAGAAGCCGAAAAAATCGCGGATTTCCTGCAGGTGATCGGGGCAACGAATGCGATGCTTAAGTTCGAAGATGTCCGGATTGTGCGCGATATGCGTAACTCAGTGAACCGTCTCGTTAATTGCGAAACGGCGAATATGAACAAAACCATTGATGCGGCCCAGAAACAAATTGAGAATATCAACTATCTTAAAGATCATGTGGGGTTGGATAACCTGCCAACCAAACTGCGCGAAATTGCCGTTTTGCGCTTAGCCCATCCGGATGTCTCGTTACAGGAGTTGGGCGCCATGGTTCCGAGTGGGACAATTTCGAAGTCAGGCGTCAATCATCGGTTGCGCAAACTCAATCAGATTGCCGAGGGTTACCAGCAACCGGAAGATGCCTAGCAGCTATGATAATTGCAAGATAAGCAAAAAGTCATATTTATAAGATAATGCCTTTGTTTCCTCAAGATAATCGTGTACAATGTAACCGACATCAAGTTATTTGATGTAGGCATTTGAACGACCCAGCTGCCACTTTTAGGATGCTAAAAACTGTCCGGCAGTGCACTGGTTGACGAATGCCACGACAAGAAACATGAGTCAGTTTACATTCGGATTTACAGTGATGTTATTACCAGATGAAGCGGTAATTGTCACGTTCAGCGGGATACAATTGTTGCTTAGGTTTTAGGAGGAAGCACTATGGTCAAACCGATCACGTTAAATGAACAACTTTGTTTTGCAATTTACAAGGCACAGAAACAATATAATCATTTCTATGCTCAGGCATTAGCGCCATTTAAGTTGACGTATCCGCAGTACATTACGTTGTTGTCGCTATATGAACACGGCACGATGTCGGTTAAGCAGGTGGGCCAAACACTTGAGTTGGACAGCGGTACTTTGACACCGTTAATGAAGCGTCTGGAAAAAGATGGCTGGATCAGCCGCAAACGGTCAACCGAAGATGAACGTCGCGTTGATGTTAGCTTGACGCAAAAGGCTTTGGACGCGCGCGATGAGATTTTTGAACATGTTGGCTCCTGCATGGAATTGATGAATCTGCCGCAAACTGAATATGATCGTATCAAGACTGAGGTAACGCGTGTTGATGAGCATCTGAGTGCCATCGCTGACGACGCCTACCCACAAGTCTGAACGATTTTTATAAGGTCAAAGATTGTGATTAAAATCTTTGACCTTATTTGACTTTAGCAGTATACTTAGCACTGTACTTTAAAGAGTGCTAAAAAACGATTTTCAGGAGGTTAGGACATGCTAGTACCTACCGTCGTTGAACAAACCAGTCGTGGCGAACGCGCTTACGACATTTACTCACGTCTATTAAAAGACCGGATCATCATGTTGTCCGGTGAAGTAAACGATCAAATGGCAAACTCGGTCATCGCCCAGTTACTTTTTCTTGATGCACAGGATTCTGAAAAGGACATTTACCTTTACATCAACAGTCCCGGTGGTGTGATCACCAGCGGCTTGGCGATGCTTGATACTATGAACTTCATCAAGTCCGATGTTCAGACCATTGCTATTGGGATGGCTGCATCCATGGCATCTGTCCTGTTAGCAGGTGGCACGAAAGGCAAGCGCTTTGCTTTGCCGAATTCGACCATTTTGATCCATCAGCCTTCAGGTGGTGCCCAAGGTCAGCAAACCGAAATCGAAATTGCGGCCGAAGAAATTTTGAAGACCCGTAAAAAGATGAACCAGATCCTGGCCGATGCAACAGGCCAGACAGTTGAGCAAATCAAGAAGGATACTGAACGTGATCACTATATGAGCGCTCAGGAAGCCAAGGATTATGGCTTGATTGATGATATTCTGGTTAATAAGAATAATCAAAAATAAGGTTTAAACGAATCGGCACACCGCTATTGTAGTAGCGGTGTGTTTTTTTGATTTGAAGTAAAGGGGGCGCGTAAAAGATTTTAGGGAAAACCCAAAAGAACGAATCATATACGGTGAATAATAGGACTTGCGTGCAATCCGATTTCTAACCGCGACCGTTGGTACTCTGTTAATCAGCTTGCTTGATAGCGCTTCCACTTAAGCATTATAATTGCATACGTCAGCAGATTTCACTGATATTTCATGAGCTTCAGCCATCACTCTGGCAATTAAAAACCCTGATCTGTTGGGCCAGACCAGGTTGGTGTTGTGTTACACAAATGATATTACTACGGAGGAGAAAAGAAATGAAGAAGTCTATCTTGATTGGTGCAACGTTAGCCACAGCTATCTTATTAACCGCGTGTGGTAACTCATCGACTAGTAGCAAGGGAGGAGCTTCAAAATCAGCCAGCAGCAAAGTCGAAAAGGCTACTAATAAGGCAACACCCAAGAAAAAGTCGAGTGACACTGCCAGCGTTCCAACCGATGCGGATCATGAATGGTTCTTCAAAGGCAATATTTTCTATGCTGGCAATGAAACCATGACATTGACGAAATCAGAAGTCCGCGACAGCATTACCGATGGCGAAAGAGTTTTGGTTATATACAATACGATTCGCAACAATTCGAAGGAAGAGCAGGATCCTTCAAACTTTTACATGGTCATTAACGCAAAACAAAAGACTGACACCTCAAACGTTCATCTCGATCCTGGCACAGTCAAGCTAAATGAAGATGGCACAAGTCCTTTGCAGGCACAAGAAGACAATCTTCACAATAACCTGCTACCGGGGAAAACAGTCGAAACGGTTTTAGTTTACACTTTGAAGAACACCAATCCAGTTACCTTAGAATTCAGTAATTCGAACTTTAAGACACTTGGAACAAAGACTTATGACGTTCAATAATTAATTTGGGGAGGAGACTTTTCATGAAAAAGGGTCTATTAACAGTAATCGCAGTGTTGTCAATTTTATTCGCGCTTACGGCTTGTGGAAGCGCCGCGCCTAAGCCAGATTATACTGAGGCAAAAGCTGAAAGCGCCTTGAATGCTGGTAAGGATTTGAAAGGTAAAACCGTTCAATTTAAGGTCAAAAAAATTGAACCCAATAGTGCGTTTGGGTTCAATCTGGAAGCAGGCAAACATCTTAACTTTGTAAGCGAAGAGAATCCAAAGGTTAAAAAAGGGCACACAGTCATTGTTAAAGTAAAGAAGGCTGCAAGCACTCTGGGATCTTGGGTCATTACCTACACCGATCTCAAAAAGTAATATTTATCGGCCATTTTTTCACTTCAGTATAATTAAAAAGCCCGCCGTAGCGGACTTTTTTAATTATAAAGACTTTTCCCAAATTAACGGGTTTCTGCGCAGCCCGGGAGTCGAACCCGGATTTCGAGAACCGGAATCTCACGTGCGATCCATTACACTAACCGCGCAAGTACCTAATTATATTACTCAATCAGCTGCCAATTTGCAAGTCTTTTCTGCAATGCTATGGCATACGGAAATAATAGTCACGTAGAATCTAAACGAAATGGGTAGCGGGGGAATTGTCAAAGACTTATAAGCCATATTTCTAAGCAATTTCGTTACATTTAAGCTAAGAAAACCCAAATTGAAATTAACCACTCACAAAATGGCACTTTGGCTTGAAAAATGCTCAAAACAGAACAAGCAGTGACGAAAGAACCCATAACTGGCTGTGTGTAGGCTGTTGAAATAGACCGAAATACAGTGCATGAAAATTTCATTAGAAGCAAGCCGAAACCCCTGATATCAAAAAGCCGCAGCGAGGTTGCCAAAACTGGTAATTGCCGAACATTTGAACCATTCTTGAAGTAGATGTTCAAACTTAGCCGGTTTTGTGATTACTTTAAGACGATTTAGGCAACAGACTTGCGATAAAGCGGAACCCCTGCTACAATTGGTTTTGTTGGTAAGGGAAAACAGCAAACGTTGGGTTCCTAATTTTTTTCAGCTTGCTGGGTCGGAAAACGACTCGGAGGGACGTGAAATGACCCATTAAAGAAGGACGTGCCTTATGCATACTGAACTTGCGTGGCTCAAAGCGATCGCGCCTGATCTGATGGGCGTCGTCACTAAACGCTATCAGGTCCTTCAATTTATTAACTGGATGGCACCGGTTGGCCGGCGAACATTAGCCGAACAGATGAAGATTTCAGAACGTGCGTTACGTACAGAAACGGATTTTTTGCGCGGACAGGGACTTTTAGAAAGTTCGAAATCTGGCATGGTGTTGACAGCAAAAGGGTTAGAAACTTTTCACGGCCTCGATCATTTGATGAATCAGTTGCTGGGAATCAAAGATGATGAAAAGCGGCTGGCAACGCATCTTGGCATTGACCATTGTCTGGTCGTTTCCGGGGATGCGGATCAGAGTAGTCGGGTTCTTGATGAACTTGGCAAAACGTTGAATTCAACCTTACAGTTATTGTTACCACCTGGGCATTTAACGATTGCCGTTATGGGTGGCACAACGATGGCACATTTAGCCACGCAGTTAACTTTTCAGCTATCTGCGGGTCGTGAATTGTCGTTTGTCCCTGCACGGGGTGGCCTCGGTGAAGCCGTGACCATTCAGGCCAACTCGATTGCGGCCGCAATGGCAGAAGCAACCGATAGCAAATACCGAGCTTTATATGTTCCTGAGAATCTAAGCTCGGAGTCCTATGAGTCCTTAATCAAAGAGCCGTCGGTAAGAGAGGTTTTAAACCTTATCGACAAAGCTCAGGTAGTGATTCATAGTGTGGGCGATGCGCTGGTCATGGCTAAGCGCCGTGGCATGTCGCCTGATACGATCAGCATGTTGAAAGCCAAACATGCCGTTGCCGAGGCATTCGGTGTTTTCTATGATGCCAAGGGCAAGGTCGTTTACAAGATACCGCAAATCGGATTACAGCTTGCGGATCTTGATCATATACCGTATGTCTTCGCAGTTGCGGCGGGTAAAAGTAAAGCCAAAGCAATTGCGGCGTACATGCAACACGCACCGAGTCGAACGTGGCTGTTAACTGACATCGGTGCAACAAATTCGATTTTAACTGGGGCAACCCGTTAGAATAAAACCTTATTTCCTAAAGGAGGAAATTTTAGCATGACTGTTAAGATTGGTATTAATGGTTTTGGCCGTATCGGTCGTTTGGCATTCCGTCGTATTTACGAATTGGGTGCAAAGAGCAATGACATCCAGGTTGTTGCGATCAACGATCTGACCAGCCCAACCATGCTGGCTCACTTGCTTAAGTATGATTCAACTCACGGTACTTTCCCTGGTGAAGTTAGTGCAACCGATAACGGTATTGTCATTGACGGTAAAGAATACCGCGTCTACGCAGAACCGCAAGCCCAGAACATTCCTTGGGTTAAGAACGATGGCGTTGACTATGTTCTTGAATGCACAGGCTTCTATACCTCTGCTGAAAAGTCACAAGCTCATTTGGATGCAGGTGCAAAGCGTGTTCTGATTTCTGCCCCAGCTGGCAAGATGAAGACCATCGTTTACAATGTTAATGATGACACTTTGAATGCAGACGATAAGATTGTTTCTGCTGGTTCTTGCACGACCAACTGCTTGGCACCAATGGCTTACTTCCTGAACAAGGAATTCGGCATTGAAGTTGGTACCATGACCACCGTTCACGCTTACACCTCAACTCAGATGCTGCTTGACGGCCCGGTTCGTGGTGGCAACCTGCGTGCTGCACGTTCTGCCGCTGCTAACACGATTCCTCACAGCACTGGTGCTGCTAAGGCTATCGGTTTGGTTATCCCAGAATTGAACGGCAAGTTGCAGGGTCACGCACAGCGTGTTTCTGTTGTTGACGGTTCCTTGACCGAATTGGTTTCCATCCTGAAGACCAAGAACGTTACAGCTGACCAAGTCAACGAAGCTATCAAGAAGCACACCGAAAACAACCCTAGCTTCGGCTGGAACGAAGACGAAATCGTATCTTCCGATGTAATCGGTACGACTTATGGTTCAATCTTCGATCCTACTCAGACTGAAGTTACAACTGCCGGTGACTATCAATTAGTTAAGACGGTTGCTTGGTACGATAACGAATATGGCTTTACTTGCCAGATGATCCGTACCTTGCTGAAATTTGCTACTCTCTAATCCGGAGTAACGCTTTTCTAACCGCAACATCCGAAGCGGAGGGAGCTTTACTCCCTCCGCTTTTTTTGGAAAGGTGACAAAAACCAACGCAAACACGATGATTTTTGCCCTTTGCGAGCACCATGGTGGAGGACCATGTTCATCCATCATCTTTGGGAAAATGAAGGAGGTCAAATCTTTTGGCTAAATTAATCGTTTCAGATTTAGATGTTAAAGATAAAAAAGTTCTGATCCGCGTTGACTTCAACGTGCCGATCAAAGATGGCGTTATCGGTGATGACAACCGGATCGTGGCAGCATTGCCAACCATCCAATATGTCATTGATCACGGCGGCAAGGCAATCTTGCTGTCACACCTTGGTCGGGTTAAGACCGAAGAAGATAAGGCTAAGCTGACGTTGAAGCCAGTTGCTCAACGCTTGAGTGAATTGCTGAAGAAGCCAGTTACTTTTGTACCGGCTACCCGCGGTAAGGAACTGGAAGATGCCATTGCCAAGATGAACGATGGCGATGTGCTTTTGATGGAAAATACCCGGTTTGAAGATCTTGACGGTAAGAAAGAATCCGGCAATGATCCTGAATTAGGCAAGTACTGGGCAAGCCTTGGCGACCTGTTCGTCAATGATGCCTTTGGTACGGCACATCGTAAGCATGCGTCCAACGTCGGCATTGCTTCCAACATGAAGCAAACAGCTGCCGGTTTCTTGATGGAAAAGGAAATCAAGTTCTTAGGCGACGCTGTTGACAACCCGAAGCACCCATTCATCGCTATCTTGGGTGGTGCCAAGGTTTCCGATAAAATCGGTGTCATCGAAAACTTAGTGCCTAAAGCTGATAAGATCCTTATCGGTGGTGGCATGACTTATACCTTCTATGCAGCCAAAGGTATGAGTATTGGTAACTCATTGGTTGAAAAAGACAAGATCGACTTAGCCAAGAAGATTATGGACCAAGCCGGCGATAAGTTGCTTTTGCCTGTTGATTCTGTTGTTGCCCCAGAATTTTCAAACGATGCTCCTCATAAGGTTGTTGAAGGCGATATTCCGGATGGCTACATGGCATTGGATATCGGACCGAAGACGATTCAAGAATTCAAAGATGCCTTGCAAGGTGCCAAGACGGTTGTTTGGAACGGCCCAATGGGTGTCTTCGAAATGAGCAATTATGCTGAAGGTACCTTGGAAGTCGGCCGTGCACTCGGTGATTTGAAGGATGCTACGACAATCATTGGTGGTGGCGATTCAACCGCTGCTGCCAAGCAATTGGGTATCGCACCTAAGATTACCCACATTTCCACTGGTGGCGGTGCTAGCCTTGAATATCTTGAAGGTAAGACGTTGCCAGGTATCGCAGCCATTTCTGACAAGTAATTTGTCAGTGATGCTGATCTAACAGTCAATGCCGACACGTGCTGAGCGTGTCGGTACATAATGAAAGGAAGCTAAGTCATGCGGACACCATTCATTGCTGGTAACTGGAAAATGAACAAAAACCCCAAGGAGACGCAAGCCTTTTTGGATGCTGTGAAAGGCAAACTGCCTGACGCAAGCAAAGTTGAAACGGTTATTGGCGCACCTGCCATTGATCTGACGACTTTGGTTGCCGGAGCAGAAGGCACACCTTTAAAGACAGCGGCAGAAAACTGCTACTTTGAAGATGAAGGTGCTTATACCGGCGAAACCAGCCCGAAAGCATTAAAGGAAATGGGCGTTGATTATGTCATCATCGGCCATAGCGAACGTCGTGGTTACTTCCACGAAACCGACGAAGATATCAATAAGAAAGCTAAGGCTATCTTTAAGAACAATCTTCTGCCGATCATCTGCTGTGGCGAAAGTTTGACCCAGCGTGAAGCCGGCCAAACCGAAGACTGGGTTGCTTCGCAAATCGAAGCTGCTTTGGCTGGCTTAACGGCCGATCAAGTCAAAGTTTCTGTTTTGGCCTACGAACCAATCTGGGCCATCGGGACTGGTAAGACTGCGACTGCCGATCAGGCACAAGAAGTTGTTGCCCACATTCGTGCGACCGTTGAGAAGTTGTATAATAAAGACACGGCAGACGCTGTTCGGATTCTTTACGGCGGCTCCGTTAAACCAGCGAACGTTAAAGAATTGATGGCTAAGCCTGATATCGATGGCGGCTTAGTCGGTGGCGCTTCGATGGATCCTGAAAGTTTCATCGCCTTGGCTAACTACCAAGATTAATCTGGTTTCCAATATTAAACAGCCTTCTGGCAAAAAGGAGAAGAATATATGTCTATCATTACTGATGTATTGGCACGCGAAGTTTTGGATTCACGTGGCAACCCTACTGTTGAAGTTGAATTGTATACCGAAGATGGCGGTTTTGGCCGCGCATTAGTTCCATCAGGTGCTTCAACCGGTGAACACGAAGCCGTTGAGCTGCGTGATGGTGACAAGGATCGTTTTGGCGGCAAGGGTGTTTTGAAGGCCGTTGGTCATGTCAACAATGAAATTGCCAAGGCTGTGATTGGCCTTGACGTTACCGAACAACGCCTGATCGACCAAACCATGATCGATCTTGATGGTACACCAAACAAAGGCAAGCTGGGTGCCAACGCCATCTTGGGTGTTTCCTTGGCCGCTGCCCGTGCTGCTGCTGATGAAGTCGGCCTGCCATTGTATCAATATCTTGGCGGCCCGAACGCTCATGTTCTGCCAACACCAATGATGAACGTTCTTAATGGTGGCGCACATTCAACTAACACTGTTGACTTCCAGGAATTCATGATTATGCCTGTTGGTGCCAAGAGTGTTCGTGAAGCCGTTCGCATGGGTTCAGAAACCTTCCATGCACTGCAGGCTTTGTTGAAGAGCAAAGGTGACATTACCGCTGTTGGTGATGAAGGTGGCTTCGCTCCTAACTTGAAGGACAACGAAGAAGCCTTCGAACTGCTTGTTGAAGCGATCAAGAAGGCTGGCTACAAGCCAGGCGACGACATTGCCTTGGCCTTTGATGTTGCGGCTTCAGAAATGTACGATGCCGACACCAAGACTTACACAACCAAGTGGTCAAACCCTGACAAGAAGTACACCACCGAAGAATGGACCAACATGATCGATGGTTACATCAACAAGTATCCGATCGTTTCTGTTGAAGATCCTATCGACGAAAACGACTGGGAAGGCTGGCAGACATTCACCCAGAAGATGGGCGACAAAGTTCAGATCGTTGGTGATGACCTGTTTGTTACCAACACCGATTACCTGAAGAAGGGTATCGATATGGGCGTTGCTAACTCAATTCTGATCAAGCTGAACCAAATCGGTACTTTGACTGAAACCTTCGAAGCAATTGAAATGGCTAAAGAGGCTGGCTACACCGCCGTTGTTTCACATCGTTCCGGTGAAACCGAAGACACCACGATTGCTGACTTGGTTGTTGCAACCAACGCCGGTGAAATCAAGACCGGTTCCATGAGCCGGACCGACCGGATTGCCAAGTACAACCAGTTGATGCGCATCGAAGATCAATTAGGTGCACAATCACAATACAAGGGTCGCAAGTCCTTCTACAACGTTAAAGCAATCGACTAATTAATCGCCGTTGCTGTCGTTACGAGCACGTCACTTATGACAAGTGGCGTGTTTTTTTCCTAATTTTTTGAAAGAATGGGATTTTTCTCGTTTCCTTTTAAGGTTTATACTGAATGAATGTTGGCATGGAGGGAAATGTTGTGGCACGAATCATTAAGGAAAAAGAAAAATTCGATATCACCCGCCTGCGGTTTGTCTTGCTAGGATTATTGGTCGGCTTGATGACCGGTACGGTAGTCAGTGCGTTTCGTTACTGTATTGAAGTCGGGTTGCGCGCCAGTCATCAGGTATACGGATACTTACATATGGGGCCGTTTGTCTGGTGGCACTGGGCCTTATTGATTGCCTTTAATCTGGTGCTGGCGGCGCTTGTGGCCCTAATGTTAAAACAAGAACCCTATATTTCCGGGTCAGGCATCCCTCAAGTCGAAGGACAGCTTGCCGGCGAATTGGAAATGCATTGGTGGGCCATTCTTTGGCGTAAGTTCGTTGGCGGCGTGCTGTCACTTGCTCCCGGTTTGTTTCTGGGTCGTGAAGGGCCTTCGATTCAGTTAGGCGCAGCTGTGGGTCAAGGCTTGGCTGGTGGATTCAAATTGCGCGGAACCGATCGGCGTCTCCTAATTGCATCCGGATCGGCAGCCGGACTCGCAGCTGCCTTCAATGCGCCGATTGCTGGGACCCTGTTCGTGTTGGAAGAGGTTTACCATAATTTCTCGCCGCTGGTTTGGCTGACTGCACTGGCTGGTGCCATTGGATCGGATTTCATCTCGCTGTATGTGTTTGGACTGGTTCCCGTGCTACATTTGAGTTATTCGCGAAGTTTGCCGGTTACCAGTTACTGGCATTTGATCCTGCTAGGCATTCTTCTAGGGCTGCTAGGCTATTTATACCAACGGGTGCTTTTATCCATGCCGCGGTGGTATCAACGATTGACCCACTTACCACGGGTCGTGCAAGGCGTCGTGCCGTTCATCTTATTGATTGCGGTCGGTTATTTTACCCCTAATCTGCTCGGCGGCGGCAATAGCTTGATTGTCGGGTTTGGTCAGTATGTACCGCCACTTTTGACGTTACTGGGTATTTTCGCCATTCGCTTTGTTTTTTCCATGATTTCTTATGGCTCAGGGTTGCCAGGCGGTATTTTCTTGCCGATTTTATCGTTAGGGGCGATTATCGGGGCCATTTATGGGGTGGTCATGTATCAGCTGGGCTTGTTGCCACATGTCTATATCATGAATCTGATTATCTTCTCGATGGCCGGATACTTTGCCGGCATTGGGAAAGCGCCGTTTACCGCGATTTTATTGGTGACCGAGATGGTGGGGAATCTGACCCACCTCATGCCGCTGGCGGTGCTGTCGTTGACGGCTTATCTCGTGGTTGACCTGCTTGGTGGGGCGCCGATTTATGAAGCCTTGCTTGAACAAATGACATTTCCTAAAACCGTTGCCCAGCTACACCGGCCTGATCGATTGGAAATTCCGGTTTTTGTCGGCAGTTCACTCAACGGCAAGCTGGTTCGTGACATGCCATGGCCAAAAGAGGCATTGCTGATCGGCATTCGGCGCGGTGAGCGGGAAGTGATTCCCCATGGTGATACGTTGATTCGAGAAGGCGATACATTGGTATTGCTGACAGATGCGGCTGAGCGTGTGCGGGTGAAAAAACGAATCGATGCCCTGTCTGCTGCTCTAGCAACGGCACATAAGGCGCGAACGTGATGCTTGGACGTATTTTTCGATTTTTGGATGGGCGCTTGCTGGATGCGCATGTATAATGGACTTGTCAAAGCCGGGGTTATCGTCAACAGAAGGGACTTGATCACCATGAGAACATTTCGCATCGTGTATGCAATCGCAAGCATTCTCCTTGGGTTATTTTATTCGGTTGGCGGCGAACTAGGGTTACTTACATTTTCCGGTGACGGTTTTGCCAGCTTTATTGTGCCGTTCTTACTGGGTTTCGTAGCGAATTGGGGCATGGTCGCACTTGTCGTCGTTGGCGTCATTATCGATAAACCGATGCGTTGGTGGTATTTAGGTTATCCGGTACTGATGGGTCTGAATATTGCCCTGAATCAAATGTTGCCAATTGGGGTGGCGGATCAGGCCAGCTATTTAATGCCGTTCCTGGTGGCCGTGATCGGCGGCTACATGCTGTACCGGACTTTCAGAAAAAAGCCCCATATTGCGTGATCGCTCAACAGCCATGATATTGCGGAGAGTCGCCTACTGGTCTTTGAAATTGGCTGGTTTTAGTGCAATGATGAAAAAGATGACTGAAATCAGCAAAGATTCGCCTTTGCCTTGCTTTTATGCTAAACTACTAAAGTGAGATTTTTCGCAAGGGAGGCAACAACTTGCAAAGTTTATTGACCACATTACTTGTGATCGATTCGATTTTTATCGTGATCGCAACTTTAATGCAACCAAGCAAACAACAGGATGCGTTAAGCGCATTGTCCGGTGGGGCAACCGATTTATTCGGGAAGACCAAATCCCGCGGTTTTGAAGCTTTCATGGAGAAAGTCACCGTTGTATTGGGTGTCATTTTCTTCGGCCTCGCCATCGCGCTGGTCTATCTGGAAGCCCATTAACCAAAGTCTCCTGGAACATTCAGGGGGCTTTTTTTGCAGAAGCATCAACCTGCCTAGAACTGCCGCTTAAGCGTATAAATTTCTGTGCGGTGTATTCGATCTGCAGCCAAGGTTTTGTATCAGGTTTTGGCTAGACGGACAATTTCGGCATCAGTCTGGCAGCTAAACATGCACAATATTTAAAAATCGGCGTTCATGCGTCGAACATCACTGAAAGCCACAAAGGACGATTTCACCATGATCTTTCGTAAACCGCAACCTTTTGAATACGAAGGCACCGACACAGGCGTTGTTTTACTGCATGCGTACACTGGCAGCCCCAATGACATGAATTTTATGGCCCGAGCCTTACAACGTGCGGGTTATGGCGTGTATGTGCCACTTTTTGCCGGGCATGGAACGATCGAGCCCATGGACATTTTGACGAAGGGCAATCCAGACATCTGGTGGGCAGAAGCCAGTGCTGCCGTTGCCCATATGACCGCAAAGTACACCCGCGTGTTTGTGTTTGGCCTGTCGTTAGGTGGCATTTTTGCGGTAAAAGCTTTAGAAAAATTACCTGGCATTACGGCTGGCGGCGTTTTTTCGTCGCCGATTCTGCCAGGCAAGCATCATTTGATTCCGGGATTTTTAAAATATGCCCAGTATATGAATCGCTTGGCCAATAAACCGGATGAAAGTACCCAGATTCTGGCTTACCTGCCAGGTCAACTGGCTGCGATTGATCAGTTTGCCACGGGGGTTGCGGCCGATTTGGATCTAGTCAAGCAACCGACTTTCATTGGTCAGGCCGGTGAGGACGAATTAGTGGATGGTCGATTGGCGTACCAATTGCGCGATGCGTTGATTAACGCGGCCCGTGTGGATTTTCACTGGTACGACGGGGCCAAGCACGTTATTACCGTCAATTCGGCTCACCACGCACTAGAACAAGACGTTATTGAATTTATGCAACAAGAAAACGAGGGATAGCATGACCACAGTTGGCCATATTCGTAATGAATTATTAGCAACATTTCGCAGGAATCCGAAGATTGATTATTCGGTTCAGACACTTAGTCGCGCGTTGAAATTAAATGAAGGCGCGGATTTTAAAGTGCTGGTACAGGCACTAAATGGTATGGAAAATGACAATCTGATCCACGCCAATCATGAAGGCCGTTATGCATTGGGTGGCACGCCTAAAGTTTTGACCGGTGTCTTCCATGGTAATGAAAAAGGTTTTGGTTTCGTTGCCGTTGAAGGTTTGGATGATGATGTTTATGTGCCAGCTACTAACACGGATTTTGCCTTGGATGGCGATACGGTTGAGGTTCGCATTGTCCGTGAAGCGCGGCCAAACGATTCGCGCGGAGCAGAAGGCGAAATTACCAAGGTTGTTCAGCGCAGCCTGACGACCTTAGTTGGCGAGTTCAAACCTTTTTCCGATAAAGATCGGGCCAAGTCCGGTTTTATTGGCATGGTTGTCAGCCATGAAAAGAAACTGAAGAATTATCCGGTTTATGTAAAGGATACCGGGACGATCCCACAACTCGGCGATATGACAGTGACGGAGATTACTGAATTTCCGACTGAATACCATCCAAAATTAATGTACGGCATGGTGGTGGAAACACTAGGGAATAAGAATGATCCTGGCGTGGACATCATGTCATTGGTTTTGCAAAATCACATTAAAACCGAATTTCCGGATGAAGTGATGGATCAGACCAATGCCATTCCGGATCACGTGACGCCGGAAGAACGCGTTGGCCGTAAAGATATCACTGATCAGGCAGTTGTCACGATTGATGGCGATGACAGTAAAGACTTTGATGATGCGGTCGTCGTTTGGAAACTGCCAAATGGTAACTTCCATCTCGGTGTGCACATTGCGGATGTTTCGCATTATGTCACGGAAGGATCAGCCTTGGATCAGGAAGCCTTTGACCGCGGCACCAGTACGTATTTGGTCGATCGCGTGATTCCAATGCTGCCATTTCGGTTGTCCAATGGCATTTGTTCGTTGAATCCGGGTGTTGATCGTCTGGCAATGTCTTGTGATATGGAAATCGACCACGAAGGCCATGTGGTGAGTCACGAGATCTATCAAAGTGTCATCAAGAGTCATGCCCGCATGACGTACAACAATGTGAACAAAATTGTGACTGACCACGACCCGGAAGTGATGGCCGAGTACCAGGAACTCGTGCCGATGTTTGAAGACATGGTCGAATTGCACCAGATTCTGTATAAAATGCGGCATGCCCGCGGTGCGATTGATTTTGAAGAAAATGAAGCCAAGATCATTGTGGACGATATGGGCCACCCGACCGATATCGTGTTGCGGGAGCGTGGCGTTTCTGAGCGCATGATTGAATCCTTCATGCTTGCAGCCAACGAAACCGTGGCAGAACACTACAACAAGCAGCACCTGCCATTCCTTTACCGGGTTCACAAGACGCCGGACGCTGATCGGGTTAAAGAATTCATGGAATTCATTGCCAGCTTCGGTATTACGGTTCCCATGAAAAAAGGTAAGGAAATCACGCCAAAACAGCTTCAGGAAGTTGTGACGGATGTGACTGGGACACCTGAAGAAGCCATGGTCAACGTAAAACTCTTGCGGAGCCTCAAGCAGGCGCGGTATTCACCGGATCCGCTTGGACATTTTGGCTTGGCAGCGAAGTATTACTGTCATTTCACCAGTCCAATTCGGCGTTATCCTGACTTAGTTGTCCATCGCCTGATTCGCGACTATGCAACAGAAGGCGCCGGTGATGACGTTCAGGCTTCGTGGAATAAGAAGTTGCCTGATATTGCGACCCAAGCGTCTATGGCCGAACGGCGTAGTATTGACGCCGAACGGGCCGTTGACGACCTGAAGAAAGCCGAATACATGGCGGACAAGGTCGGCGAAGAGTTCGATGCGGTTGTCAGTGGGGTGACAAGCTTCGGTATGTTTGTGGCGTTACCTAACACAGTTGAAGGCTTGGTTCATATCACACGGATGAGCGACGATTATTATTCCTTTGTCGAAAGTCAGATGGCCTTAGTCGGCGAACGTACCAAGCGGACTTATCGTGTCGGCCAGTCACTACGCGTTAAATTGGATAACGTCGATATTGATCAGCGGCAGGTGGACTTTTCACTTATTCCGGATGACAAGACGCCGACGAGTGATTTAGGCAAGCTGGTCAAAAAAGATGACCGGCGCGATCGCCGCTCGAACGGCAATCGGCCAAGTTTTGGCAATGGTAACCGAGGCGGCAATCGTAATCAGCGCAATAATCAACGCCCGCGTAAACCGGCTGGGGCGCCGCATCAAGGGAAGCATTATAACGCCAAACGTGGCGCTAAGTAGGGCTGATGCGATAATGCGTTCGCCAGCCCAGAAACCGGGCTGACTCACGCTCACAAAGGAGGGATATGGTTTAATGGCTAAGAAACATCGACAAAAACCTGATAACCTGCTCGCCCAGAATAAAAAAGCCGGACATGATTACAACATTCTTGATACCTATGAAGCTGGTGTTGCACTGACGGGAACCGAAATTAAGTCTGTGCGGGATGGTAAGATCAATTTGCGGGATGGTTTTGCCCGTATTCGTAATAATGAAGCATGGCTTGAAAATGTGCATATCAGCCCCTACAAGGAAGGCAACTTGTTTAATGTTGATCCGATGCGCAATCGCAAGCTGCTGCTGCATAAGAAAGAGATTCGCAAGCTTGGCCAATTGACAGCGCGCCAAGGCGTGACGCTTGTGCCATTGCGGATGTATCTGAAACATGGTTATGCGAAAGTGCTGATAGGCGTCGCTGAAGGGAAACACAACTATGACAAACGTGAAACTCTGAAGCGTAAAGATCAAGAACGTGAGGTCCAACGTGCCCTGAAAGCTCGTTATTAATTGAATGCATACACTAAAAAATAGAGGCTGGGTCATAATTCACAGCCACAATAAAGAAGTGAACATACTCGGCAATGAGTGTGTTCACTCTTTTTATTTTCCTGAGTTATTCAAGATATGAGTGCCAAGGCGGAGCAATCGTAGGCCAGATGGGGCTCAGCAGTGAAATCATTGTTGGCGGTTTACCGCCTACAATGAGGCCGAGCTTCGAGACCGCGTACTTTGCGGGCTCGAAGTCGTGCCCACTGCGTTCCAGCCGCAGCTGGCCGGAGATTGCGGAGTTTGGCACGACTCGGAACTTACTGCCTAAGCTTTTTGCGATGATCAGGGACAGCAAAAGGTAAAACAGCATGCGGATTGATTGAGTGTGCTGCGTGAAGGCTGTATGATCGCCGTATAGATATCAAATCGTATGGCTCAAACCAGTGCGGTGAATTTTTAACACAGGAGTCAGTTCAAGGAGGGGTTGCGTCATGAATTTGGCGGCTTTAGCGCATCGACCGGAAAGTGAAGATAGCTTTTTATACACGGATAAGACGCTTCATCTGCGTTTTCATACTGCCCGCCAGGATGTCGCAAAGGTGACGGTTCTGTATGGCGATCCGTATTGGCGCATTCCCGATGCCCATGGCGATGATCAGCTCGTCTATCAGCGCCAAACAATGACGCTCATAGGCACCGGGCAAGTGTTGGACCATTGGGGCGTGACGCTGGAGGCGCCTTATCGTCGACTGCAATACTTGTTTGAAGTGACTGGCCAGGATGGCAAGGTTTGGCTGTACGGTGATCGTGGCCTGCGCCAAAATAGTGCGGACGCACGGCATGAGGCCGAAAACTATTTTCGGATGCCTTATTTTCAGGCGATTGATCGTGTCAAGACGCCTGACTGGGTGAAAACGACGGTGTGGTATCAGATTTTTCCTGAGCGGTTTGCCAATGGCGATCCTAGTAACGATCCAGCTGGTACCAAACCATGGCACCCGACGGATCATCCTGGACGTGAAGATTTTTATGGCGGTGATTTGCAAGGGGTGCTGGATCATCTTGATGATTTACAGGCCTTGGGTATCAACGGGTTATATTTTTGCCCGATTTTTACTGCTACTTCGAATCACAAATATGACACGATCGACTACCTGAATGTGGATCCTGCGTTTGGCGATAAGACGTTGTTGGCTAAATTGATTCACGCGGCGCATCAACGCGGCATGCGGGTGATGCTGGATGCGGTGTTTAATCACATGGGTTATGGCAGTCTGCAGTGGCAAGACGTGTTGCGCAATGGCGAAAAGTCTCGCTTTGCGTCATGGTTTCATTTGCATCAAACCCCGGTGATGCCTTTTCATAATCCGCTAAAAGGTGAAGGCCAACCGCAATACGATACGTTTGCTTTTGAGGAAAAAATGCCCAAATTGAACACGGCCAACCCGGAAGTACAGGATTATTTGTTGATGGTCGCAACGTACTGGATCAAAACGTTTGATATTGACGCCTGGCGCTTGGATGTTGCCAATGAAGTGGATCATCATTTTTGGAAAAAGTTCTATCAGGCGGTTACAACGATCAAACCGGATTTTTATGTGCTGGGTGAGGTGTGGCATCGTAGTCAGGCATGGTTAAACGGTGATGAGTTTTCAGGGACGATGAATTATCCTTTTACGCAGCAGATTGAGGATCACTTTTTCAAGCGGCGCCGGACAGCAGCGGAAATGGTTGCCTTGTTGACGGATCAATTGATGCTGTATCGGGATCAAACCAATCAGGTAATGCTGAACATGTTGGATTCCCATGATACGCCGCGGATTTTGACGTTGGCACATGGGGATGAAGACTTGGCGTTGCAGGCGTTGGCATTCACGTGGATGCAAACCGGCAGCCCTTGCCTTTATTATGGAACCGAAATGGGCATGTCCGGCGGGGCCGATCCGGATAACCGGAAGCCGATGGATTGGGCGAAACTGGGTCAGCCGATTTGGAAAAGGGTAGCCGCACTGGTTCATTTTCGCCGTCAGCATGCAACCACGCTTGGAACTGGTACGACAAGGTTAAGTGTTACTGACACCGGCTTGATTAAAGTGGTTCGGCAGGGACACGAGATGCTGACGGGCTACTTTAATACCACGGAGCATCCAGTCGCCGTCAACAGGGGAGCTGGTTTCGCGCAAGGATTTGTGGATGGTCAGTTGGCGCCTAAAGGATTCATGGTTAGCTTGGGTTGATGAAGGTTGACTTATGCGCATTTTTAAAGAGGTGTAATTTTGAAACGATTATTTGAAGTTGATCCTTGGCTGGTTGCCACGCATCATTTGGATAAGGCTGATCGGCGGTTGCAGGAAAGTATCACGGCGGTCGGCAATGGCTATATGGGCCTTCGTGGTAACTTTGAAGAAGGCTATAGCGGCGATTCACTTCAGGGTACTTACTTAGGCGGTGTCTGGTTTCCAGATAAGACCCGGGTTGGCTGGTGGAAAATCGGCTATCCTGAATATTTTGGCAAGGTGATTAATGCGCCGAGTTTTCTGGGGATCGGGATTACGGTCAATGGCGAGCAGGTGGATTTGGCAACGAGTCGGTACCGTGATTTTTATCTGGCGCTGGATTTGCACCAGGGATTGCTGACGCGGCGATTTGTTTACCTGGGTGATGGGGTTGAAGTGCGGTTTGAGTTTGCCCGATTTTTAAGTCAAACCATTAAAGAAGCGGCGTTTGTCAGCGTCAAGGCGACGGTGCTGCGTGGGCATGCCGCGGTGACGTTTGATGCCTCGTTGGATGGTCAGGTCACGAACGAAGACAGTAATTATGATGAGCGCTTTTGGGTGCCATTGCATGAAGATGCGGCGGCCAAAAGTATTCAGCTGCAAACCAAACCTAATCCTTACGGGGTGCCGCAGTTTACTGTTTTGCTCAAACAACAGTTGCGCGTGAATGATCAGCCAGTGAATGGTCAGGTCGCCACAACAAGCGGTCAATTACATGAGCAGGTGACGGTGCAGTTAGCGGAAGGCCAGAGCTATCAACTGGAAAAAGACGCGATTGTGGTCACCAGCCGTGATGTTGCACCGGCGGCCCAAGCAACGACAGCGGCTCAGCTGATGAAGCGAGTAACTGCTCAAAGCTTCGCAGCTCATTTGGCAGCGCATACCGATCGCTGGGAGCAGCGCTGGGCTAAAAGCGATGTGGTGATCGAAGGCGATCCGGCTGCCCAACAAGGCATTCGGTTTAATATTGCCCAGCTGTTTATGACTTATTACGGCGAAGACAAGCGACTTAACATCGGGCCAAAGGGATTTACCGGCGAAAAGTACGGCGGGGCGACGTATTGGGACACGGAGGCATTTATCGTACCAATGTACCTGGCTGTGACCCCGCCGGAAGTGACGCGGGCATTGCTGCAATATCGGCATGACCAGTTGCCGGGGGCGTTTCACAACGCCCGGCAACAAGGCTTGGCCGGCGCGCTCTATCCAATGGTTACCTTTAACGGCATTGAATGTCACAACGAATGGGAAATTACGTTTGAAGAGATTCACCGCAACGCCGCTATTGCATTTGCCATTTATCAATATACGGCTTATACCGGCGACGAAAGTTATGTGAAGCATGATGGGCTGGAAGTGTTGGTGGGGACCGCGCGCTTTTGGGCGGATCGGGTTCATTTTAGCCAGCGCACCCAACAATACATGATCCATGGCGTGACCGGCCCCAACGAGTATGAAAATAACGTGAATAACAACTGGTACACCAATACCATGGCCGTGTGGGAGTTGCAGTATACCTTAGAACGATTGGCAAAAGGCGACGCTGATGTCGTGACTGCCCTTGCCGTGACTGATCAGGAAAAGCAGCATTGGCAGGCGATTATCGACCATATGTATTATCCAACCGATGATCAATTAGGCATTTTTGTGCAACAGGACAACTTCCTGGATAAGGATTTGCGGCCTGCCAGCACGATTCCGGTAGATCAGCGGCCGATTAACCAGCATTGGTCATGGGACCGCATTTTGCGCTCGCCGTTCATCAAACAGGCCGATGTGTTACAAGGCTTGTACTTCTTGAATGATCGCTTCACCAAGGCGGAAAAAGAACGCAACTTTGACTTTTATGAGCCGCTGACGGTCCACGAAAGTTCGCTGAGTCCATCCATCCATGCAGTGTTGGCAGCTGAGCTCGGCAAAATCGATAAGGCAACTGAACTTTACGCCCGCACTGCTCGGTTGGATCTGGATGATTACAATCACGATACGCAAGACGGTCTACACATCACGTCCATGAGTGGCAGCTGGTTGGCGATTGTGCAAGGATTCGCCGGCATGCGCTACGATCATGATCAGCTGCGGTTTCACCCCCAATTACCGAAAAATTGGCGCCGATATCAGTTCAAACTCAACTATCGCGGGCGCCTATTAGCCGTTGATGTCGGGCAAACGGTCACTGTCTCACTGTTGGCGGGGCCGGCGTTGGATATGGCAATTGATGGCAAACCGGTGCACTTGGAAGTGGAGGATGGCCATGCTTAAAGGTTTTATTTTTGATTTAGACGGTGTTTTAACCGACACGGCGAAGTACCACTTAACGGCGTGGCACGAATTAGCCGAGCAGTTGGGTATTCACTTGCCGCCTGAAGCTGATGCGGCGTTACGCGGCCGTGCGCGCATGGACTCGCTGGAACTTATTTTGCAGTATGGCCATCAGGAGCAGAACTATGATGAGGCGCAAAAGGTGGCGCTAGCTGAGGAGAAAAACCGGCGCTACCGAGCATTAGTTGCGTCCATCACCTCCGCGGATATCTTACCAGGAATCCCGTTGCTACTGGAAAAGGCCAAGCAACACCGCTTGAAAATGGCAATAGCTTCGGCATCTAAAAATGCCCCGATGATTTTACAGCGATTGGGTTTGGCTTCACAGTTCGATGCCATTGTTGACCCGAGCAGCCTTCATCATGGCAAACCCGATCCGGAAATTTATATGAAGGCCCAGCAGTTGTTGCAATTGCAAGCCGCTGAGGTCATCAGTTTTGAAGATGCACCGATTGGCATTGCGGCGATCAAGGCGGCCGGCCAGTTTTCGGTGGGCATTGGGGATGCGGAAAAGTTGGCCGCGGCTGACTATCGCGTGTCGACGACGGAACAGCTGGATTACGATCGCATTGTGGCGGCGTTTGAACGGCGGTAATCAGCGTAATAAGAGTTTTACAAAAAGAAAGGATCGGTCAGTGACTGGTTCTTTTTTAATTGGCGTTAGTGGGTGACTGGTTTAAATGCTGCGGGAATCATTAAATGGCTTATATTGAAAGTCAAAAGCTTTTGATATCTGGTCTAACTGGCATATAATTGTAATGTAAAAAAGGTTTGACATTAAGAGGGCGATTTCCTTGAGAAAAATGGATGAAATGGAACATAAATTCAATGATCAAACGATCAAAGTTGGATACACCATGATGCTTCTGATGTTGCTCACAAGCGCGATTTTTCAACGAATCAAAACTGGCCAGTGGAATTTTGACTTTTTTGTCGTAGTCATTGTGGGCGTTGTTCAGTCTGCCAGCTATCAGTGGTTCAAGTATCGAGTGGATCGAACCGATAAAGAACCGAGTCGATTTTTATATATAACAATTGGGTTAGTGACAATTATATTCACCCTTGGCTTAATTGCCTTGATGTTTTAAGAAAAGCAAAGTTCGTATTTTTTGAAGGAATCCGACATTGTCTGCTTTTTGTCTTGAAAATAGGGATTAGTGGATCAAACACAATCAAAATCTTTGAAAGTTTGCCGGCTAGTCTATAGACACAAGCTAGACTGTCACAAAGTCAAAAACTTTTGACATCTGTTTTGGGTGGTATATAATTGGAATGTAAAAAGGATTTGACATTAAGGGGGTGGCTTCCTTGAGAAAGATGGATGAAATGGAGCACAAATTTTTGGAGAGATCAACTGGATACGCCTATGTGTTCCTTTTGACTGTATTGGCAATCTACGATCTTGTCCAGTTGACAAACAACACAAACGACGCTGAGACATCATTTATCTCACTTGTAATCATTACCTCAGTTGTAATTCAGTGGGGCGGTTACGAATGGTTCAAGCATAAGGCTGACAAAACCGATAAAGAACCAGGTCGAATTTTATATATGAGTATTGTGTTAACAGCGATCGTGTTCATTTTTGGCTTGGTCGCCTTGATGTTCCATGGAAAATAAAATCCGCACCCTTCGAACCCGGCAAAATCTGACCCAGCAGGAATTGGCCGATGCTGTTAACGTCACACGCCAAACCATTAACGCCATTGAAAACAATAAATATGACCCAACACTTTCCTTAGCCTTTGCTTTAGCCAAGCAGCTACAGACAACGGTAGATGATCTATTCCAGCATTAAAAAACAGGCTGCAAGGACACTTTGCAACCTGTTTTTTGCTAACTATTCTTCTTCAGTTAAAGGATTGAAATCGTAATACAAATCTTTTTCCGGCAATAGAACATCGGCATTTGTCTGGGCATCAATCGCGTCAGCTTCGCGTTCGGGATGGAAGCTGTGCCACGGCACGACGACACGGGGGTTGACTTCCTTGACCAATTCAATCAGATCTTCACGAGCCGCGTGTCCTGAGGCGTTCATGAACACTAATGGCATCTTGTGGTCAGCTAGCCAATCTTTTAGCTGGGCGAAACGGGGATCATAGTCGCCCAGTGGCTCGCCGTTGCTGTGGACGTACGCGCTGATCGGTAAGTTTGCTAGTGAGGCCAGATTTGCAAAGCTGTTTTGAAGAACGTAGCGTTGCGGTTGCTGGGCAATGTCAGTCAGCTGGATCGTTTGGCCGAGAATGGCATCGGGTTGCGTGCCGGTCATGGTTGTTAAAATGGCAGCTTCATTTGGCTCCCAAACCATTTGCCGACCATTGACATGATTGACATGAGCCGAGGCTTGGAACGCCGCTAAGCGCTCGTAATTGCGATTGTAAGGGTTGATGACCACAAGTTGAGAGCTATCCGCCAATAATTGCTGAAACTTGGTCTGCAGGCTCATTTCCGTCAATGGCACACTGGGATGATTCTGATCCTCAGCAGGAATCGGCGTGTCAAACGAAAAGCTGGTGCCTTCCAGCATCAAAAGACTCACTTTTTCCTCCTTAAAGCGATTGGCCCATGCGTGAACCCGATCAGCATGCGGGCCGTTGAGCCGGACATCGCCTGAATGCGCAAAACGGCGCGAACCGTCATCAACCAGCAACGCCATCACACCCGGCTCGTCGTGATCGCTATGAAACCCAGTGACCGTCAGATCGCCAACCGCAAGCGAGGTTTCAAAGGCGAGGGGATGCAGGTTTGCAACCGGTTTTTCGATACCTAACTGAATGAGCAGTCGATAGAGGCGGTAGGATGGTTCCGAAAGATAGATCGGGATGTCCTTTTGCAAATACTGCAAAGCACCCATGTGGTCAATATGCAGATGTGAGATAAAAATCGCTTCGTCGGAAAAATGATCAGGTTGATTGAAAAAGAGTTCCGGCACATGCGGCAGTTTTCCTTGCTCAAGGGCCGAGGCTACAGTTTCTTGACTTAAATCAGCTGCCACCCCAAAGTCCATAATGACCCGGCTGGTTTTAGTGGCGAATTCGACAATATTACCGCCAATGGTATTTAAGCCATTTAAAAAGCGAATCGTAGTCACGTGATTTCCTCCAATGTCTCGTCAATATTTTGAGAACATTAGATCATACTCCGCAGATGCTTGAAAAGCAAATAAAGAATTTTCGCTTTTGAATTGTGGTAGTTATCGTATTTTGAGTACCCGACAAAGTCAGAGTGGACGTTGATCAACTGGGGTGTTCATGTTTATGGATCTGTAAAAGTTGTGAGGAGGGTCTAGCCTTGGACAAAGTTAGAAAAATATTTCTCGGAATTCTTTATGCCATTCTTGTGGTTCTTCCTTGTATTCTATTGATAGTCATCAAGCATGTGTTCCTTGTTGGTGGAGTGGCATTGGCTTTCTTCGCCTATTTAGGCTGGTTTATCTTTATTAGGGCGAATCACGACGACGAACTGTAAGCCGGTCAAAATTTGAAACTGAGCATTATTCGTGCTATCAAAATCAGCCATATTAAACAAATATCGCTTTTAAACAAATCGACCCCAGAGACGCGGTGCATCTCTGGGGTCGATCATGTCCGACGCTATTTTAAACAAGGCATTGTTTAAATCATCCGCGTGAATGATTCGCGCGATTACTTGTTTGTCTTGATAATGGTTTCAGCTTGGCCTTGCAGGGTCTTTAATGCCTGTTCCGGCTTTTCGTGTTTCGTCAGCATGGCATCAACGGCGTTCAGAAGATCGTTACGATATTCCGAGAAGCCGATGAATGCCGTGGACTGGAAGCCGAAGCCGAGGGAATCAACCGCAGCCTTGCTGGTTTCGTTTTCGTTCAGATACTTCTTGAAGTCAGCAGATTGAACCGCGGACTTACGCAGTGGAACATAACCGGTCAACTGGGCCCACTTGGAAGTTTCCTTTTCAGATAGCAGGAACTTCATGAATGCCCAAGCACCTTTTTGCTGGTCGGCTGAAGCAGACTTGAAGAGGACGATATCGTTACCGGCGAGTTCGGTCGCTTTCTTGCCTTTGTAGCTTGGCAGCGGCATGGTGCCCCACTTGAAGTCTTTAGGTGCATTTTGCTTCATGTTCGTGATCCCGGCACTTGAACCGGCATAGAAGAGGGTCTTGCCGGAAGTGAAGTTCTTGTCGCCGTAAATATCTTCACCTGCAGTTTTGGCTTCACCATTGTTAACCATGTCCATGATGAAGTTGGCTGCAGTGATGGTCTTCTTGGTATCCAGGTTGGCTTTCAACGGCTTGGCGGAAATGAGCGGATTGCCGGCTTGACGGGCGAGACCTTCGAATTCCATATCGAAACTCTTGTCAAAACCAATCGCGGTAACGCCATCAGCCTTCAGCTTGTCGGCATCTTTTTTGATGTCTTCCCAACTCTTAGGCTTGTCGATGTTGTACTTCTTCATCAGTGCTTCATTATAGAAAAGGATTCGGGTTGATTTGGAGAAAGGTACACTGTAGTACTTGCCTTGATACTTCGAGCTTGACAGGAAGGCTGGATAAATATCCTTCAAGTCGCTGGCACTCATCTTGTTGTCACCCTTCAGCATGTACTGATCGAGTGGGGTGATAAACCCGTTTTTAACGTAATCAGGAACGGTCGTGTAAGTGGTCTGAGCAATGGTTGGCAAGTTACGTGACTTAGCAGCAGCCATGATCTTTTGCTGCAGAGCCGTGTAGTTACCTTGCGCGGTTCCGACTACCTTGTATTGCTTTTGACTCTTGTTGAAATCGGTAATGATCTGGTTGATGGCTTTTTGGTAAGGACCGTTCATGCCATGCCAGAAGGTGATGGTGACACGTTTGCCTGAATCGCTCTTAGTCGTGGAACTGGATTTGCTGCTGCTGTTGCTACCACACGCGGTCAAGACAGCAACCAGTGTGATCGTCAGCATTGCAAGTAAGACTCGTTTTACCCAATTTTGCTTTTTCATTTTGATAGATTATCCTTTCAATCCAGCTTTAGAAATCCCAGCAATAATGTACTTCTGTAAGAAGATATACAAAATGACCATTGGAATGATGACGAAAGTAGAAGCCGCCATCAAAAGTTGATATTGTGTGCCGGCATCGGTCGTAAAGGCCTGCAAGCCGACTGGCAGGGTCCGCATCTTATCGGAGTTGGTGACAATTAACGGCCACATGAAGGCGTTCCATGAACCGATGACTTGAAGGACGGTCACCGCCGTGATGGTGGACTTGCTCATCGGAACGAGCACCTGCCATAGATATTTCCAGTCCGAGGCGCCATCAATTTTGGCAGCGTAATAAATCTGATCCGGGGTGGACTGGAATGTTTGACGCAAGGTGAAAACCGTAAAGAAACTGGCCAACCACGGCAGAATCAACGCGCCATAGTGGTCGATTTGCCCTAAATGCGACAAGGTCACAAAGTTAGGGATGATCAGCATTTCCCCAGGAATCATCATCGTTCCCAAAAAGATGATGAACAAAATATTTTTGCCGTAAAACTTCAGCCGTGCGAAGGCGAATGCGGCAAGAATACTGGTGAAAAGCTGGCCGACCGTGGTGACGACCGTGACGATAATGCTGTTAATAAAGTACTGACCAAACGGTGCTTCATTCCATGCCCTGACGTAATTGCCCCACTGCAGGAACTTGGGAATCCAGATCGGCGGTACCGCAATGGTTTCCGGTGCTGTTTTCAATGACGTCGAGATCATCCATAGGAAGGGGATCAGCATGGTGATGGCCCCTAAAATAACGATCAGATAAAGTAAAACCTTACTGAGCTTTTTAGCCATTTTTTGCTTCCCCCCTTAATAGTGAACGTGCTTGCGCGAATACCACAACTGCACGAGTGTCACGAGCAAGATGAGGAAGAAAAGCACAACGCCTGATGCCGCGGCAATCGGATACTTATACTCGGTGTAAAACTTCTGGTACAAGTAATACACAATCGTCAAATCGGCTTTGCCCGGTCCCGGTGTTCCTTGGAACAAGGCAAAGATTTCATCGAAGACTTTGAAGCTACCGATAATCCCGTTGACCGAAACCAGGAAGGTAATCGGCGAAAGCATCGGAATGGTAATGTTCCAGAACCGCTGGCGGGCATTCGCACCGTCGATTTCCGCCGCTTCATAGTAACCGTGATCGATGTTGTTCAAGCCAACCAGGAAAAGAATGATGTTAAAACCAAGACTTTTCCAAATACTCATGATGATCAACGCCAACAAGGCATAATGCGGGTCGGTCAGCCAGTTGATTGGATGAACACCAAACCAACTCAAGAAGTAATTGACCAAGCCGTAGTTACCATGAAACATCCAGTTCCAGACCATGGCAATGGCGACGGTACTGGTAACGAACGGCAAGAAGTAGACAGTTCGGAAAAAGCCGGAAATGATCTTGACCTGATTCAGCAGCAACGCAATGATCAGCGACAAAATCACCGTTATCGGCACCACGCCAACTACAAAGACCAAGGTATTGCGGACGGCAAGGTGAAAATCCGGATCATTCCAAAGATAGACGAAATTGTCGAATCCCCAGCCGCTGACCTTATCCGTGTAAAAGTCATACTTGGTGTAAAGGCTCATTAAAAAAGAATTGATGATCGGCCAGATGTTAAAGGTAATGGTAATGACGAGCATCGGCAGCAAATACAACGCTGCCTTGGCTGTCGATTTAAAGCTGGCTTTTTCATTTAGCATGACTTTCACCACCAAAAATCAAGGCGCCAGACTGATCAAAGAGAAAGAATCCTGATTTGGTGAGATAAAAATCCAACTCCGGTTGACTACCGGAAACACCGGCCATTTCGGTCGACAAGAGATGTTCACCGTTGTAAGTAATATTGGCGGTGGCTTCCCGGCCATATTTAGAACTTTGGGTAATCTTGCCATGAAGTTTGGCCAACACATTCTCACCGGCATCGTAAGGGATAAGTGCCTCGCTGCGAATGCCGGCGGTTTCGGCTTGCTTCAAAATATCTTCCGGAACGGCTCCTGCAAGATCGGCAGCTAAGGCCTGTGCCGGAATGGTGTTAATGACAGGTTCGCCGATAAACTTAGCCACAAACAGGTTATTAGGCTGATCGTAGAGTGTCTGCGGTGAACTGAACTGCTGAATCGATCCATTGGCCAGGACCATGATATTGTCGGAAATATGCAAGGCTTCATCCTGGTCATGGGTGACGAAGATGGTCGTAACGCCGGTTTCGCGCTGAATTCGGCGAATCTCTTCCCGCATCTCGATTCGTAGCCGCGCATCAAGATTGGATAGCGGTTCATCCAGCAACAATAGGCTTGGTGATTTGGCCAGCGCCCGCGCAATAGCGACACGCTGCTGTTGGCCGCCAGACAAGGCACCCGGTTTCTTGTCAAGCTGGTCTTCGACATGGACCAACTTGGCAAGATCCTTAGCTTTAGCGTGGCGCTCGGCCTTGCTGACTTTAGCCATTTTCAGCGGAAAGGCGATATTGTCTAACACTGACAAGTGCGGATACAGACTGTAGTTCTGAAATACCATGCCGACTTTACGGGCTAAGGCATCTTTTTTGGTCACATCGGTGTCACCAAAAAAGATTTGCCCAGCAGTAGGGGACAACAACCCTGAAATCAAATTCAACGTTGTGGTTTTACCGCCGCCGGAAGGACCCAGCAGGGAAACCAGCGTGCCGTCGGGAATGGTAAAATTCAGATCCTTCAGGGTATCTGTCTTGCCATCGTAGGACATCGTGACGTCCTTGAAAGTAACTTTCAACCCAGTACGCTCCTTCAAATAGTTTTCTGCTCCTCACCTCCGTTCGTCGGTCCCGCATGGTTTGCCAAACAGGGTCGCGCCAAAAAGAAAATTTGGAACAAGATATTGCGTTGTAGCTATACCACTTGACTATATCTAGTAGGCGGCAAGCCAACACAACTCTTCACATATTTTAACCCAGAACGGCGGAAAATTGGACTTATTCGCTTAAAAACATTTGATTAATGATTCGGAAGCGGTAACACGCGAACGTTCGCTTTTTTTGCTATAATAAACAACAAGAAAAAGGAGCGATTTTTGTGATCATACGTCCAAGTAAACCTGCGGATGCTGCTCAGGTGGCACCGCTGATTGATATTGTTTTTACCGAAATGGAAATTCCGCAACTGATGCGCGTGCCGAAGCAGACGCTTTATGCAGTATTGCAACAGGCATTTCTTCTGCCGACTTATCGCTACGGCTATCCCCAGATGCTCGTGGCCGATCAAAATGGCAAAATTGAAGGCATCGCAGTCGGATATCTGCACGAACAGGAGGCACACATTGATGACGCCTTGCAGCCGTTATTGCCAAAGCTGGGCTTAACGCCACAATCATCGCTGTTTACGGATACGGAAACTTACCCGGGCGAATGGTATCTGGACACACTGGCCGTAGCCCCAAGTGCTCAAGGCCATGGTATCGGCACAAAATTGCTGCAAGCCGCTGACCCGGTTGCCCGCGCACACAAAGCGGAGGTTGTGAGTCTGAACGTCGACCAGCAAAACCCGCGCGCCAAGAAACTTTATGAACGCAATGGCTTTGTCAAAAACGGTGAACTCATGATCGGCAGTCACCGTTATGATCATATGGTTCGGCCGGTGGGTGAGTAGCGGCTGAGATTTGCGGCAGAGACGCCACGGACTAAACAAAGCAAAAGCTTGGGTCATAATTTATAGCCACAAATAAAATATGAACATCCCCCAATAATGACGGAGGATGTTCATTTTGTTTCCCGAAGGTAATTCGGTAGGATTATTCAGATGTTAGTGCCAAGGCGGAGCAATCGTAGGCCAGATGGGGCTCAGTGGTGCAATTGTACTAGCCGGGCGATCTTCCCGGCGTAGTACAAGGCCGAGCTTAGAGCCTCTGCCGATTTTGCAGAGGCTCTAAGTTGTGCCCACCACTCTAGCTTCGCGGTCGCCAGCCCAGCTGGCCGGAGATTGCGGAGTTTGGCACGGCAAGGGACTAATTGCCCTAAGCTGTTTTAAACCCAGACGCTAATCCGGAAAGTCCAGGCCGTACTCGTAACGTTTGAGCGGATCGGCAACGCCGACGTGGCGGAAGCGATCGAGGATGGCGGCTAGCAAAATGGCGGCTGGAATGTCACGATTGTTAGGAATGGTTAGCTTGACGATCGCCGGGGCAACTTCTTCAGCACTGAAAATCGTTTTAACGCCGTGGAAGACCTGGTAATGGTTATTTAAGAGATTCCCCATAGCCACCCAGTTGAGTTTTGAAATAAAAATAAACTGGTGCCAGACGCCGAACATCTTTTTGACGCTGGCAACATTCCGGTTGGCGATGTACAGGTCATATCGCGGGAAAACACTGACCGTTTTCTGCCGGATCGAACCTAACGGGTTGCCACTGAGCGTATTCAAATCGAAACCACCGTTAATGAGACCGTGACGGGCGGTCAGAATGTAGGCAGGCTTACCATTGTCGGTTTTGACCACACTAAGACTGCCGGTACTCAATGCATTGATGTCAAGATATAACGCCATTTGCTAACCTCCCTTGAAGGCTTGCATGATGTGGTTCAGCTGCCAATCCTAGAAACGCGCGTTAGTTGCTTCCGCTTTATTGATCCGAATGGCTTTGCGAATCGCCTCGGCAACGCCATTTTCGCCATTGGTGCCGGTTGTACCCCAAGCTAAGTCGGTGATTTCAGGGATCGCGTTGCCCATGGCGATGCCGTATTTGGCCATTTTGATCATGCTGGCATCATTCAGATTATCACCGATGGCCATGACCTCATCCATTGTGATCCCTTTCTGTTTGGCATAAGCCTCAACCGCATAACCTTTCTGCGCCTTAATATTGTTGACTTCAATATTGTTAACGGAACTGGATGTGACACTTAATTTGCCGGTCGCTTTAAATACTTTAGCCGGGGCCTTTAAAATGTCAGGTGTTTCGCCGGTGTAAGCGATGATTTTCATAATCTGAATCGTCGGATCGTCCAGTAATTTTTGATAGTCATCCACATAATTAATATTCATGATTTCCAACCGGGCAGCCGCCAAAGCAACGGCGAGCTTGTAAGTGGTATCAGGGTTGAGATCGACTAGCAAGTCTGCCACGTTCTGAATGCGCTTAACCCGACTGTCGGAAAAGACGCCTTTGTTAGTTGTGATTTCAAAGTAGATGTCGGCTGCTTGTAAAGTATCGATAACGTACTGGCTTAAATCATCGGCGATAGGGATGGTGACAACCGGTTTGCCGGCCTCGTCAAAAACCATGGCACCGTTTAACGTGATGAACGCGGGCTTTAGCTGCTGTGCCGCCAATAATGGCTTGGCTTCGGTAACACCACGCCCGGTGGCAACCATGAACTCGATACCAGCGGCTTGCGCTTCACGAATGGCCTTGGCATTTTCGTCTGAGACTTCCATTTTGTCATTCAAAAGCGTGCCATCCATGTCTGATGCAATAAGTTTGATCATATTACTGTTCCCTCCGGTTTGTCATGGTGCGATTACGTCCTTAATTTTAGCATGAAAAGCGGTTGCCCGGTAGCAAACGCGCAGGGATTCTTGTACACTATTTGCGGAGGTGCAGCTTTTGAAAACATTAATACATAATGATTGGCAGACGGTGCTGGAACCGATTTTTGAAAGTCCCGAGTATGCCCGGCTGCATGAGTTCTTAAAGGAAGAATACACGACCAAAACAATTTATCCGGAAATGCATCACATTTTTCAGGCATTCGAATGGACGCCATTTCATGATGTCAAAGTGGTCATTTTGGGACAGGATCCGTACCATAATCCGCATCAGGCGGTGGGGGCGAGTTTTGCCGTGGCGCCTGGTGTGGCATTGCCGCCGTCGTTGCAAAACATTTATAAAGAATTACAAAGCGATTTAGGTTATCCGCCGGTGCATCACGGGTATCTAAAGGCGTGGGCCGATCAAGGGGTCTTGTTGCTGAATGCGGTCTTGACCGTGCAGGCAGGCCGGGCTTATTCCCACCAGAATCATGGTTGGGAGGAGCTGACCGATGCAGCAATTGCGGCTTTATCTGCGCGTGGCGGGGTTGTGTTTATTTTGTGGGGCAATGCTGCCAAGAAGAAAGCTGCGTTGATTGATACCAGCAAAAATGCCATCATTGCCTCCGCGCACCCAAGTCCATTGTCAGCGTCTCGCGGCTTTTTCGGCAGTCGGCCATTTTCACGTACCAATGAAGCGTTGAAAAAAATGGGCGAAACGCCGATTAATTGGCAACTGCCAGAAACCGTGACTGCGGCGAGTTAATCAAGTCACGCAAAGTGTTTTTCCATTGTCTTCCGCTGGTCACGACCCGATAAAAACGGTATGATGTTAAGGAATAAAGCGCTTTTATGGAGGGATAAGATTTGGATTTATTTGAAAGCTTAAAAGACAAGATTAACGACAAGCATTTGCGCATTGTATTTCCGGAAGGCGAGGATCCGCGGGTTTTAGGAGCCGCGGTACGACTGACCGCCGATGGATTGGTGCAGGCGATTGTACTGGGTAACCCTGAGAAAATTCATAACCTGGCAACCGAAAAAAGCTGGGATTTAAGCAAGTTGACGGTTCGCGATCCTGAGCATGATGATCTTCACGCCAAGATGGTGACCGCGTTCGTTGAGCGGCGTAAAGGCAAAGCAACTCCGGAACAGGCGGAAAAGATTGTCCAGGATGCCAATTATTTTGGCACCATGCTTGTTTACATGAAGGAAGCAGACGGCATGGTTTCCGGTGCGGTGCATTCAACGGCGGATACCGTGCGGCCGGCTTTACAAATCATCAAGACCCGTCCCGGCGTTCATCTTGTTAGCGGCGCGTTTATCATGCAACGTGGCCGGGATGAACGATACTTATTTGCGGATAATGCGATTAATATCGATCCGGATGCCGATCAACTGGCAGAAATTGCGGTTGAATCAGCGAAAACCGCTGCTTTATTTGACATTGATCCGCCACGAGTTGCCTTGTTGTCATTTTCGACTAAAGGAAGCGCTAAGGGACCACAAGTGGACAAAGTGGTGGCCGCAACCCAGAAAGCTCACGAGCTGGCACCGGATTTGGCATTGGATGGTGAGTTGCAGTTTGATGCGGCGTTTGTCCCGACTGTCGCCAAGCAAAAGGCGCCCGAGTCCAAAGTTGCCGGTGAAGCCAACGTATTTATTTTCCCGGAATTGCAATCCGGAAACATTGGCTACAAAATTGCCCAGCGGTTTGGCGGCTTTGAAGCCATCGGCCCGATTCTGCAAGGCTTGAATCAGCCGGTTTCCGACCTCAGTCGTGGCGCTAACGAAGAAGACGTCTACAAGTTGGCCATTATCACAGCGGCCCAGACCTTGCTATGACAAGTTTGAAAAAAGATTTTACCAGCGAAGCCGAACTACAGTCATTCGCCGCTTCGCTAGGTCCGCATTTACAGGTAGGAGATGTCCTTCTCTTGGATGGTGATCTTGGCGCTGGCAAAACCAGCTTTACCAAAGGTTTGGCTAAGGGACTGGGTATTACGGATTATGTCAAAAGCCCGACGTTTACGATTATTCGCGAATATCGTCACGGTCGGCTGCCACTGTATCATATGGATCTTTATCGCTTGGAAGATGGTGGTGCCGAAGATCTTGGACTTGAAGAATACTTTGAAGGTGACGGCGTTTCAGTCGTTGAATGGCCGGATTTTCTGGGTGCAAGCGAACCCGAAGCCGATTTGCTGGTGCACTTTCAAAAAGATGAGCAGTCGGATACAACCCGTCATCTTGAATTTGTTCCTCAGGGTAAGCGCTATGAAACATTGCTTCAGAGCTTAAAATGAGCGTAGCGCCAATGATTTTTATTTTAACTTCAACTAAAATAGCACTAAGACCAGTGGTGGCTCTAGTGCTATTTTTAGTGTAACAGGTTAATCATTGGCTATGATAGTTAAAAATTATATTTTGATAAGCAAAGTATACATGCTACACTGTTAGCAATGTGGAGCATGACATGAATTAAGAAAGTAGGTGTGCAATGTTAGCAGTTAAAGATCTCGTCAAGACTTTTGGCACCATGACGGCGGTTGATGATGTGAGTTTTACCGTCAAGCCTGGCGAAATTATGGGACTAATTGGCCAAAACGGTGCCGGTAAAACAACAACGTTTCGAATGATTTTGAATTTTTTGACCCCAGACTCCGGAACGATTACCTGGAATGACCACCCGTTAACGGCCAAGGATTATGACATCATCGGCTATTTGCCTGAAGAACGCGGTTTATACCCGAAGATGCGCGTGCAGGATCAGATTATTTATTTTGCCCGATTGCGCGGGATGAAGACGGCGGATGTGAAAGCCCGGATTCCCGAATGGCTGGAACGTTTTCAGGTTAAAGGCAAGGCAACCGATAAAATCAAGGACCTGAGCAAAGGTAACCAGCAAAAAGTGCAAGTGATTGCGACCATGATTCATATGCCTAAACTGGTGATCCTAGATGAGCCTTTCTCAGGACTGGATCCGGTCAATGCGAGCTTGTTAATGGCTGGTATTGAGATGCTAAAAGACAATGGCGCGGCGATTATTTATTCCAGCCACGATATGGCCAATGTCGAAGCCATCTCGGATCATTTGGTGATGCTGAAGCAAGGAAAAATGGTCTTAAACGGCGCTGTCGGTGATATCCGCGAAAGCTTTGGCCGGACGAAACTCTTCATTGAGTCAGGCTTATCCCAGGAAGACTTGTAAGCCTTTGACGGTGTGACGAATATTCGTCAACATGGTCAGGAATTTGAATTGACGCTGGCAGATCCGGCAGTGGGCCGCCAGATTTTTGAAAAAGCGGTCGCCAATGGGTACATACCGGAATTTCGGCAACAACCGCCAACGCTTGATGAGATTTTCCGCTTGAAAGTGGGTGAAACACATGCATAAATTCTGGGTCGTCATGAGTCAGGTTTACAAAAAGAATGCCAAAAGCGGTTCGTGGATCTTTTTGGTCTTATCGCCATTGCTTTTTCTGGCGATTGGATTCGGCATTGCTTTTTACATTGCCAAAACGCAGGCACCCGCCCAAGTGGCAGTTGTCAGTGACGTCAGCGCGGTCAGCCAAGCATTAAGTAAGCAAAACAACGATGATTTGCATTTTAAAGTGTACTCATCGAGTAAAAAGGCTGATGCGGCGCTGAACGATGAGAAAGTTGACGGCATTTTAACTGTCAATGCCAAAGATCAATTCCGTTCGCGCTATGTTTCGCGGGATAACGGCCAAGAGGTTGATAAAACCACTTTGGTCACGGCACTCAGTGGCTTGAAACTTAGCAGCACCGCGGCAAGTATGCATCTCACGGCAGCGCAGGTCAGTGCACTGACGCAACCGCCAATGGTCAGCACCAAAACGGTGGCCATTGAAAACGGCAAACAGGTGACCAAGTCAAACTCAACGCAATTGATGAATCACGGGGTTGCGGTTGTGGCCATGATTTTAATCTTGATGGTGACCATGGTTTACGGCTCGATTCTTGCTCAGGAAATTGCCACGGAAAAAGGCTCGCGCATTATGGAGATTCTTTTGTCCTCGGTGAGCGCGACCACCCAATTCTTCGGTAAACTGGCCGGAATCTTCGCGCTGTTACTGACGCAGCTAGCAATTTATGTGGTTGCCGGGGTGATTAGTTGGCAATTCGTCAAAAATCAGTCGTTTGTGTCCGGTGTTTTGAAACAGTTTGACTTTTCGATTCTGGTGTCTGGCACCACAGCGATGATTGTCGTTTTCTTCATCATCGGCACCTTGACCTACTCAGTACTGGCGGCGTTGACCGGTTCGCTGGTTTCCAATCAGGAACAGGTTCAGCAGGCAGCTATGCCGATTAGCATGTTGGGGTTGATTGGGTATTTCATTACGATTGCGGCTCAGTCAAGCGATTCGGCATTGGCACAGATTACCAGCTATGTTCCATTCCTGAATGTCTTCGTGATGCCCACCCAGATGTCACTAGGACGGGCCAGCATGGGCGAGGCGTGGATCAGCGTCGCCATCAGCCTCGTCTTCCTCGTGCTGTTTACCATGTTTACGGTAAAAGTCTACCGGAACAATGTATTGGTTTACTCCGGTTCAGGCTTGTGGCAGTCGATGAAAACGTCCTTTAGCATTTGGAAATCTGAGCGTAGCGTTGCTAAAAAGTGATATTGCAGGAACAACGCTATCTTTTAAAAAGGCTGAGTCATAATTCATAGCCACAATAAAAAGCGAACATACCGTGATGATAAGCGTATGTTCGCTTTTTTGTTTCCCTATGGTAATACGGTGGAGTTATTTAAGATATGAGTGCCAAGGCGGAGCAATCGTAGGCCAGATGGGGCTCAGCCGTGCAAACAACACAGTGACCGATCTTGTCGCTGATGTTGTTAGGCGACTTTGAGACAGCGGTTTTCTGGCTCAAAGCGCCGTCACAGCGTTCCAGCCCCAGCTGGCCGGAGATTGCGGAGTTTGGCACGGCAAGGAATTTATTGCCTAAAACTTTTAAATCGTTCGGGATTTACTAATCTGCGAACGTTCGCGCAAAATTATGGCTCAGCCTCTTTCGCTTTGGTATTAACCGGCCTTAGCCAACTTCATCATAGCTTTCGTTCGGGCTTCACCAAAATGTTTGTTCTCGGCAATGAGAATCCGCGCGCAGGCATAACTATCTGCCAACGCGTTGTGGTGATGTTCCAGTGGGATTTTTAACGCTGCACTGACCGTATCCAACCGATGATTTGGCAGCTTCGGTAAAAATTGCCGTGAAGTCCGAACAGTGTCGATCACCTGATAGCGCGGCGCAGTGATGCCATACCGGTCAAGTGTCAGGCGCAACACCGACACATCGAACGGGGCATTGTGAGCCGTGACAATGCGACCCGGAGTATAAAACATCTGGATATGCGGCCAAACCTGGTCAAAAGTCGGCTGGTTTTGAACCATATCCGGTGTGATCCCGTGAATGCGAATATTTTGCGGGTCAAAGCGCATCTGCGGGTTGATGAGCGTATAAAAACTATCGACAACCCGATTTTGCTGCACAACCACTAAGGCAAGCGAACAGGCTGAGGCCCGTTTGCGATTGGCGGTTTCAAAGTCCATGGCAATAAAATCCATTATTTCACGCTCCTATAGTAAATCCTGCGTGATGAGTTCAACCGGACAGTGATCACTGCCCATGACGTCGGTTAAAATTTTGGCATCTTTGACATACGGCTGAAAGTTTGAACTGGCAACAAAGTAGTCAATCCGCCACCCGGCATTATTGGCGCGCGCGTGGAACCGATAGCTCCACCAAGAATAAGTGACCGTATTGGGATACAGATGGCGGAAAGTGTCGATAAAGCCGCTCTTAAGCTGCTTGGTAAAATCGGCACGTTCCTCATCGGTGAACCCAGCGTTATGGTGATTGGTCTTATCATTCTTAAGGTCGATCGGTTCATGAGCAACGTTTAAATCGCCGCAATACACAAGCGGCTTTTTTTCCGCCAACTGGTTAGTGTAGGCACGAAAATCCTTATCCCACTGTTGACGATAATCGAGTCGCTTGAGCTCGCCGCCAGAGTTGGGAGTGTAAACCGTCATCAAGTAAAACTTGGGATATTCAAGCGTAATGATGCGGCCTTCCTTATCGTGCTCGGGAATGCCCATGCCGTAAGTCACATTGAGCGGTTCGTGTTTCGTAAAAATCGCGGTGCCTGAATAGCCTTTGCGTTCCGCGTAGTTAAAATACTGATAGTAGCCAGGAAGGTCAAGCTTCACTTGGCCTGCCTGCATTTTGGTTTCCTGAAGACAAAACCAATCAGCATCCAGTTCATTAAAAATGGTCATAAAGTCTTTTTTTAAGACGGCCCGCAAGCCATTCACGTTCCATGAAATTAATTTCAAAACGTTCACTCCTATCGCTACATTGCTCTTTTATTCTACTAGACTTTTCTAACAAACGCACGGAGAGGTAAGTGTTCACAAGCCTCAATTTCTGCTAAAATATATAAGTAGTCTTTTTGAAAGGACCTGATGTTGTGGTAGATGCACCACGGATGCTTGAAGGGATCACTATCATGCATGATGAACCGTTAAGCCATTATACGTTTACAAAAACCGGTGGGCCAGCCGATTTACTGGCTTTTCCTAAAAACGTTGCCGAGGTCCGGACTCTGGTTGAATCGGCGCGGGAACAGCATTTGCCTTTGACGGTCATCGGAAACGCAAGTAATTTAATTGTGCGCGATGGCGGTATCCGTGGGCTGGTCTTGATTTTGACGGCCATGAACGAGATTACGGTGAACGATAACACCGTAACGGCTCAGGCTGGCGCACGCCTCATTGACACGACCGAAGCTGCGTATCGCGCCGGATTGACCGGTCTTGAGTTCGCGGCCGGGATTCCAGGTAGTGTCGGCGGCGCACTTTTCATGAATGCTGGGGCATACGGCGGTGAAGTCTGCAATGTTATCAGCAGCGCCCATGTGTTGACGCGCGCAGGTGAATTCAAAACCTATAACCATCGCGAATTGAAGTTCTGGTATCGCCATAGTATTGTTCAGGATACCGGCGATGTTGTCTTAAGCGTTACTTTTTCCCTGAAACCCGGCGATAAACCGGCAATTCGCGCCAAAATGGACGAACTGAATGCAAGACGGGCGGCTAAACAGCCATTGGAATATCCGTCTTGCGGTTCAGTCTTTAAGCGGCCGCCGCATCATTTTGTCGGCCCGATGATTCAAAAGGCCGGACTGCAAGGCCACATTATTGGTGGTGCGCAGGTTTCAATGAAGCATGCAGGCTTTATCATCAATTTAGGCGACGCAACTGCTACTGATTATCTGGATATGATTCACCTGATCCAGAAAACGGTTAAAGCCAAATTTGGTGTCGATTTGGAAACTGAAGTCCGCATCATTGGCGAACCCTTGCAGTCGTAGCCTACATTCAAAATAAAAGAAAGGGGCCCCACAATGCATTTAGTCGAAGCCGTCTTGTTTTTGATGGCGCTGGTCATCGTGTCAAACGTGCTCAGCCACTACATTGTCGCTGTCCCGGTATCTTTGATTCAAGTCGCGCTGGGACTCGGCGCGGCTTTGTTTTTTCATTTAACGATAAACTTAGCGACTGACTGGTTCATGCTTTTGTTCATTGCGCCGCTTTTGTATTACGATGGGCGGCATTTTCCACGGCGGGAGTTGTGGGAATTGCGCGGTCCGATCATCGGAAATGCGATTTTTCTGGTCTTTGCAACGATGTTGGTTGGCGGTTACTTGATTCATTTCCTGATCCCGCCATTGCCGCTGCCTGCAAGTTTTGCCTTGGCCGCGATTCTCAGCCCGACTGATCCGATTGCGGTTCAGAGCCTGGCCAAGCGGACGCATCTGCCGAGTGGGGTCTTGCACTTGGTCAGCGGTGAAAGCCTGATCAATGATGCCAGCGGCTTGATCGGCTTCAAATATGGTATTGCCGCAACGCTGACCGGGACATTTGCTTTTGGACACGCGGTTCAGGATTTCTTCTATGTGGCGTTAGTTGGCGCAATGGCTGGGCTTGTTTTAATCGGGATCATCAACTTGAGTCGTAACTGGCTGTTGCAACAAGGGATCAATGATGTGATTCTGCATACGATTTTGCAGGTGTTAACGCCATTTTTTATTTATTTGATTGTTGACGAGTTCATGCATGCTTCCGGCGTCATTGCTGTGGTTGTGGCGGGGTTACTGAGCAATACACAACACAATCGATATGTGGCCGCTTTGCCGGAACTAAGAATCGTGTCAGAGCGGACTTGGGATTTAATTGTTTACACGCTTAACGGAATTATTTTCCTGATTCTGGGCATTGAGCTTCCGGTGGCGATGCGCGATACGATTGCTGATCATGAAGTCAGCACGTTACAGGCACTCGGCTTTGTCGTGTTGGTCTATCTGGGCATTCTGATTTTGCGAACCTTATGGATTTATGGCTACATGTTGCTGACAGTGCGGTCAAAAGGCAACCAGCCTTCATGGCGCGCAGCCTTGTTGAGTGGCATTTCAGGAGTTCGCGGTGCCATCACCTTGGTCGGGGTGTTTGCCGTACCGGCTGCACTGGCCAATGGTGATCCGTTCCCTGAGCGCAGCCTGATGTTATTTATTGCGGCAGGCGTTGTGGTGCTGAGTCTGATTGTTGCGATCATAGCCTTGCCGATCGTAACCCGATCTGTCGCACCTTTGCAAACGCGTGGTTCCACCATCGCGGCGACTGATGATGAGACTGAAGTTGATGAGGATCACGCCAATGATGTCCGGATTATTTCGATGAGTCAGGCGCAGATGTTTGTGTACCAAATGGCCGTGCGCCGCGTTGAATCAGAGCGCCGGGAAAATAATCAAAAAGCGGCATTGGATCTCATCGCGGAATATCAGAATCTGATTCGGCGACTGGAACTGGCTGAAGACACCGGTGCCGCAATTCCGCCACTGGTCCAAGACGAACTTGACCTGCGCAAAGTCGGTGTTCAAGGCGAATTATATGCATTGGACGATTTGTGGCGGGAAAACAAAATCATGTCGAAGAGTTATGCCAAAGCACGCAAGCGATTAAAGCACCGAATGGATGATCTGGACTCCATGGCCAAACGATCGGGGCGGCCAACGTTGCGGATGCTTTTTGACCGCTCGGCATTGCGCCTATCACACTTCTGGTACACCGTGGCCAGTGAGCAAAACCGCTCGCATCGCTTCTTTAACGAGAAATTATTCATTGAAAAAGAAACGGCAAAAGGCGGGTTGAAGTACTTGTCGAAGTTTCTCCGCCAAAAGGAAAACAAGGCCCACCATTACAATCGCCAGGTGATTTATTCATTGATTGTTCAATATCGCAATCGCATCGCCTCGGTCAAGGCATTGAATACGCATAAATCCACCCAGTACGAACATGAGCTAAGTCGATTGCGCGCCATCGCGTTTGCCGCAGAACGAACAGCCATCCATGATTTGATGGAAAAAGGCTACATCACCATGACGATGGCCCAGCGGCTGAATCAAAATGTCAACTTTACCGAAAACGCAGCGACTCTGACGTCTTTGGAGGAAGTCTGATCTTAGAAGCCCGGCTACAGAGCAGCACTATTCTCAATAGATAAACGAACGGCGGCATCCTTTTCTTAAAAGAAAATGCGATGCCGCCGTTTTTGTGCTGCTACCGATTTGTGGCGATATTCATTAAATTCTCATCTAGGCAGTCCCGCTTGAAAATATTTTGCCCATCTCAGTTATAAAAGCTTGCGTTGGTGCATGACATTTGTATAATAGGCAGAGTCAGTAAACTTGAAGTTTAGTTTAACGAAACCTAAAAAGGCGGTGTGCCATGGATATTGGTAGTAAAATTCGTGATCTGCGCATTCGAAAAAACCTGACACAGGAAGAACTCGGGGAGCGGACCGACTTATCGAAAGGGTATATTTCGCAGGTTGAACATGACCAGAGTTCACCGTCACTCGAGACTTTCTTTGATATTCTGAGCGTTTTAGGCGAGTCTCCAGCAGACTTTTTCCGGGAAGAGCCGGTTGATTCGCTGGTTTACCACGAAGAAGATCAGGTCACTTATCTGGATGAAGACAAAGGCTATCAACTGAAGTGGTTGGTACCGGAAAGTAATGAGAATGAGATGGAGCCGGTGATGATTGATTTTGCCCCGGACGGCATTTTTAAAACGTTTGAACCATCTCCGGCTGAGACCTTTGTTTACGTTGTCAGCGGCAAAGTAAAACTGCTGCTGGGCGATCAGGCTTATGTTGCCAAAAAAGGCGAAACCATTTATTTTCACGCAACGAAACAACATCAACTTGTCAACGCAGCAACGGGTCGCAGCAAGTGCCTGCTGGTTGCGACAGCATCTTATCTATAAGGAGTGGGGGTCATTGAGCAACATTATTGTGGAACTGAAGCATGTCGGCAAACGTTATGGCGACACGCAAGTATTAAAAGATGTCAATATCGAAATCGAACAAGGAAAATTTTATACGCTGCTCGGCCCGTCCGGCTCCGGTAAAACAACGATTTTGCGCGCGATTGCGGGATTTTTGGATGTTTCGGAAGGCGAAGTTCTTTTTGATGGCAAAAAAATAAACGATGTCCCGGCTAACCAACGCAAAGTGAATACCGTTTTCCAGGATTATGCGTTATTTCCGCACCTTAACGTCTTTGACAATGTTGCGTTTGGATTGCGGTTGCATCGTATGAGCAAGGAAACGATTCAGACCAAGGTAACGGACGCGCTTAAAATGGTTCGGCTACAAGGATATGCCGACCGGGAAATTTCCGAGTTGTCAGGCGGCCAGCAACAGCGCGTCGCCATTGCCCGGGCAATTGTTCTTGAGCCGCAAGTGTTGCTTTTAGACGAACCGTTATCAGCGCTTGATGCCAAGCTGCGTAAGGACATGCAGTACGAGCTGCGCGAATTGCAGGAACGTTTGGGGATCACCTTCTTATTTGTGACCCATGATCAGGAAGAAGCACTGGCATTGTCGGATGAAATTTTTGTCATGAACGATGGCCAGGTTCAGCAGAGTGGCACGCCGGTCGATATTTACGATGAACCGGTCAATCACTTTGTTGCCGACTTCATTGGTGAAAGCAATATCATCCCAGGCCATATGATTAAAGACTTCCTGGTTGAATTCAATGGCAAACAGTTTGAATGCGCCGACGCCGGTATGCGGCCAAATGAACCCGTTGAAGTTGTCCTGCGCCCGGAAGACTTGGACATTACGGCGGCCGATGCCGGTAAAGTGAATGTTGAAGTCGACACCCAATTGTTCCGCGGCGATTATTACGAAATTGTCGCTTACGACCAATTGAAAAATGAATGGTTGATTCACTCGACGAATCCGGCAAAAGACGGGGAAACAGTCGGATTAACCTTTGATCCTGAAGATATTCACGTCATGCGGTTGAACGAGTCTGAAGAAGAATTCGACGCACGGCTGGAAACCTATGAAGGCGACTGATCCGTGGTAGGGGGATCGGTGTTCTGTCGGCGTTTGTAGTCTGGAAAAACCAACACTTGGCAGGTACCATTAGATTTTGAATCTGAGGAGGGTCATCGTGAAAAAATCCACCACGAATGTTGCATTTTACATGCCTTATGTGATGTGGCTCGCACTATTTGTCATCGCGCCGATGGTATTGATCGTTTATCAAAGCTTTTTTGATATCAGCGGCCATTTTACCTTGGCGAATTACCAAACTTATTTTAAATCCGGCACTTATATTATGATGACGATTAATTCGGTTTGGTATGCTTTTTTGATCACCTTTGCCACGTTACTGATCAGTTATCCGACTGCTTATCTGCTGCATTATGCCAAGCATAAGCAATTGTGGCTATTGCTGATCATTTTACCGACGTGGATCAACTTGTTGCTAAAAGCGTATGCGTTCATCGGCATCTTCAGCCAGGACGGCGGGGTCAACAGTTTCTTAGGGATGTTTGGGATTGCACCACAGCAATTTCTCTTTACTGATTTCAGCTTTATTTTCGTTGCTGCCTACATCGAAATTCCGTTCATGATTCTGCCGATCTTCAATGCGATTGAAGAACTACCGGAAAACTTGGTGAATGCCTCGCAGGATCTGGGCGCAAACGGCTGGCAGACCTTTACTAAAGTGATTTGGCCGTTGACGATTTCAGGGGTCAAGTCAGGGGTCCAGGCAGTTTTCATTCCCAGTTTAAGCCTGTTCATGTTAACCCGGTTAATTGGCGGGAATCGGGTCATCACCCTTGGTACCGCCATTGAAGAGCATTTTTTGACGACAATGAACTGGGGCATGGGCTCAACGATCGGCGTTGTTTTGATTGTCGCCATGTTTATCATCATGTTCCTGACCGGTGAGCGAAAGAAGAAGGGGGTGCGCCGGCATGAAGCGTAAGTTTAAATGGTCCAACCTTTATCTGATTTTCGTGTTCATCTGTCTGTACGTGCCGATTTTTTATCTTGTGATCTATTCATTTTCGACTGGGGATCGGATGAGCAACTTCTCCGGCTTTACATGGAAACATTATGCCGAGCTCTTTGCGGACACGCGGATGATTCAGATTGTTTTGGATACGTTGCTGGTGGCGTTGTTATCAAGCTTAATTGCGACGATTATCGGTGCATTGGGCGCGCTGGCCATTGATCGAACCAGCCGTCCCGTGATGAAAAATACGGTCTTGTCACTCAACAACATTTTGATGGTAAGTCCGGATGTTATTATCGGGGCCAGCTTTCTGATTTTTTACACGGCCTTGAAAGTTCCGTTGGGATTCTGGTCAGTGCTGATGAGCCACATTGCTTTTTCCATTCCTATTGTGGTGCTGATGATCCTGCCGCGTCTGCAGGAAATGAGTCATTCCTTGCTGGACGCCGCTCGTGATTTGGGTGCTTCCAACTATCAGGTGCTGACGCGCGTCATCGTGCCTTACATCACGCCTGGCATTTTCTCGGGATTCTTCATGGCATTTACGTACTCGCTGGATGACTTTGCGGTGACCTTCTTCGTGACCGGCAATGGGTTTGAAACGTTGGCTGTCGAGATTTACGCTCGCGCCCGCCAAGGCATCAGCTTGGAAATCAATGCATTATCCGGGGTCATGTTCGTCTTTGCCTTACTACTGGTTGTCGGTTACTACTTCCTACAGCGGGCGGGTCAAAGTCGGCGGGCCAAACACAAGCGAGAAAGCGAGGCGTTGATCAATGAAACGACTCATTAGTATTGCGGTCGCCATCCTGGCCGTTTGCCTGGGATTAGCGGTTTGGAGCCAAGACCTGCAAAAGTCGCAAGGCAATACCGGCGACAACACGCTGAATCTTTTCAACTGGGGCGATTACATCGACCCGGCACTAATCAGTAAATTTGAAAAGCAAACCGGCTATCACGTGAATCAGGAAACATTTGATTCCAATGAGGCCATGTTCACCAAAATCCAGCAAGGCGGCACCAGCTACGATTTGACCGTCCCGTCGGATTATATGATTGAGAAAATGAAAAAGGCGCATCTGCTATTGCCGCTCGATAAAAGTAAATTAAATGGGATGCAGAATATGGATCCGCGCTTGATCAATAAGGAATTCGATCCTGGCAATAAATACAGCATTCCTTATTTCTGGGGGACACTGGGGATCATTTATAATGACAAGTTTGTCAAAGCCAGTGAAGTTCAGCACTGGAATCAGTTATGGAATCCTAAGTTCAAAGATTCGATCATGCTGATTGATTCCGCGCGTGATGTTTTCGCGCCGGCTTTGATCTCAATGGGCCAGTCAGTTAACGAAACCAATCCGCAGACGCTGGCAGTGGCCAAAGCCAAACTCGATCAATTGTCGCCCAACGTCAAGGCAGTTGTCGCCGATGAAATCAAAATGTATATGGCTGAAAACGAAGCTAAAATCGCTGTCGACTGGTCAGGTGAAGCCAGTGAAATGCTGGCCAACAATAAACACCTGCACTATGTCGTTCCGCGAGAAGGCAGCAATCTCTGGTTTGACAACTTGGTCATTCCAAAAACCGCCAAACATTTCAAAGCCATATACGCCTTTCTCAACTTCATGATGGAACCCAAAAACGCCGCCCAAAATGCCGAATATGTCGGCTATGCGACGCCAAACGCCGCAGCCAAAAAACTGCTGCCAAAAAGCGTTCAAAATGATCGGCAGTTCTATCCAGATGACGAGACCATGAAGCATCTGGAGATCTACTCAGACCTCCCGCCGGCAAAGGTTGGGTTATATAATGATTTATTTTTAGAATTTAAGATGTACCGCCGGTGAGCAAACGTATCTAAAACTATCCGCGTCAGTTGGGGGGAAGCCCCTGATTGATGCGGCTTTTTTGTTTTGATTTCATGATGGTTTTTATAGTATCAAACAAGCCGCAACCATTAAGCCTCCAAAATGGTGTCAAGTCATCTTAACCAGACAGATTTAAAAGAAAGCACATAGTAGTCCCAGGCAGCTCAATCAGGTATGATAGGTTGTATATGAGGTGACCCAAATGAGAAAACATAGTCGGCACAACGAAGGCCTGTGGCTTGATATCATTTGTTGTCTGAGTCTGTGGCTGGCAGTAGTTTGTCTGCTATTGGCAGCTTTGGCAATTAAAGTGAACCGACCTTATATCATCATCATGCTGGCCTTTGGGCTTTGCGCACTCGGTGAGACGGTCACGGTTTTTAAAAAATGGTGAGTTGCACCTGGCTTGTTTCGCTGAATCGGTTAGCGAAGTATAGGTTCACATTAAATTGGTTAAAGGTTTATAAACAACAGCCAACTAGAAAAGGTCCAAAAGGCGTACGCATTACGTCTTCTGGACCTTTTCTAATTGACTTACGGGTATGCTGTTAACGGGTAACACTTGACGCACGAGCGGTAGCCGTGACTTTTTCACGCGATAAGCGCCGGCGATTAAGCCATTTGCGGCCTTCTTCGATTAGGAAGAGGGGAATTGGAATGATTGCCAGGAAAAGCCAGTCGGTGAGTGCTAACGGTCCGGTGTGGAACAAGTTCTGTAAGAATGGCGTGTAGCTAAGCAATGCTAACAGAAAGATTTCAAAGCCAATACCGAACCAGACCAAGTGATTGGTGAACAAGCCGACTTTAAAGACCGAAGCATTTTCGGTGCGGCAGTTCATAGCGGCAGCGATCTGGCAGAAGATGATCGCGGCAAGAGTCATGGTCGTGGCCATGACATAGGTTGATCCACTGGTTGCCAGGCCGCGTAGTGGCCAGCCGTTTAGATGGTTGACGAAGAAGTAAGCGCCGCTGGAAATGATGGATGCAATTAAGCCATACCAGGCAAACGCCTTCCAAACGGTGCGGTTCATAAGGTGAGCATCACGTGCGCGTGGCGGTTTGTCCATAATGCCAGGCTCGGCTTTTTCCGACCCTAGTCCCAGCGCTGGCATCATGTCGGTGCCGAGGTCGACAGTCAGAATTTGCATGACGGTCAACGGTAACGGGATGGCACCGCGCGAGAAGAGGAAGAGCGCAGATGGTACCGCTTCTGGCAGGTTGGAGTTCAAAATGTAAACCAAGAACTTTTGAATGTTGCTGTAAACGGTGCGACCTTCTTCGATGGCAGCAACAATCGAAGCAAAGTTGTCGTCAGTCAGAATCATGTCAGCAGCATCTTTCGCGACGTCGGTTCCGGTAACGCCCATCGCAACACCAATGTCTGCTTTTTTCAACGCAGGCGCATCGTTCACGCCGTCACCGGTGGAGGCAACGATTTCGCCCATCGCTTGTAGCGTAGAAACGATTTTATATTTTTGCTCTGGCGCGACCCGGGCAAAAATGATTTCGCCTGCCAGTGCTTGTTTGAGTTCGTCTTGGCTCATGGCATCGAGTTCACTGCCGGTGACGACCCGCGCTTTATCGGAGGTCAGGCCGATTTTAACGGCAATGGACTTCGCCGTTAGTGAGGAGTCGCCGGTCACCATGATGATTTTGATGCTGGCCCGATGGCATTTCTCGATGGCATCGTAAATTTCCGGACGCGGTGGATCGGACATGATGGCCAAGCCGACAAAGGTAAGTTTGGTTTCGGCCGTCTCAATCGTGAGGTTGTCGAGCTGACTTTGTTTATCAGCTTCTTGGGGAATTTCACGATAAGCGGTCGCAATTGAGCGAAGGCCTAGAGAAGCATACTTGCGGTTGGCGGCATCGATTGCTTCTTTGTCTGCTGCGGTTAAAGGCCGGACCTTGCCGTTTTCCTGAATGGTGTCGCAGTGCGGCAATAAATCGCTAAGAGAGCCTTTGGTACAGATGGAAAGCGTGTGATCATCGTGCTGGTGGATGGTGGTCATCCGTTTACGATCGGAGTCGAAGGGGAGCTCTTTAAGCCGCGGATATTTTTTAGTATAAGCATTAACGTCGATACCGGACTTTTGCGCCAGGATCACCAGTGATGCTTCGGTTGGTGTGCCAAGGATTTTCGGTCGGGCTTGGCCTTTTGCTGGTTCAACTTCGGTGTCGTTGTTGAATGCAACCAGACGAACGAGCAGATCCAGGTCAGGGTCGCTGCCGTATTGGACTTTTTTGCCGTCTAACTCAATATGGCCATTATTGACATAGCCTTGGCCGCTCACGGTATAAGTATGTGACCGAGTCCAGATATGATCGACCGTCATCTGGTTTTGCGTCAGGGTGCCGGTTTTATCCGAGCAGATCACCGTTGTTTCACCCAACGTTTCAACACTGTTCAAGTCTTTTAGTAAAGCATGCTTCTTGGCCATGCGCTGCACGCCTTGAGCCAGCGAAAGTGTCACTGTCGGCAGTAAGCCTTCGGGGATGAAGGCGACGATCATGCCTAACGCGAAAATGAAGCTTTGGGCGACCGGATAATGGACAAAGAAGATGGCGGCCACGAAGAAAAGAACGCCTAAGCTAATAGCAATGAGTGAAATCTGTTTGGTTAGACGATTAAGCTCTAATTGCAGCGGGCTTAGACTCCGCTTTTGTTGTTGGGTTAACGCGGCGATTCGCCCGAACTCGGTTTTCATGCCAGTCGCAAAAGCAATGGCCGTTGCCGTTCCGGCGCCAACCGTGGTACCGGCATAGACAAGATTGGATTCGGCAAACTCACCTTGGCCAGCATTATAGTCAACCTTTTTGGATTCAGGGACCGATTCACCGGTAAGCGCACTTTGATCGACTTGGACAGAAGTGGCCTTAATCAGGCGGGCGTCCACCGGTACGGCATTGCCGGCTTGTAGATTGAAAACGTCGCCCGGTACGATTTGGGTAGCATTGACCTGTTGCAGTTTGCCATCACGGTAGACCTGCGTATAGGTCGGCAACATTTTCATGAGTGAGTCCGTTGCCTTTTGAGCTTCATGTTCCTGCCAATAACTGAAAATACCATTAATAACGTTGACCAGCCAGATGGCAATACCTAGCTCCAGGGTGCCGGATAGGATTGCAACAAACCCGCTTACCCATAACAGAATCGCCATCACACTGGTAAAGTTTTTCAGAAAGACTAGCAACTGCGACTTTTGCTTTTCGCGGGTGATTGTGTTTTCACCATATTTAGCAAGGCGGGCAGCTGCTTCTTTTTGACTTAATCCAGTTGACGTTGTGTGCAAGTCGTCCAGTAAATCCGCAACCGATTCAGTTGCAAACTTGCGCCGCGTCTCCTTTTCACTTTTCATGATTCAGACATGGCTCCTTTTATTAAGACGTTTAACCTCATTCTAACGTTCTGCCGGATGTAAAAACACCCAAAACTGTCGAATTTAGGTGATTAAAATTTAGCGATTTATAGCTGGTATATCTGGTCTTATCATGCTTGTAACCCCCGCTCAAGAAACGCCACTGCCTCGGAAACCGCAGTCTCAAGATCAAAACTAGATTGCATCCCCAAGACAACTGGCAACAGGTAACTTAAAATGGTACCAAAAATATAGCGAAGGATGCGCGTCAGTGGCCAGTCAACGAGCGCACCTTCCTGTTGATAGACGGCGAGTAAGTGGATGGCCTTGTCCATGAATTGCTTTTGAAACTTTTCCGCCAGTGCTTGGCTTAGCGCCGCATCTTGCAAAAGAGTGGCGGCCAGTATCCGAAGTTGCGCCTGATTCTCAATGGCAAAGGCCATGCGATTATGCACGATGAAGGTTAGAAAAGTGTGCAGGTCAGGCAGTTTCTGTTCGCCGATTTCATGAATGAACTCAGTGAATGCGCTCGGGATAACGTGTTGAATCATGGGCGCCAATAACGCTTGGCGGATGCTTTCTTTGGTTTTGAACTGCTTATAAACTGTTCCTTCGCTAACGCCTGCCAGGTGGGCGATATCTTTTGTGCTGGCACGATCAAATCCTTTTTCCGAAAAAAGGCTCAGAATTGCTTTCAAAACCGCTTGTTGCTTGGCTGACAACTGGCTTTCAGCAAGCGATGAGGAGAATAGATCCGTCAGATTATGCGGCTGCACGATCATTCACTTCCTTCTTTAGTCAGATTTGTTTAAACCTGTCGATAATGCCGCATGGTGACAAGATTCAGGCTTAAAAATAGTAAGAAGAAGCCTAGGAGGGCAATGACGTCCGGATACAACGCATTTAATGACTGGCCTTTTGCAATAATGCCGGTTAACGCATCGGCACCGTAATAAAGCGGCATTAAGCGGGCAATCGGTTGCAACCAGCCGAGCATTTGATTCACAGGAATCAGCCCGGTAAAGAAAATTTGCGGGACGACAACCAATGGGATGAACTGGAGCATTTGAAATTCCGTATTGGCAAACGTTGAAATCAGTAGGCCAAGCGAAAGCGCCGTGATTGCCAATAATAAGTTGATTAGAAAAATTGCGGCAATGCTTCCGAGAATTTGGATTTTAAAGACGAACAAGGCATAGCCGACAATCAAGATTGTTTGAATCACCGCAAAAATGCCATAGCCCAATAAATAGCCACTAATAATTTCTCCTCGCCGCACAGGAGTTGCCAGTAATCGGTCAAGCGTTCCGGTTGTGCGTTCACGTAATAGCGCGATGCCGGAAATCAAGAAAACAAAGAAGAAAACGATGAAGCCAATCAGAATCGGCAGTAAGGTGTCAAAATAAGTCGAATTAGCCGATCCGTAACGATAATAAGTTGCGATTCTGTAGTGAGTGGCAGTTGATGCCGGTTGGGACCCTTACCTGTGCAGTTCCACGCGTGGAATGTTGTAACGCTGATGCCAGTTTTTGTAAAGCGGTTGCTTGATTTTTAATCGTAGTAGCTGCTGCCTGCATTTTAAGCTTGATGGTTGCTGCCTGTAAGCCCTGTTTCAAGAGGGCACTTTTTCCTTGATCGGCATTGGCGAGTAATAGTGTCAGTTTGTTGCCTTTCTGAGTCAGGATGCCAGCATAATCGTGATCTTTGATAAGCATGGTCGGATCTTCATTGCCGACATGGTGGAGCCGGATTCGATCCGTATCCAGGGCCCGAACCACAGATGTATCCACACCGCGCACGCCTAAGTCAGCTTTTGTATTTGTGTTGGATTGGAAAAGAAAAAAGATTAACGTCATGATAAACAACGGCGCAATGAACATCAGTGCCAGTGTCCGTTTATCGCGAATCATTTCTTTGAAAATACGACTGATTAATGCATTAACGCGCATCTTGCTGCCTCCCTGCGGCCAAAAAGACCGCTTCGATCGAATCTGTATGATAGTTTGCTCTAAGCTGGTCAGGCGTGCCTTGGGCGATGGCCTTTCCGTTGCGGATCATCATGAGCACATCGGCTTC
>NZ_BACQ01000024.1 GCF_000260435.1 Lacticaseibacillus zeae DSM 20178 = KCTC 3804 | reverse complement strand
TGTCGGCGATTATCGCGACGCCTTTTGCTGTCGGAGCCGGCATCTTTATGACCGAGATTTCCCGTAAATGGGGGCAAAAGATTCTGCAGCCGGTCATCGAGCTGCTGGTTGGGATTCCGTCAGTAGTTTATGGCTTTATTGGATTGTCCGTCATCGTGCCGTTCATTCGTCATATTTTTGGCGGCACCGGCTTTGGGATTTTGGCCGGGACGTTTGTTTTGTTCGTCATGATTTTGCCAACCGTGACGTCCATGACAGTTGATGCCTTAAAAGCGGTGCCGCGCCATTATCGCGAAGCATCGTTGGCGTTAGGTGCGACTCGCTGGCAGACGACTTATCGGGTTGTTCTGCGAGCGGCCATTCCCGGCATTTTGACCGGGATCGTTTTCGGCATGGCACGGGCGTTTGGTGAAGCCTTGGCGGTGCAGATGGTCATCGGGAATGCGGCCTTGTTGCCAAAGAATCTGGTGTCCCCGGCCTCGACACTGACATCGGTTTTAACCAGCGGCATCGGTAATACCGTCATGGGATCGCTTGACAATAACGCGTTGTGGTCCTTGGCGTTGCTATTGCTGCTGATGTCATTGGCCTTTAACCTGTTGATTCGGTGGATCGGGAAGAAAGGGGAGCTGAACAAATGAATCCGAAAATTGCGGATAAAGTGGCTACCACAGTGCTTTACATTATCTCAGGCATCATCATTATTATTTTGGCAAGCCTGCTTGGTTATATTCTGTTTCAAGGGGTTCCCCATATTTCCTGGCACTTTCTGACAAGTCCGGCGCAAAGCTTTGAAGCCGGCGGTGGCATCGGCATTCAGCTGTTCAACTCGTTTTATTTGTTGCTGCTGGCCATGTTGATTTCAACCCCGATTTCCTTGGGGGCCGGCATTTACCTGAGTGAATACGCAAAGAAAAACTGGTTGACGGATGTGATCCGGACTTCCATTGAAATCCTGAGTTCGTTGCCATCAGTTGTTGTCGGTTTGTTTGGTTTCCTGATTTTTGTTTTGCAGTTTAAGTTTGGATTTTCGATTTTGTCGGGTGCGCTGGCATTGACGGTTTTCAACTTGCCACTGTTAACGCGAAATGTTGAAGATTCATTGCGCGGCGTTGGCAATGAGCAGCGCGAAGCAGGCTTGGCCCTTGGACTTTCACGCTGGGAAACGGTGTTACATGTCGTGATGCCTGAAGCGTTGCCGGGGATCATTACCGGGATGATTCTTGGCGCCGGCCGGGTGTTCGGTGAAGCTGCGGCATTGATTTATACAGCCGGGCAAAGTGCGCCGGCGCTTGATTTTACCAATTGGAATCCGGCGAACATTGCTAGCCCGTTGAATCCGTTCCGCCCAGCCGAGACGCTGGCGGTGCATATCTGGAAAATCAACTCTGAAGGGATTCAGCCGGATGCGGTTGCGGTTTCCGCCGGTGCCAGTGCGGTGCTGGTTATCGCCGTTCTAATCTTCAATGTGGGTGCGCGGTATTTTGGTAATCGTTTATTCAAAAAGATGACCGCCGCTTAATGCGTGGTTCACGGTGATGATTTGCGCGGATGCCGCGATGAAGACGGTCATGGCGCCTATCATGAAAAGGCATGGAGGTTCAAGATGCAAGAACTTGAAAAGTATTCTTTAGATGATACGTATATCCGCCCGTTTGATCGGGACAAGCAGGAGATTGCCATTGAAACGAAGGACCTGCATGTTTTTTATGGCGACAGTGAGGCCATTCATGGCGTATCGCTGCCTTTTGAACGGTATAAAATCACCGCATTGATCGGCTCGAGTGGCTCCGGGAAGTCGACCTACTTGCGTTCGCTGAATCGAATGAACGATAATATTGAAAGCGCCCGTGTCACTGGCAAGATCATGTATCGCAACATCGATATTAACAGCGATGCCGTTGATGTCTATGAAATGCGCAAACACATCGGAATGGTTTTCCAACAGCCTAATCCGTTTGCGAAGTCTATTTATGACAATATTGCCTTTGCATTACGCCGCTTTGGTCTCAAAGACAAAAAGAAGCTGGATGAGATTGTTGAAACCAGTTTGAAGCAAGCCGCCTTATGGGATCAGGTTAAAGATGATCTGAATCAAAGCGGCATGTCGCTGTCAGGTGGGCAGGCACAACGGTTGTGTATCGCCCGGGCCATTGCAATGAAGCCGGATATTCTGTTGCTTGATGAGCCGGCCAGTGCGTTGGATCCGATTTCGACTTCAGCGGTCGAAGATACCTTGCTAGCGTTGAAGGATAAGTATACGATTATCATCGTTACACATAACATGCAGCAGGCGGCTCGGATTAGCGACTATACCGCGTTCTTTTATAGCGGCGCCGCACTTGAATATGATGAAACCCGTAAGATCTTCACGCGTCCCAAGATTAAAGCAACCAACGATTATGTTTCCGGACATTTCGGCTAGGAGGTCCCCATGGCTGAAGCACAAAAAATCATTACCAGTTCAGACGTTCATCTTTTTTACGGCAAGTTTGAAGCACTAAAAGGGATTAGTCTGGATTTCAACCAGCACGAAATCACGGCTTTAATCGGGCCTTCAGGTTGTGGTAAGTCGACCTATTTACGCACGCTTAATCGGATGAACGATCTGATCCCAGGCGTCACGATTACCGGCACGATCAGCTTGCGTGGCCAAAACATCTATGCGCCAAGCGAAGATGTGGTTCAGTTACGCAAGCAAGTTGGCATGGTGTTTCAACAACCGAATCCTTTTCCTTTTTCGATTTATGAAAATGTGATTTATGGGTTACGTTTGGCTGGTGTCAAAGATAAAAGTAAGCTGGATGAGGCCGTTGAAACAAGCTTAAAGCAAGCGGCCATTTGGGATGAAGTCAAAGACCATTTGCATGACAGTGCGTTATCGTTGTCAGGTGGCCAACAACAGCGGGTGTGCATCGCGCGGGTGCTGGCGGTTAAGCCGGATGTTATTTTGTTAGATGAACCGACCAGTGCTTTGGATCCGATATCCAGCACTCAAATCGAAAATATGTTGCTGGGCTTACGCGATCAGTACACGATCATTTTGGTAACGCACAGTATGCATCAAGCATCCCGAATCTCGGACAAAACGGCCTTTTTCTTAACCGGTAATTTGATCGAATTCGCTGACACGAAACAAATGTTTTTAAATCCAAAAGAAAAGGAAACCGAAGACTACATCACTGGACGCTTCGGGTAGGAGGGGTAGTATGCGACGACTTTTTGTTGACGAATTGAACGATCTTCATGTACGTTTTTCGGAAATGGGGATGATGGTCAATGAGGCCATCTATAAGTCCGTGAAAGCCTTCATTAATCATGACAAGAGTTTGGCCCGCGAAGTGATCCAGGAAGACAAACACATCAATGAACGCGAAGTCGATTTGGAAAAACGCAGCTTTGAGCTGATTGCCTTGCAGCAGCCGGTCACAACAGATCTGCGGGTCATTGTGACGGTGATGAAAGCAAGCTCTGATCTCGAGCGAATGGGCGATCATGCGGTTTCCATTGCCAAATCAACGATTCGCGTCAAAGGCAAAACCCGGGTGCCGCAAATCGAAACCGAAATTGCCGGCATGGCCGAAGCGGTCAAGGAAATGGTAGAGCAGGTTTTGGACGCCTATGTTAAGGAAGACTCCGCGCGGGCGCGCAAAATTGCGCTTGAAGACCACGGGATTAACGACTTCTCATCCCGAATTTATAAAGAATGTATTCGCCAGATGCAGGACAACCCGGAAACCGTGGTTGGCTCGATGGACTACATGCTGGTCTCCTCTTATCTGGAACGGATCGGCGATTATGTCACCAACATCTGCGAGTGGATTGTTTACTTAAAGACCGGGAAAATCACTGAACTCAACTCCAATGCGATTGAGGACAAGTTCTGATTAAAAGATGGTATTGGTAATACTTGATGCAAAAGGCTTCTGGCAAGCAGCAATTAAGATTTTAGGTAAGAAATCGCGATTGCAACAAACGGGTTGCGTTACAATTCAAGGTTCTTGTGTAAAAGCGGACATACTCCAGTAATGAAAGAGTATATCTGCTTTTTGTTTTCTCGCAGGCAATTCGGCAGGATTGTAAAGTTGTTAGTGCCAAAGCGGAGCAATCGTAGGCCAGATGGGGCTCAGCCGTGAGATTGTACTAGCCGGGCGGTCTTCCCGGCGTAGTACAAGGCCGAGCTTAGAGACTCTGCCGGTTTTGCAGAGGCTCTAAGTCGTGCCCTCCGCTCTAGCTTCGCGTCGCAAGCCCCAGCTGGCCGGAGATTGCGGAGTTTGGCACGTCCTGGAACTTATTGCCCAAACCTTTTCTATGTCGTTCGGGATTCGTAAACTGTTAATGCTTGTACAGAATTATGGATCAGTCACTTTTACTTATAAACAGACCGTCCGCCTTCCGACCCGTTTAAAAATCAACCTTTGGACCTATGCGCTGTGGTCAAATTCCGTGCATACTAATCATGTAATCAAATCCTGGAGGGATAACCCATGAATGAACGCGAAAGAATTTTAGACCTCGTCAAAAAAGGCGTTATTTCAAGCGAAGAGGCACTGGTACTTTTGGAGAACCTCGCCAAACAGCAAGGCTCCCAAGCCGACAGCCCGGCCGATCATACTGCTCCCGAAGACAACTCGGAGTCAGATACGCATGATCAAGCCAAGCACGATGATCACGAAGACACCGATACTGACACCGATGCTGCGCTGACCGAACTCAACACCGAGATTGCCGAAGCAGCCGGTGCATTGGACGCGGCAACAACGCAAGTAACCAGCATCAACAAGCAAATTGAAGCCAACAACGAACAGATTATCGTCTTAGACACGATGGAAGATCTTGAAGCTTTGTCCCCAGAGAAATACCAAAAGCGCGGGGAATTAAAGCAGGAGAATCAGAAACTCACCGATCAACTAGCCGAGTTAAATGGCCAGGTTGAGTCACTTAAAGCCAACCTTGCCACCCTTCGTCATCAGAAACATGATCTGGAACGTCAAAAGATCGGCGACAAGATTTTTAATGACGAGTGGCAAAAAGATGCCCGTGACGTCTTTTCCGAACTTGGTAAAAATATCGGGGATGCGACCTCGCAAATCGGCGGTTTTGTCAAAGATACTGTCAACAATGTCTTGGATAATGTCGATTGGAAGAATGTCACCGTTACCGTTCCTGGCTTAGCCACAGAGAAGTTCGAGCATGTATTTAAATTTCCTGACAGTAAGGCAACCATTTTGGATGTGAAGGTTGCTAATGGTGACGTGCATTTTAAGCCTTGGGATCAACCGGGTATTCAAGTCGAAGCAGCCATCAAGCTGTACGGCAAAATGGATGCACCGACACCGCTGGACGCGTTTAACGACCGCAGCCGGATTGATGTCACCGATGATCATTTCAGTTTCCAGGTGCCTAATAAGCGCGTTCAGGCCGATCTAGTCATTTCACTGCCAAAACGCAGCTATGATCATGTGGCCGTGCGCTTACTCAACGGTAGTGCGGATCTGACCGGCATGAGCGGAAAAGATTTTTATGTCAAGAGTACCAATGGTCAAATGACCTTCACTAATATTGATGGTGTCATGATCGAAAGTGAAGGTGTTAATGGCTCTATCAAGGTTCAGGGTGGCCATACGCATGACTTATTGCTGACCACTGTTAACGGTGATGTTTCAGTTGATGCCGACCCGGCAACTGCCGCACTGAAAACCGTAAATGGAACGGTTCGCGCAACCTATCACACTGACTTTACCAAAATTGAAGGGACTTCGATGAATGGCAATGTGAAAGTTGCTGTGCCGGCTTCGATTGCCTTAAATGGCGAAGCCCGGACCCATTTTGGCAGTATTAAGAGTCGCCTGAGCAATGTGACCGAACCGGCAAAAGGGATTAAACGCTTCGAACTGGAGCGACCGGGCACTGGTAGCAGCGAGTTGAAACTCAATACGACCAGTGGCAATATTCAACTGAAAGATTCAAATGACTAAGGGGGATCGCTTATGCCTTTTCTATTAATTCCATTAATGTTTTTCATCGTTGGCTTGGTTTTGGTGGCGGTATTTGCGATCGGGATCATCTTGTTGAAAATGTTAATCGTACCGGCACTTCTGGTGGTTTTGGCTGTATGGCTATTCTCACGCCATGACCGTGATGGCCGCCGTGGTCCACGGCATCCATATCGCGATCAAGGTACGTCGCGACCGCGTAAAAACGCCACCCACGTTACCGAGTCACATGATGATGATTGGAGCGATTTCTAGTCATGAATTTCATCAAACGTACCATCATCACAACCGCCGTTTTCTTAATCTATGCGCAACTGTTTCCTAGTCAACTCTATGTTGCGGGCTTTGGTGTGGCCGTTGTCGGTGCACTTGTTTTAGGAGTTCTTAATGGCTTGCTACGACCAATCCTGGTGATTCTGTCGATTCCAATTACAATTCTCACGTTAGGATTGTTTTTAATCGTCCTCAACGGCTTGATGCTCAGCATGATGACGTGGTTTGTTCCCGGAATTGTTTTCAGCGGTTTTGGCTCGACCATGGTACTGGCCATCATCATTTCAGTAATGAATATGATTTTTGTGGGTAAAAAATAGTGCGGCTTGATTGAAAGCTGCGGTAAGAGTCGGTTCTCAAGACGAAAGTTGTCTAGGGGGACCGACTTTTTTTATCTGAGCGTAATCCGGCGCACTAATGGGAAGTAACCTTTTGACCTTATTCTGGCGAAATGCGGCGACTTTGAAAGCTATTTTCCCTGTCGTCCCCGTGTGGTTCACCGAGTTATGGTAAAATGAAGCAAACATGGCGAAAGAAAGGTGGACTTCATGGCAGACAGCGTGACGGTACGGCAACTCGTCAAGGCGACTAAGCTTGAGGTATACAGTGGTGAGGAGTATCTTGATTCTCGGCAGGTCGTTTTGAGCGATATTTCGCGTCCCGGGCTTGAGTTGACAGGTTACTTTAATTATTATCCGCATGAACGGATTCAACTTTTTGGTCGGACAGAAATTTCATTTGCGCGGAATATGTCCTCGGAAGAGCGGTTATTGATTTTGAAACGGATGGCAACCGAGGACACACCGGCGTTTCTGGTGTCGCGCGGGTTGCAACCACCGGCGGAAATGATTACGGCGGCCACCGCGGCGCATATTCCGGTATTGGGTTCACGGTTACCGACAACGCGGCTGTCAAGCTTGATCACCGAATACTTAGACGGACAGCTGGCAGAACGCCGCAGTATGCATGGCGTTTTGGTTGATATTTATGGTCTGGGCGTCCTGATCACCGGCGATTCCGGCGTCGGCAAGTCAGAAACGGCTTTGGAACTGGTTCAACGTGGGCACCGGCTGATCGCTGATGACCGGGTGGATGTTTATCAACAGGATGAACAAACCATCGTGGGTGCTGCGCCGCCGATTCTCTCACATCTGCTGGAAATTCGCGGCTTGGGTATTATTGATGTCATGAATCTTTTTGGTGCCGGTGCTGTTCGCGAAGACACAACGATTTCGCTGATCGTTCATTTGGAAAACTGGACACCGGATAAGACTTTTGACCGGCTGGGTTCCGGTGAACAGACACAGCTTATTTTTGACGTGCCGGTTCCTAAGATTACGATACCGGTTAAAGTTGGACGTAACCTGGCGATCATCATTGAAGTGGCGGCTATGAATTTCCGTGCCAAGTCAATGGGCTATGATGCGACCAAAACATTCGAAAAAAATCTTAATCATCTGATCGAACATAATGAAGCAAGCGACCAGAGCAGTTCGGAGGAAAAATAACTTGTTATTAGTACTCAATCCAATCGCGTTTCAGTTGGGTGGTCTGGAAGTTCATTGGTACGGGATTATTATTGCCAGTGCTGTTTTACTGGCAGTCTATCTGGCGATGAAGGAAGCACCAAAACGCGGTATTAAAGAAGATCACATTCTGAATTTGATTTTATGGGCGTTGCCATTTGCACTCATCGGGGCACGCCTTTATTATGTGGCATTTGAATGGCCATATTATGCTGCCCATCCCGGCGAGATTATTGCCATTTGGCATGGCGGCATTGCAATTTATGGGGCTTTGATTGCCAGCGTGATTGTTTTTGCTATTTATTGCCGAATTGAGTGGCTGCCAGCCTGGCTAGTACTTGATATTGCGGCGCCCACGGTTATGCTGGCGCAAGCGATTGGCCGCTGGGGCAATTTCATGAATCAGGAAGCCCATGGTGCGATCACAAGTCTGGCTTACTTACGTGGCTTGCATCTGCCAGAGTTTATCATTCAGCAAATGAATATTGGCGGCGCATATCGCCAGCCGACATTTTTGTATGAAAGTATGTGGAATCTGGTTGGCTTTGCCTTAATCATGACGGTGCGGCATCATCAGCATTGGTTCAAGCAAGGCGAGATTGTCTTGAGTTACGTGATGTGGTACAGCTTCGGCCGTTTCTTTGTTGAAGGCATGCGAACCGATTCACTGTATGTGGTGCCAGGGTTACGGGTTTCCCAGATTCTGTCGATTATTTTGTTCATCGCGGCTGGTGCGTTAATCTGGTATCGGCGGCGCCGGGGAGACGTTGCATGGTATTTAGACGGTAATCCGCTGAAAGCAGTTGAATAGGAGTGATTTTGTGCCGACAAAAATAGCAGTGTTAGGTGCTGGTTCATGGGGAACGGTGTTAGCAAACTTGCTAACGGAAAATGGTCATGACGTTTATTTATGGAGTCATAGTCCGGAACAAGTTGCGACCATGAAGCAGACTCACAAAAATGAGCATTACCTGGGTGCTGAATTTACATTACATGATGCGCTTCACGTGACCGCAGATTTAGGCCAGGCGTTGGACCAGGCGACCGTGATTTTATTCGTGGTGCCGACCAATGCCATTCGCAGTGTGGCCGAACAGGTGAAGCCGATTTTGCAGGCGCACCGTGGCCGCGGCGAGCAGCCGATTATTGTCCATGCGGCAAAAGGCTTGGAACGCGGCAGCGAGTTGCGAATTTCGCAGGTTTTGGCTGACGTCTTGCCATCGGATCTCATTCAAGGGATCGTTGTGATTTCCGGGCCGAGTCATGCCGAAGATGTTGCGACGCATGACATTACCACCTTGACCGCCGCATCTGAAGATTTGCCGCTGGCGAAAAAAGTGCAACAGCTGTTCATGAATGACTATTTTCGGCTTTATACCAATACCGATGTCATCGGCGTCGAAATCGGTGCAGCGTTAAAAAATGTGATTGCGATCGGCGCCGGGGCGTTGCATGGCCTCGGCTATGGCGATAACACCAAAGCTGCCTTGATGACCCGCGGACTGGCGGAAATCAGCCGGGTGGGCGTAAAACTAGGCGCTGAGCCGCTCACGTTTATCGGCCTATCCGGTGTCGGTGACTTAATCGTGACCTGCACTTCCGTTCACAGCCGCAATTGGCGGGCTGGTAATGCGCTGGGGCAAGGCGAGAAGCTTGCGGACGTGTTGAAGAATATGGGAATGGTCGTCGAAGGTGTTTCCACGACCAAGGTGGCTCATCATATGGCCAGTGAGTTAGGTGTCGATATGCCGATTACCGATGCGATTTACCAGGTCTTGTATGAAAATGCCCCAATTCGCGCGGTGATTACCGATCTCATGCAGCGATCCGGCAAACCGGAATTTGATTTTGACAATGCTAGTTTACAAAAGCACTAAAACCCTGTATATTAGACTACGTAGCTTACTATTTGTAAGCAATACGGCAAAAGGAGAGACTGCCAATGGCAAAAAAATATGATGTAATCGTGATCGGTGCCGGTCCCGGCGGCATGACGGCGGCGCTTTATGCTTCGCGTGCCAATCTGTCAGTGTTAATGCTTGATCGCGGTGTCTATGGCGGTCAAATGAACAACACCGCTGAAGTAGAGAACTATCCGGGTTACAAGTCAATCCTTGGGCCTGATCTTGGCCAAAAAATGTACGATGGCGCCACTCAATTTGGTGCCGAATACGCCTATGGTAATGTCATCAGCGTCCAGAATCATGGTGCAACCAAGTTGGTCAAGACTGACGAAGACGAATTTGAAGCCAAGGCGATTGTCATTGCGACAGGCGCAGAACACAAGAAGCTGGGTGTACCTGGCGAAGAAGCCTATAGCGGCCGTGGCGTTTCGTACTGCGCAGTCTGCGACGGTGCCTTCTTCAAAGACCGCGAGCTTGCCGTTATTGGCGGTGGCGATTCCGCAATCGAGGAAGGCCTTTACCTGACCCAAATGGCCAAAAAGGTAACGGTTATTCACCGGCGTGATCAACTGCGTGCACAACAGATTATCCAGAAACGCGCGTTTGCCAATGACAAGATGCATTTTGTCTGGAACGCCCAGGTTCAGGAAATCCAAGGCGATGACATGAAAGTCACCGGCGTCAAGTATCGTGACAAGGAAACCGGTGAAGAGCATGTTCTGCCAGTTGCCGGTGTCTTCATTTATGTCGGCATCATGCCGATGACCGAACCATTCCAGGATCTCGGCATTCTGGACGATCATGGTTGGATTCCAACTGATGATCACATGCGGACAAAGGTACCGGGCATCTTTGCCATCGGTGATGTTCGTGCCAAAGACCTGCGGCAGATCACCACAGCGGTAGGCGAAGGCGGTACCGCTGGTCAAGGCGTTTTCAACTATATCCAAAGTTTGAACGATACCAACATTGAAGTTAAAGCTTAGTTATTTTTAGTGTACTAGAAGTGATTCGAAGCTAAAAATAGGAGACGGCCATGGCCTAGTATAAGGCCAAACTTTAAAAGCAAACTTACTTTCCATTGATACGATGGTGGTAAGTTTGTTTTTTTGTTTACTTATGAATAACTTGTCAAGTCTCTTGAGATCTTAGTGCCAAAGCGGAGCAATCGTAGGCCAGATGGGGCTCAGGGGTGAAATTGGCCTTAACGGGCGGTTTTCCCGTTTTAGGCCAAGGCCGATCTTTGAGACTCAGCCGGGTCTGCTGAGGCTCAAAGTCGTGCCCACCCCGTTCCAGCCCCAGCTGGCC
>NZ_BACQ01000025.1 GCF_000260435.1 Lacticaseibacillus zeae DSM 20178 = KCTC 3804 | reverse complement strand
GAAAATCTTTTTCCAAATCATCCGGCACACGTTGATGTGGCAGGAACCGCAGACAGCATTGCCAAAATTACGCCGGAAATGCTTTATACGATTCACCGGATTTTTTACCAACCTAGCAATATGACGTTGGTGATTGTCGGCAATATTGATGCTGCCGAAATCATTGACTTTGTTGCCGATAATCAGGCTAAGAAGCATTTTCCGGAGCCGCAGCCCATTGTGCGCGGCGTCGAAGCTGATTTACAAACGGCCGACATTATCCCTTATCGCGAGTTGAAAATGCCGGTTAGCCGCCCAAAAACCTTAGTGGGCTTCAAGGGCCAGGTAGCGATCCCACAGACAACAGAGGGATGGCGGTATCAGCTGACCATCAGGCTGTTACTTGAAGTTCTATTCGGCGATTCTTCCCAGCTATACCAGGATTGGTATGATCAGGGGCTGATTGATGATTCATTTGATTTCGATTTTACCAATCAGCGCAGTTTTAGTTACGGGCTTGTCGGCGGTGATACCGATGATCCTCAAGCGTTGAGTGCCGCGATTAAACAGGTTTTACTGCACGCAACGGCACAGTCTGATTTGACGAGCGAGCGGGTTGAGTTGATCAAGCGCGCTTCGTTGGGTAAGTATTATGCTGGACTGAACGGCCTGAATGGGGTTGCAAATCAATTGAGCGCCTTGAGTTTTGGTCAGGCACGGCTATTTGATTTTCCGCAGGTTTTGAACAGTATTAGCTTCAATGACGTCAAGGAACTGATTCCCAAAATTTTCCAATCTGACGCCTTGACGGTTTTGACCATGCTTCCGGAGGGGCAATCATGGGAGCTGCACTGATTATTGGCGCGTCAGGTGATATTGGTCAGGCGGTCGCTACGAAAATGGCGGCAGATGGCTGGTCGCTATATCTTCACTATTATCGTCACGAGAAAATCGTAACGGATCAGGTCAAGACCTTTCAAGCGGCTTATCCGCAACAGGACTTTATTCCGCTTCAGTATGATCTGACCGATGATCGGCATTTAGACGCGTTAACTGCGCAGCTATTTAGTCTTGACGCGGTTATTTTTGCTGCCGGGATGACTTATTATCATCTTTTCAAAGAAACGACCGTACCTGAAATGACGGCGTTGATGCGAGTGCATTTATTGACGCCGATGGTGCTGTTAACCAAGGTGGAACATAAGCTTGCGCAATCCGGACATGGTCGGGTGATTTTCATCGGTTCGGTCTACGGTGGAACCGGTTCGGCGATGGAAGTGGCTTATAGCACGGTAAAGGGAGCGCAAAGTGCGTTTGTCAAAGCTTATGCGCAAGAGGTGGCAAGCCTTGGCATCACGGTTAATGTTGTTGCTCCAGGTGCGGTGTCGACAAAAATGAATACGCAGATGTTTGATCAGTCATCGTTAGCCAAGGTCCGGGCCGAAATTCCGGCGGCTAGGTTTGCGACCCCGCAGGATATTAGTTACTATGTCACTATGCTGACTGCCAAAGATGCTGCTTACCTGACAGGCCAGACCCTTTACGTCACAGGTGGCTGGCGCATCTAGCAAACAAAGGATTTCTTAAGGCTTACAGATGGTTTTTCATGCTATACTAAAAATGGTTAATAAAAAATAGCGGGTGAAGAAAACATATGGATGAAATTGGGCAAAAATTACGGGACGCCCGGATTGAAAAGGGTTATACCATTGATGATCTGCAACAGATCACCAAAATCCAAAAACGCTATCTGATTGCCATCGAAGAAGGACATTTCGATGCGCTGCCAGGTGATTTTTATGTGCGTGCTTTCATCAAACAATATGCCGATACGGTCGGTCTTGATGGCGATGAGCTTCTAACGCAGTTCCAGCAGGATATTCCGGAACCACAACCAAAAAATATGCTGCTCAATCAGTTGAAAATAAGACGCGCGCAACCCGTGCTGAAGAAGCCAGTCCAGTCAACCGATTGCGGCGTTATTTACCGCAGATAGTAGTGGCGGGTATCTTTGTTGTCGCGATCATTGTCGTTTATGGCGTGATGTTGATGTCACAATCAGGACCGAAGCAGACGATACCTGCAGATTCTGAAAGCGTTGCGGTTTCGTCTAAACGCAGTAGCGCAAAGTCATCAAAATCATCGAAGTCGTCAAAAGCGTCCTCAAAGTCCAGCAAGGCATCCGCTTCAAGCAGCTCCAAGCCATCTGAAAAAGCGTCCAAGCAGAAGAAAGAAAAGAGCGGTAAACTCGATATTTCTGTCGCGGCTGCTAATGGCGCAACACAGGCGGTTACGCTCAAAAATCTGCCGACTACCGGCAACAAGCTTACTTTAGGTGCTAAGGGAGCAACGGCATGGGTTTCAGTGATTGTCAATGGTACGACCACTTGGCAAGGATCTTTAACATCCGGCAATACGCAAGAAGTCTCACTGCCGGATAACGCATCAACCTTCCAAGTCCGTTCTGGTAATGCAACGGCAACAACCATCAAACTGAATGGCAAAGACGTTGATATTTCAAACGGAACCAGCATCGTGCGGACAATCACCTTCACAAACAGTACCAGTGAAAGCGAGGGGTCCCAAGAATGAATCTTCCAAACAAGTTGACGTTGATCCGGATTTTCTTAATTCCGGTTTTCACGTTGTTGCTTGCGTTTAATTGGCCAGCGGGTTATCTGACCATTGCAGGAACCAAGGTGGCGTTAAGTTGGTTCATCGCATTGATTATTTTCATCATTGCGTCACTCACCGACTTTGCGGACGGTCATATTGCCCGTAGTCAACACTTAATAACCAACTTTGGTAAGTTTGCCGATCCGTTGGCGGACAAGCTGTTAGTCATGACCGCCTTTATCTTTTTAACCGCTGCCGGCCAGATTCCAGCATGGGGAACGGCGATCATTCTCTGGCGGGAATTGGCTGTGACCGGTTTACGGCTCCTGCTCTCCAATAAAGGTGAAGTTCTCGCAGCGGCGTGGCCCGGCAAGATTAAAACCAACACCCAGATGTTTGCAATTATTTTTCTGATGTTAAACAACGCGTGGTTTAACAACATCAACGTGCCGTTTGCGCTGATTCTCTTCTACGTCGCCGTGTTCTTCACCATTTATTCAGGGGTGGAATACTTCTACAAAAATCGCGCTGTCTTCGCTGATTCGTTTGGTTCGAGTCATGAATAAGTTTGGTAAAAAACCCAGGTCAGGTGATCTGGGTTTTTTAGTACGCAGACTTTTGCGCCAGTGTGGGCTATGTAAGCCGGTAGTCAGGGGACCACACAGTCTTGTTGGCAAAGGCTGTTTTGTGCAATCGCAGGTAGTAAAATGGATTGTAAGCAAATAGCAGCGTTTTTAATGTGAGATGCGTCACGTTGCAATGGCCTTTATCCAGAAAGTTTTGATTTGAAAAAGGGAAAAAAGAATTAAAGTCGAACTCTATTGTTAGGTGGGAAAGATATGCAAGCAGAAATTATTGCTGTCGGAACTGAAATTCTGATGGGACAGATTACTAATACTAATGGCGCCTATATGGCTAAACAGTTGGCCGCTTTAGGCATTGCCAGCTATCATCAACAGGTTGTCGGTGACAATGCGCAGCGCCTGGCTGATGCGATCAGCTTAGCCGAAAAACGCAGTGACATTGTGATTTTGATCGGTGGTTTAGGACCCACGCCAGATGACCTGACGAAACAAACGTTGGCGGCTCATCTGAAATTGCCGTTGGTTGAAGATGCGGATGCCATGGCAAAACTGGCGGCGCGGGTAAAACAACAGCAACGGCCAATGACGCCAAATAATAAGTTACAGGCGATGTATCCGCAAGGTGCTGATATATTGGTTAATCGTGTCGGGCTGGCAGTCGGTGCCTGGGTCGAACAACACCAACATGCCTATGTACTACTGCCTGGGCCGCCTAAGGAATTTATCCCAATGGTTGATCATGAGCTATTACCTCGTTTGGCCAAGTATAGCGGCCACCATGAAGCTTTTGTCAGCCGCGTGATGCGCTTCTTTGGCGTTGGTGAATCACAACTGGTGACGGATTTGGGTGACTTGATTGCCAAGCAAACGAATCCGACATTAGCCACTTACATCAAGGACCATGAGGTGACCATTCGGGTGACAGCTAGCGGTGAGACCCAAGCAGACGCTGAAGCAAAATTGGAACCGGCGATTGGCGCCATTATGGATCGCGAGGGACGTTACTTTTATGGTTATGGTGACGATAATAGCCTCGCTAAAGAGTTGGTCAAGGCATTAGCAGCGACTGACAAGCAAATAACGGCAGCGGAGAGTTTGACGGCCGGCGCATTTCAGGCAGCTTTGGGAGATGTGCCTGGCGTCTCGAATTATTTCAAAGGTGGCTTCGTGACGTATGCATTAGCCACTAAAGCAGCATTTTTGAACATTGATGCCCGCAAATTAGCGGCTCATGGGGTAGTGAGTGAATTTACCGCCAAAGCGATGGCCGAGCATGCCCGTCAGCGGGCTGCGGCCGATATTGCAGTCAGTTTTACCGGCGTGGCCGGGCCCGACACACTGGAAGGACAGCCAGCGGGGACAGTTTGGATCGGCTTGGCGAGGATGGGCCAGGCGCCGGTTGCACAGGTTTATCATTTTCCCGGTGGCCGCAATGATGTGCGCAAACGCGCGGTTATGACCGGCATGATGATCGCATTGAAGAGCTTGCGGGATTAATGTTCGGAACGATTGAAAAGTTGGATCGGCAGCAATGACAGGGGGCGGCAGGAAGTGGCAGACACAGAACGACAAGAGGCATTAGCGACTGCATTAAAAAAGATTGAAAAGAATTTTGGCAAAGGTGCCATCATGAAAATGGGTGACAAGGCTGATACGCAGGTTTCCGCCATTTCCAGTGGCTCACTTGCGATTGACGAAGCGCTTGGCGTTGGTGGACTACCACGCGGGCGGATTATCGAGATGTACGGTCCTGAAAGTTCCGGGAAAACCACCGTTGCCTTGCATGCGGTGGCAATGGTGCAGCAGCATGGCGGAACCGCCGCGTATATTGATGCGGAAAATGCCATGGATCCTAAGTATGCGACCGCGCTGGGCGTCAATATTGATGAACTGTTGCTCTCTCAACCGGATACTGGAGAACAAGGGCTGGAAATTGCTGACGAATTGGTCGCTTCCGGAGCAATTGATATTCTGGTGATTGATTCGGTGGCGGCGTTGGTACCCCAAGCCGAAATAGATGGCGATATGGGCGATGCGCACGTTGGCTTACAGGCGCGACTGATGTCACAAGTGTCACAAGCGTTGCGGAAGCTGTCTGGCAACATCAGTAAGACGAAGACCATTGCCGTTTTTATTAACCAGATTCGCGAGAAAGTCGGCATCGTTTTTGGCAACCCAGAAATAACGCCAGGTGGTCGGGCCTTGAAGTTTTATGCAACGGTGCGGTTGGAAATTCGCCGTTCCGAACAGATTAAAAACGGTGCTGAAATTATCGGCAATCGTACTAAAATCAAGGTCGTTAAAAATAAAGTGGCGCCGCCTTTTAAAGTGGCGATTGTGGACATTATGTATGGCCGCGGCATTTCGCAAAGCGGTGAACTAGTCGATATGGCGGTTGAAAAAGACATCGTTGAAAAGTCCGGGTCGTGGTATGCCTATCAAGGTGAGCGAATTGGCCAAGGACGCGAGCATGCCAAGGCTTATCTTGAGACTCATGAGGAAATGCGTAAAAAGATTGAGGGGCAAGTGCGTGAGGCTTACGGGATGCCGTTAAATCAGGTGATCGAAGTGGACGATCCGGATGAATCGGCGCGAGCTTCATGACAATGTCGACTTGTTAAATGATTCGGAAATTGAATAGTGAAATTCATGTTGTACAGACACTAGCCGCGGATTTTGGGTTAGTGTCTTTTTGTTTTGGGATTGGAAAATAAGGGGTGTGAGGCAATCCGGTTCCGAAACGTGCTCGCAGGCCCAGAAACCTGCACATAAGGACCCCGGACCTAAATGGCTAAAGACCGATTCATGATTTGTTATAGAGGACGATGATTGGCCGATACTGCACGGAAACGCGTTCACAGGCCCAGAAACCTGCACATAAGGACCCCGGACCTAAATGGCTAAAGACCGATCGATGATTTGTTATAGAGGACGATGATTGGCCGATGCCGCATGGAAACGCGTTCGCTGGCGCAGGAGCCTGCGTGTAAGGACCTTGGTCGCAATGGCCAAAGACCGGCCATCACGCCCAAGGCCGCTTACACTCCAGCTCCTAAACGCGCCAGCTCACGCTCTTGCCCTGTTGACACCTTCATTGCCAGCACGTAAACTGATAGAGGTGTAATAATTTAAAAAGCATCAAAGATTTTGATCAACAAGATGATTGAATCGCTTAGATGATGCGGAGGTGAAATGATGAGTTCAGTAACACTGGTCTCAATAACCCTCGCAGCAGTCATCGCTTTAGCGGTCGGTTTATTGATCGGATTTGCACTTCAAAAGAAGCTCCACCAGAACAGTTTGGATCGAGCGACGCAGACAGCAGAAGGTATCATTGAGGCCGCTAAAAAAGAAGCAGCGACTTTAAAAAAAGAGAAACTGCTGGAAGCAAAAGATGAGAATCATCGCTATCGAACCCAACTTGAAGATGAATTGAAAGATCGGCGGGCGGAAGTCCAGAAGTCGGAACATCGACTGAATCAGCGGGAAGATACTCTGGATCGGCGTGATGATACGCTGGATCGTAAGGAGCAGAGTCTTGCTGACCGAGAAGCAAATTTGAACAAGCGGCAGCAACAGCTAGATGAACGTGAACAAGATATCTCTTCAGAAATCAGCAAACAACAGACGGAGCTTGAACGAATTGCCGAGTTAACGCATGAACAGGCTCGGACTCAGATCCTTGATGAAACGCAATCGGAATTGACGCATGAACGCGCTGTTATGATCAAAGAAAGTGAAGATGAAGCTAAGGAAGCTGCGGATAAGAAAGCCAAGGTACTGATCGCGGATGCTATCCAGCGCAGTGCTTCGGATATCGTTGCAGAAACAACGGTTACCGTAGTGAACTTGCCTAATGACGACATGAAAGGCCGCATTATCGGTCGTGAAGGTCGCAATATTCGGACGCTTGAGACTTTGACGGGCATCGACTTGATTATTGACGATACCCCACAAGCCGTTGTTTTGAGCGGCTTTGATCCGATCCGGCGAGAGATCGCCCGGATCGCCTTGGAGAAGCTCATTCAAGATGGTCGGATTCATCCGGCACGCATTGAAGAAATGGTTGATAAAGCACGCAAAGAAATGGATGACCGTATCCGAGAAATTGGTGAACAAGCCATTTTTGACGTGGGCATTCATAACATGCATCCTGATCTGATTAAGATTTTGGGTCGGTTGCATTTTCGGACAAGTTACGGCCAGAATGTCCTGGATCATTCGATTCAGGTTGCAAAGCTGGCCGGTGTCATGGCTGCTGAATTAGGAGAAGATGTTACCTTAGCAAAACGTGCGGGGTTATTACATGATATTGGTAAGGCACTCGATCACGAGGTAGACGGATCTCACGTTGAAATCGGGGTTGAGCTGGCAACAAAGTACAAGGAACCAAAGACGGTCATTAACGCCATTGCATCCCATCATGGTGACGTTGAGCCGACCAGTGTCATTTCGGTGCTGGTCGCCGCCGCTGATGCTATTTCCGCCGCTCGCCCAGGCGCACGGTCGGAATCGCTTGAAAATTACCTGCATCGCTTAGAAAAACTGGAAGCCATTGCCAACAGTCATGCTGGCGTTGATCACAGTTTCGCGATTCAGGCTGGTCGCGAAGTACGCGTGATTGTTCAACCGGAAAAGCTCTCTGATGATCAGAGTGTGATTTTGGCACGGGACATTCGCAATGAAATCGAAAAAGAATTAGAGTATCCGGGTCACATCAAAGTTACCGTGATTCGTGAAACCCGAACCGTTGAATATGCTAAATAAACACGCGGTGAGCCAACGCTAGTGATTGGATGCCGAGTGTCGCGTCAAAAAGATCCGCAAGATGAGCCTTGTCTTGCGGATCTTTTTTGTACCCCAATGACTGCTGACGATTTTTTGAGTCACAATCTGTCCGCAACCGTCATTCCCGATTTTTGGCAAATGGATATGGTGCCTCGCGATACTCACTCTGACCGATTTTCGGTGAAAACTGACCATTCAGAAAATCATTAATCAACGCTAATGAAGCCTCTAGTTGGTCTTCATCCAAGTACAGCGTCATGGTGACATTCACGCCGTAATCAATTTTGGCAATGGTGAGGTGATGGGTGGTCAAAAAGTGTTGTAACGGTTCAAGATCGGCATAAGGGATCTGGAATGTGACCGTTTTTTGCTTGATGCGCGCCACAATGCCGATGGTTTCAATGGCGTTGTTGACGTTGCCGGCATAGGCGCGAATCAGTCCGCCGGCACCTAGTTTGATGCCGCCAAAATAGCGGGTCGTGACGGCTACCACGTCGCGGATGTTGTGGTTCAGCAAACCTTCTAGCGTAGGGCTTCCAGCGGTTCCGGAAGGCTCGCCGTTGTCGCTTGCCCGCTGAATCTGACTTTCATCGCCGAGAACATAGGCATAGACATTGTGATTGGCTTTGGCATTTTCGTGGCTGATTTGGTCAATGATGGTTTTGGCTTCATCCTCGCTTTGGATGCGGGCTAAATGGGTGATGAAGCGCGATTTTTTGATGATCCGGGTGTAATTTCCGGTTTCTTTAATAGTGAGATATGGCTTGGTCATGCGTAATCTCCTTTTGAGGTGATAAAAATGGATCTTGCTGGGGCACAACTCACCCAACCTGAGCTGGCACGGTTGGCTGTCTCTAATATAGCACAGGCCACCGTGGTACCGGCATTGGTTAAAGATAAGGGTCATTGGCGCTGTCAGCGGTGCCGCAGCCAGTCGCCAGTGGCATTGCCGGATGGCCGCTACTATTGTCCGGAATGTGTGACGCTGGGCCGACTAACTGACCGGGATAGCCTTTATCGATTTGTCCAACCACATCAGCCAGTTGGAGACGGTCGACTGACTTGGCACGGTACACTCACGCCGGACCAGCAAGCAGCCTCAGATGCGTTAATGGCGAGTGTGACGGCTGGCCGCGATCATCTCATCTGGGCAGTCACCGGTGCAGGGAAAACCGAGATGCTATTTCCAACCGTGGCGCGAATGATTCAGCAACAAGGACGCGTTGCGATCGTCTCACCGCGAATTGATGTTATCCGAGAACTGGCACCCCGATTTCGCGCAGCATTTGCAACGACACCGATTACCGTGCGTTATGGCGGCCATTTTGATCAGACGGATAGTGACTTGCTATTGGCGACAGTGCATCAGCTGCTGCGATTTTATCAGGCGTTTGACCTGATTGTTGTTGATGAGGTTGATGCGTTCCCCATGAACGGCACGCCAATGTTGCATCAGGCCGTTCAGCAGGCACGCCGCGGATCAGTGGCTTATTTAACCGCAACGCCGGATCGGGTGTTGAAAAAAGCGTTGTACAACGGTCTGGGTGTTAGCAGGCTGTTTCGCCGGTTTCATGGGCATCCCCTACCTGTTCCGACTATTCGATTGATGAATCTGCAAAAAGTGCCGCGCCAACTCCCGACTGCGATGATCACGTGGATTCGCCAGGTCCTCGCAACGGAGCGAGTTTGTTTGTTATTTGTACCAAAAATCAGTTGGGCAGAGCAGGTTGCGGATGTGCTGCGCCAACTGGGTTTAAAAACTGCTGGGGTAGCCAGTACCGATCCGCAGCGGGCCGAAAAAGTCATGGCATTTCGGCAACGGCAACTCGATGTTCTGGTTACGACCACCATTTTGGAAAGAGGGGTGACAGTCACCCAGTGTGCGGTGGGGGTGATTGCAGCCGCGGATCGGGAATTCTCGGCTGCGGCTTTGATTCAGATTGCGGGCCGTGCCGGACGGGCGGCGGACAGCCCAGATGATCCGGTCGTGTTCTTCACGGATCGCTATACGCTGGCGTTATTGGTCGCTAAACGCCAGATTGTGATGATGAACGGAAGGTGATGGTATGCGTTGCATCGGATGTGATCGACCCACCGACCGCAGTTTGCAACTGACGACTTTATTTGCGCATGGACCACTGCTGGCACCGAGATTATGTCACAGTTGTTTAAGTCGCTTTTGCCCGATAACCGGGGCGACCTGTGCCGGATGCGGGCGGATGCAGCCTACCGAGCAATTGTGTTCGGATTGTCGCAAGTGGGAACGCCAAGGAACGCTTTTACATAATCGGGCGTTATTTACATATGATGCTAGCATGAAAGCGTGGATTTACCAGTATAAAGGGCTTGGCGATTACCGACTGCACGTGGCGTTTCAGGATCTGATCGCGGCGCGTTTGCGGCATGCGTCTGCACTTGTGCCGATTCCGAGTGAGCCAAAGCATTTTGAATTACGCGGCTTTGATCCGATTCTCGGCTTATTTGGCTGCTTACGGTTGCGGTCGTGGTTGCGTAAAACGGCCACCGAGCGACCACAAGCCCAAAAGACCCGACAGGAACGCCTGAAGACACCGCAAAGTTTTCATGTTCTGGTGCCGGAACAGACGTTGAACCGGGTTCGGCAAATCACACTGCTCGATGATTTGTATACGACTGGACGGACTTTATACCATGCACGCGATGCATTGGTGGCAGCCGGTTTTAAAGGAACAATTGACGCGTTGACATTAATTCGCTGAATTGCGGCTTTTGTTGTGTCTGACTGCAACATTCGGGTATAATGAAATTGAAGATTGGAAGGGTTTTATCCCAGCCAATCAGCGTGTAAGCATTTGGTTACACGCAGGAAAGGGGAGAAGTTTTATGCTCACATACAATGTTCGTGGCGAAAACATCGAAGTCACCGAAGCCATCAGAAATTACGTGGAGAAGCGAATTAGCAAACTGAACAAGTTCTTCGGAGGTTCAGTCACTGCGACGGCGCACGTCAATTTGAAGGTTTATCCGGATAAGACAGCTAAAGTCGAAGTGACGATCCCACTCTCGTTTTTGACCCTGCGTGCGGAAGAAACCAGTCCTGATTTATACGCCAGCATTGATCTTGTAACTGATAAGCTGGAGCGGCAGGTTCGCAAGTTCAAGACGAAGATCAATCGTAAATCCCGTGAAAAAGGCTTTGGGCAAATTGATGTTGACACCAGTGCACCAGCTGAGCCAAAGCCAGCCGAAGATGATGATAATCTGACGGTGGTACGGACAAAGCGAGTTTCATTAAAGCCAATGGATTCGCAGGAAGCCATTTTGCAAATGGATATGCTGGGCCACAACTTCTTCATTTTCGAAGATGCCGATACAAATGGTACGAGCATTGTTTACAAGCGTCGTGATGGACGTTACGGCCTGATCGAAACCAACGAATAAATAAATACCCTTTAAACAAAAACAAGGCTGCTGATTTTCCGGCAGTCTTGTTTTTGTTTGGTAAGCGCGGCAACCATTTGCTTTCATTGGCTGGCATTAAGTTTGGTGGCATTCATGTTCTGGGCATCACGACTGAGTTAAATAACCGAAAATGTCATCATGGTATTTTCAATCTCCCCGTGAAAATGTTAAGATGTTACAATGTATCAATGTTAGAATGATTAAAGTGTGTTAGATTCACGAGGTTTCGACAGAGAGGAATCCATTTATGGCCAATATTCTTAGAAAATGGGTCGAAAGCGATAAGCGAGAGATCGGTCGCCTCGGCAAAATCGCTGATCAGGTTCAGCGCTATGAAGATGAATATGCAGCATTATCTGATGAACAATTAAAAGCAAATACCCAGAAATTTAAAGATCGGCTTGCAGCAGGCGAAACTCTGGACGATATTTTACCAGAAGCTTTTGCAACTGCTCGTGAAGGTGCCAAGCGGGTTTTGGGACTGTTCCCGTTTCGGGTTCAGATTATCGGCGGCATCGTGTTACACGAAGGTAATATTGCGGAGATGAAAACCGGTGAAGGTAAAACTTTGACCGCTACCATGCCCGTTTATTTGAATGCCTTGACTGGCAAAGGTGTACACGTTGTTACGGTTAACGAGTACCTATCCACCCGTGATGCCACGGAAATGGGCGAGTTGTACAACTGGCTTGGCTTGAGTGTTGGGCTGAATCTCAACTCCAAGAACAGCGATGAAAAGCGCGAAGCCTACAATTGCGACATTACCTATTCGACCAATAGTGAACTTGGGTTTGATTACCTGCGGGATAACATGGTTGTTTACAAGGAACAAATGGTTCAGCGTCCGTTGAACTTTGCGATTGTCGATGAAGTGGACTCCATTTTGATCGATGAGGCGCGGACACCGTTGATCATTTCCGGTGGTGCCGAGAAGACGACCGGCCTTTATATTCGGGCTGATCGGTTTGTGAAGACGCTGAAAGCCGATACCGATTACAAGATCGACTGGCCGACCAAGACTATTTCCCTGACAGAAAGCGGCATCCGCAAAGCTGAAAAGAATTTTGGCTTGGATAACCTGTATGACACGGAAAATACTGCGTTGACCCATCATATCGATCAAGCCTTGCGCGCTAATTATATTATGCTCAAGGATATCGATTATATGGTTTCCAACGGCGAAGTTCTGATTGTCGATCAGTTTACCGGTCGTGCGATGGAAGGCCGGCGTTATTCTGATGGCTTGCATCAGGCAATCGAAGCTAAAGAAGGCGTCCAGATTCAAGATGAAAATAAGACGATGGCCAACATCACTTATCAGAACTTCTTCCGGATGTATAACAAACTGGCCGGGATGACGGGGACGGCGAAAACCGAGCAAGAAGAATTCCGCGAAATTTATAACATGGAAGTTATTTCGGTGCCGACTAATAAGCCGGTTATTCGAGTTGATTCGCCCGATGTTCTTTATCCGACACTGGATGCCAAGTTCAATGCCGTTGTTGAAGACATCAAAAAGCGCCACAAGAAAGGCCAGCCAATTTTGGTCGGGACCGTTGCAATTGAATCGAGTGAACGGTTGAGTAAGCAGCTTGATGAAGCCAAAATTCCGCACACTGTTTTGAATGCGAAAAACCATTTTAAAGAAGCGGAAATTATCATGAATGCCGGCCAACGTGGCGCGGTTACGATCGCGACCAACATGGCCGGACGTGGTACTGATATTAAATTAGGACCCGGTGTGACCAAATTAGGTGGGCTTGCTGTCATCGGGACCGAGCGCCATGAAAGTCGCCGGATCGATAACCAGTTGCGTGGTCGTTCCGGTCGGCAAGGTGATCCGGGCTCGACTCAATTTTATTTGAGCCTTGAAGATGATTTGATGAAGCGTTTTGGTTCAGAACGCATCAAAGCCATGCTGGATCGATTCAAAGTGGCTGACGATGATCAAGTCATCCAAAGCCGCATGATTTCCCGGCAAGTCGAGTCCGCCCAGAAGCGGGTTGAAGGGAACAACTACGATACCCGTAAGAATACGTTGCAATACGATGATGTGATGCGTGAACAGCGTGAGGTTATCTACAAGCAGCGGCAGCAGATCATTAATGAAAATGAGACGCTGAAGCCGGTCTTGATGGCGATGATCAATCGTACGATTACCCGAATCGTTCAAACCCATACGCAAGGCGAACAGAAAGACTGGAATCTGGATGCGCTGTATGCGTGGATCACCACGAACATGATTGATCCGGAGAAATTCAAGCGCAGCGAATTGGATGGTAAGTCACAAGATGAATTGATTGGTTTGCTGGCAGATCTGGCAGAAACAAACTTTAAACAAAAGAATAAGCAACTAGGCGATGATGCCCAGATGCTTGAATTTGAGAAGGTTGTTATCTTGCGAGTGGTTGACTCGGCTTGGACCGATCATATTGATGCCATGGATCAGCTACGTCAGTCCATTGGCTTGCGTGGTTATGGTCAAATGAATCCGTTAGTCGAATACCAAGAAGAAGGCTATCGGATGTTTGAAGAAATGATTGCCTCAATTGACGATGACGTTACCCGGCTGTTCATGAAAGCCGAAATCCGGCAAAATATCCGCCGTTAACAATGAACAGACGCCCCGGCACTGCAATTTTGACTTGCGGTACTGGGGTGTTTTGGGGATAGCGGTAGAAAAACGGTAGTCAAGCAGTTGGTTCAGATCGGACTGGCTCACGCTCACTTATTTGGGAAAGGATTTAAACAATGGAACTTAATGTTATGCGCAACACCTTGGCCGCCATGCGGACCAAAATAAATCAATTTAGGGGGTCACTTTGACCTCGATGCGTTGAACGAACGGATCACTGAAAATGAAGGCAAAATGGCTGAGCCGGGCTTTTGGGATGATTCTGAAGCCGCCCAAAAAGTGATCGATGCCAACAATGCGTTGAAGGAAAAGCATGACCGTTTTTATGCGCTTGAAAACGAGTTAGAGGATCTTGAAGCTGGTCTCGAGCTGTTGCAGGATGAACCTGATGTGGATCTGCAGCATGAAGAAGAAACCAAGATTAAGGATCTTCAAGACAAGCTCGATCATTACGAAATGCAGCTCCTTTTGAACGGCCCCTACGATCACAACAATGCCATTTTGGAAATTCATCCTGGCGCTGGCGGCACGGAATCGCAAGACTGGGGGTCCATGTTGATGCGCATGTATCAGCGCTGGGCCGACCAAAATGGCTTCAAGGTGGAAGTGGCCGATTATCAACCAGGTGACGAAGCCGGGATCAAAAGCGTGACGTTGCTGATCAACGGTGAAAATGCCTATGGATTGCTTAAAAGCGAAAAAGGCGTGCATCGGCTGGTGCGGATATCGCCGTTTGATTCCGCCGGCCGTCGCCATACCAGTTTTGCCTCCGTCGATGTGATGCCGGAACTCGATAATTCGATTCAGGTCGATATTCGTCCGGAAGACGTCAAAATGGAAGTGTTCCGGTCTAGCGGTGCCGGTGGTCAGCATATTAACAAAACCTCCAGTGCGGTTCGGCTGATTCATATTCCGACTGGCATTGTTACCTCAAGCCAGGCACAACGGTCACAATTCCAAAATAAAGCGACCGCGATGGCGATGTTAAAAGCCAAGTTGTATCAGCGTGAAGAAGAGGCCAAACGCGCCAAAGCCAAGGCAATTCAAGGCGAACAAAAAGATGTCGCGTTTGGCTCCCAGATTCGGTCTTACGTTTTCCATCCGTACACGATGGTGAAGGATCATCGAACCAATTACGAAACCGGCAACGGTAACGCCGTCATGGATGGCGACCTCAATCCTTTTATCAACGCTTATTTACAGTGGGGACTTTCGCAGAAAAATCCGGATTAAAACTGTAATCTGCCTGAAACCTTGCTGACTTAATCGCCTGTTATACTGTCTCTAGCTTAGAAAAAGGAGCAAAATGCATGATTCAAATGGAAAACGTGACGAAGCAATACGCTAACGGCGTCACCGCCATCAAGGATGTGAACCTTAAGATCCAAGATGGTGAGTTTGTTTACGTCATCGGGCCTAGTGGTGCCGGAAAATCGACGCTTGTTAAAATGCTATACCATGAATTGATGCCGACCAGCGGCACCATTAAAATTGATAACTTTGACTTTTCGACCATGAAGCCTTCAGAGGTACCATTCTTGCGTCGCCACATCGGCATTGTCTTTCAAGACTTTAAACTCTTGCCGCGATTGACCGTGTATGAAAATGTTGCCTATGCGATGCAGGTTATCGAAGCGCCGGATGACGAAATCAAAGACCAGGTGCTTGAAGTACTGGGGCTCGTTGGCTTGGAGCAGAAGCTGCGCCGTTTTCCTGATGAATTATCTGGTGGTGAACAACAGCGGGTGTCAGTTGCCCGTGCGATTGTGAACAAGCCAAAGGTACTGATTGCGGATGAGCCAACCGGTAACCTGGATCCGCAAACTTCCGATGAAATTGTCGATATCCTCGAACGGATCAACGCCAACGGTACGACCGTTATTATGGCGACGCATAACAAGGATATTGTCAATGAACGGCAACACCGGCTGCTTGAAATTGCCGGTGGTCGTTTAGTTCGTGACGAAGAAGGAGGCACATACGGCAATGAAGAGTAAAGTCTTTTTCCGCCATGTCAAAGATTCTCTGCGCAGTTTGCGGCGTAACGGCTGGATGTCAGTTGCCGCCGTCAGTGCCGTGACGGTAACCTTGTTACTTGTCGGCATTTTTATGGCATTAATCTTCAACTTGCACCACATTTCGCAACAGGTTGAAAATGATGTTCAGGTGCGGGTTTATATTGATAAAAAAACAACAGTTAAGCAACGGGATGAGTTAAAGAACAAGCTGAAGAAACTTGATCATGTCAATAAAGTGACTTACCGTTCCCGTCAGCAGGAATTGGATACAATTATCGGCGGTTACGGATCTCAGTGGCGGATGTTCTCCGGCGATCAGAATCCGTTAAGCGACGTCTATATGGTTAAGACGACCAGCCCCAAGGCAACGATAACCGTGTCTAAAGAGGCGCAGAAGCTGGATCATGTCGTTGATGCCAGTTACGGTGGCCGGACAGCGAAGAAACTCTTTAATTCTGTCGATCTTGCCCAAAAGTGGGGACTTGGCTTTACAATCCTGCTGCTGTTTGTCGCCGTATTCCTGATCAACAACACCATCCGAATTACGATTTTATCGCGTTCCGACGAAATCAGAATTATGCGGTTAGTCGGCGCAACCAATTCCTATATTCGGTGGCCGTTCTTACTTGAAGGGGCATGGACCGGCTTGTTCGGGGCAATCCTGCCGATCGTTGTTGTTGATGTCGGTTATGCCGTTGTCTACCATAGTTTCAGCATGGCTAACGGCGCCAGTGGCTATTCACTGTATGCCAATATGCCATTCCTGTTCTGGTTAGACTTGATGCTAGCCGGCATGGGGATCGTCATCGGCGCGCTCGGATCGGTCATCTCAATGCGGCGGTTCCTGAAGTTTTAGAGCATCAACCACTATACGAAAAGTCCGCTTAGTTAAATTGACAAGAAAAGGATCGCTCTGGACATGAGTGATCCTTTTTATGTGCCTCAATACCGCCTCCGCATCACTGAGCCATCTCCGATTGCCCAAACCTTATAGGAGCAGCAGTTGATTTCTGCTATACTGTTTACAGTGAATAGTGGAGGGTTACGAATGGCAGTGATCATTGCCTTACTTATCAGCCCGGTTGGTTTGGCGTTTTGGCTAGCCTTAGGGTTGACGATTTTGTTTGCGGTTCGGCGCACGGGCCGTGAACGCCACCAGTACTTACGGGCGATTCACCCCAAACATATTGAGATTGCTCGGTTTTTTTGGGTAGGTATCCTGATCGGTATTGTGGTATCCGCCATCTCGGTTTTGGCGCGACTTCAGGTCAGTTTAGCTGCCTTATTGGCTATAAGCGGTTTGACCGTGATTGCCTTGATAGTGTCTGCATGGTCTTTTAGTCCATGGTGGCTAGGTCTTGCAAGTTTAGCCGCGTTTATTCGATCAGATTATTCTGATACAGATGGAATGCTGGCAGCTAATTTGGCGCTTTTGATCGGGCTGCTTTGGCTTGCCCAGGCTGTGCTGGCATGGTTGAATCATGGCGACCAACTTGAATCGCCGGTTATTTTGACAGATCGGCGCCAGCGAAAAAGTGCTGCGTTTCGGTTGCGGCAGTTTTATTGGGTACCGTTGTTGGTTCCGGTGGTTCCTACTCAGGTTGACGAGTTGCCGGTTTTGACAGTGATCATTCAAGCATTTGCGATCGTCGGCCTGCCTTTGGTCTTAGGTGCGTCATTTACGTCACAGTATGATCGGGCGAAAATGCATTGGCAACGCAGCTGGCCGTGGTTTGCCGGCGCAGGTGGCGCATTAGTCGCATACGGCGTCGCTGCACGATTACTGTTCCTTCCTGCAGTTGCGAGCGCCATCGTGCCTGCATGTATCAGTGTTATTCTTGGAAGCGGGTTACTCTGGCAAGGCCATAAGGTGTACCTGACAGTAACGCGCACTGATCGCGGCGTTGTTTTAATCGGGGTTGTGCCTGATACCCCGGCAGCACAAATGAATCTGCAACCCGGAGATCGGGTGCTTTCCTGTAACCACATCGCGGTGAATAGCGCCAGTGAATTGTACAATGCCATTCAAAAGGAACCCACTTATTGTCGCTTGCGGCTTCAACAGGCAGATGGTGAATTGCGCCTTGCCGAAACCGCAATTTTTGCCGGTGCGCCGCATGAACTTGGTATGATTTTATTCCCGGAGGAGACAGCATGAAGAAGATCTTGATTGTTGATGACGAGCCAGCCATCTTGACGTTGCTGCAATATAATTTAGAAACCGAACACTATCAGGTGGAGACAGCAACAGATGGGCAAGAAGCCTTAGACAAGGTACGTAGCGAACCGTTTGATTTTATTATCCTCGATCTCATGTTACCAAGCCTGAGCGGACTGGATGTTACCCGCAAGATTCGTGAAGATAAGATTCAGACCCCCATCATGATTCTGACGGCGAAGGATAATGAAACGGACAAAATTGTGGGACTTGAATTGGGTGCCGACGACTATGTCACCAAACCGTTTTCGCCACGGGAGATCATCGCACGGATCAAGGCTATCGAACGGCGTAGTCAGAGCCAGCCGCAAACCACGGCGCGCTCCGGTAACGACAATCAGATTACCGTTGGCCAAATTACCATCGATCCGGAAAACTATAAAGCTAGCAAAGCCGGTCACCGGCTGCAACTGACCCCTAAGGAATTTGAGTTGCTGGTTTATTTTGCCCAGCGAGTAGGTAAGACCTTGTCTCGTGACGCTTTGTTAAATGGCGTCTGGGGGTTTGATTATCCAGCTGAAACCCGCATGGTCGATATTCAGGTCAGTCATTTACGGGATAAGATTGAAACCGATCCAAAACATCCGGATTATTTAAAGACAGTTCGAGGATTTGGTTATCAAATGGAGGCACCACATGAATAAACGGGTTTTTCGCCGTGCACTTGTTATTAGTCTGCTATCACTGGCAGGCTTTTTTGTGCTCGTGACAACAGTGAATCAACAAATCGTTCACCAGCAGGCACGTGATCTTCGCCGGGTGGCCAGAACTTACGTGACGTCTGATCATGATGGCGTTGATCGCCAGGCGCTGGCTGAATCAGAAGCGGCTTTTATCACGATCATTCCGGATAATCCTCAGACCACCAGACAGAAGGTAATGGCTGATGCGTTGCGAGGACGCCGCGCTAAGGCTTTCGTCACATCAGTCAATGTTTATGGGCGAACGGAGCAGGCTTATCTGTTTCGGGATCACGGTCAATGGGTTGCCGTTAGCCGGTATAAATCAAGCGTATGGACCACGGCGCCAGAGCAATTTTGGATTCTGACACTGATCTTCGCGGCCTTAATTGCGCTGATTCTACTCTGGCTTTTCCGCTCTGAACATCAGTATCAGGAAGCCATCCGGGTCATGAGCCACAATCTGGATCGCATTCGGGAAAAAAAGGAACCCGATCCGGTGATTTTGCCGCCGAAGTCACCATTTGTACCTGTGGCACAGCGAATCAATGCGCTCGCCGCTGAACAGGCGCATCTCCGCGAAAAAGTAGCTGTGCGCCAGTCGAGCTTTGATCGCTTAATCGACAACCTACCTTTAGGCGTCATGTTGATTGACACAAACAAAGACGTCATTTTGCATAACCATGCCATGTCGCAGCTTTTAGGGCATCAGATTCCCCAACCGCGTCACAGTTATCTCGACGATGTCAAAACTTACGCGCTTGCGCGGATGATTGAGCATACCTTCCGCCATGAAAAGACTCATCATCAGGAACTAACCGTCTTGGCGACCCAAAAGTCGGTGGATGCCTCCGTTATTCCGTTGAATCAAGGCATTAGCCGGCTACAGGTATTGGTGATTTTATATGATGTCACCTATCTCCGACAAGTTGAAAAAATGCAGCTGGATTTTGTTGGCAATGTCAGCCACGAATTAAAGACACCGGTTACCGCGATTGCCGGGTTTGCGGAAACCTTGTTAAACGGGGCTAAAAATGATCCGGCGACTCTGGATAAATTTTTAGGCATCATTTTCGATGAAAGTAAGCGACTCACCCAGCTGATCAATGATATTCTGACACTGAGCCGGCCGGAAACCAATCAGGCGGTGCAAGCGACAGTTGCGCTTAAGAAGCTGGTTGATGATGCCTTACGCAATCTGGATAAAGTGATTAAAGATAAACAAATTCGGGTTGAAGTTGCGATTGCACCGGACTTGCAGATTGTTACCGACGAACGTAAGCTGACCCAGATCGTACGGAATCTTTTGAATAATGCTGTCTTTTACAATCGCCTAGCCGGTCACGTAACGATTACCGCACAAGTCGTAGGCGATCACTTATCATTAGCGGTGGCGGATACGGGAATCGGCATTCCGGAAGAAGAACAGGCCCGTATTTTCGAACGCTTCTACCGGGTCGATAAAGCGCGCAGCCGGCACAACGGTGGCACCGGATTGGGCTTGGCCATCGTGGCTGAACTGGTGAAAAGTATGGATGGCCGTGTTGCGGTTAATAGTCAGGTTGGGGTTGGCTCAACCTTTACCGTAACATTGCCGGTCGGCCAGAATAATCGTCCGGCTTAACGTTGATGTTTACACAACCTTTACATTCAACAGCATGAACATTTACACACAGCTGATAAGATGGTTGGAGCTTGAAATGGAGGATTTCGTGTGAAAAAAATTGTGACCCTGTTTACGATCATGCTTCTGGCGTTTATGGCAAGTGCATGCGGCAGCAGCAGTAATAGCAAACAGTCAGGTGAATCCATTACCGCAGTTGGATCAAGTGCGCTGCAGCCATTGGTTGAAGCAGCAGGTGAACAATATCAGACGGAACATCTCGGCGTCTTTATTAACGTTCAAGGCGGCGGGAGCGGAACCGGATTGAGCCAGATCCAGCAAGGGGCTGTTGATATTGGCAATTCGGATCTTTTCGCTGAAGAAAAACCGGGCATAAACGCTAAAAAGCTCGTGGACCATAAAGTAGCCGTTGTTGGCATTGCGCCGATTGTTAACCCGGACGTCGGGGTCAAGAATGTCACGATGGCCCAGTTGCAACAGATCTTCCTAGGCCAGATCACCAATTGGAAGCAGTTGGGCGGCAAGAATGTGCCAATCGTTTTGGTTAACCGGGCGCAAGGATCAGGAACCCGGGCAACGTTTGAGAAGTGGGTGCTTCAAGGCAAACAACCGATTGCCGCGCAAGAGCAGGATTCGACTGGGATGGTTCGCCAGATTGTCGGCAGCACGCCCGGGGCCATTTCGTACGTTGCCTTTTCCTATATCGATAAAACGGTTCAGAGTCTGTCGGTAGATGGGGTTGCGCCGACCGATGCCAACGTGACCACGAACCGGTGGCGGATCTGGTCGTATGAACACATGTACACGAAAGGCCAGCCGCGCGGGCTAACCAAGCGATTTTTGGCGTATATTATGTCATCACCGATTCAAAAAAAGCTGGTGCAGAAAATGGGCTATATCCCGATGACCCAGATGAAGGTCGTTCGTGATGCCAGTGGCCATGTTAGCAAGCAATAACTGCACAACGGCAGCTTTTTGACGGGCACTTTGCAGCCAAGTGCGATGTGAATGTGACGTTTGGCAACCAAAGTACACGGATCGTTGTCAAAAGGGGCCATTTATTGACATGCACGGTCACGGTGATGAGATTTTAGGAGGGTTATGATGGATCCAATTCGAGAAGCGATGTTAAAAAAATCGCGGTCAGCCAAGTTAGAGCGGCGCGGCAAAATGATTAGCCTATTTTGTATCACCCTAATTGTGATTGTGGTGGTAGCAATCTTTTTCTTTGTTGCATCAAAAGGACTGGCAACATTTTTCCAAAACAAAATCAATCCCTGGTCGTTCCTGACTAAGAGTGTTTGGAACCCTTCGATTAAGGATGCTCATGGAAATCCCGAAGTCGGGGCTTTACCGATGATTGTCGGGTCTTTCGGGGTCACGTTCCTGTCGGCGATTATCGCGACGCCTTTTGCTGTCGGAGCCGGCATCTTTATGACCGA
>NZ_BACQ01000026.1 GCF_000260435.1 Lacticaseibacillus zeae DSM 20178 = KCTC 3804 | reverse complement strand
TAACTTGGTCATCCCATTGCCTGACCTGCATTTTGGCTGGACAACATTCGCCGATCTAAGAGACATGGTGAGTCAACTTAGAGAGATCATCATGGACGGCTACAACGAGATTGTGATCGAGCAATTGGGAGATCTGTTCCATAGTGATCAGATTCATGCAACACAAACGGTTAGAGGAACACAACTAGATCACGCAAACATGCGTCAGGCATTCCATGATGCAGTGAAGCTGTTTGACCAGATTATTCCGCTGGCAATTGAATATAGCAATCGCGTATCAATCAAGAGCGTGTTCGGCAACCATTCAGGAGATCTCGAATACGCTTTTCTTTATGCGCTGATAGATCGCTATCCACAAGTACAGGTTGATCTCAATGACAGTAATCCGGCAACCGACTGGCGCTGTGCATACTTGCTAGGGCATGTTGGCATTATGCTCGCCCACGGAGATGTAGCCAAGAACAAGCTGACAGGACTTTTTCCATTTGAGTACAAAAAGATATTCAATATGGCAAAAACATATGAGCTTCACTCAGGCCACTATCATAGCGAGCGGTTTAAAGATGATCGTGGCATTATGTGGCGCCAGCTTGGAACAGCAAAGCCAAATGATCCCTATGAGATTAAGAATGGCTTCACCACGGGCAAACATCTGCTGTATGCGTTCGTTTATGACGACGAAAGATTGAGGTGTACTTATGAACTCAACTGAAATTTGGAAAGACATTGAAGGCTTTGAGGGACTATACCAAGTTAGCAATATGGGAAGAGTAAGAAGCCTTGATCGTACAGATAAAAATGGTCAATTCAGGAAAGGCAGAGTGCTCGCTGACAAGCACAACAACCGTGGATATCATTTGGTTTCTCTTTGCCGAGACGGAGACACCAAATATCGGTTAATCCACCGTCTTGTAGCTATAGCATTCTTGGACAATCCTAATAATTTACCAGAGGTTAATCACAAGGACGAAAATAAAGCAAACAATTCAGTATCAAATCTTGAATGGTGCACAAGCGAATATAATCTTAACTATGGAACACGTAAATATAGAATAGCTAAGTCTTCCGGGAACAAGCATAAGACCAATTATAGCAATGACCCAAAACAGATTATTGCGACCAATATTAACACAGGGGAGTCTTTGATTCTTCCAAGTTTGCATGTAGCCGGTAAAAAGCTGGGTGTTGACTTTAGACAGGTGTCAGCAGTAATTCGTGGGAAACAAAATACGGCCCATGGCTATCGTTTTGAAATACTAGGTGTCCCAGATGTCTAGAGTATGGAACACCGAATACGGCAACCTATACGATGCCGAATACCGAATCATTGAGGAACTATCGAGAGAAGAGAAACACATGCAAGCAATTATCTACACAAGGCCTGGCTGTCAAAAGTGTCGCCACACAGCGATGAAGCTAAAGCAGGTCATGCCGGTGTCAACCATCACAGCAGACGCGGACGACTACGAGCGGTTCCGCAAACTAGGCTATCGATCAATGCCAGTAGTAACAATTTACAAGGCAGACGGCACACATGATGAATGGTGCGACTTGCGGGTTGACAAGATCAAACAATACACGGAGGGATAGACATGCTATTCGATAATGCTAAAGGCCAAAGCAGGAAATTGTCTCACCGTCAGTTGCCTCCACCAGCACCAGTGCTACCAAAAATGGAAGGATTCCTGCCAACTCGTGCCAATGCAACTAAGAAATACAAACACAGTCTGATTGCCGAAGTTAACGAAGCCATTAATCAAGGAATTAATACTACATCCCCAATCTCAGTTGGCGTTTCCAAGTATAATCCAGCAGTCGTTAATGAAGTAATCAGCTTACTAACGACTGCTGGATGGGATGTTACTGGCATAAACATTGACGGTTCCTATTCGACAATCATATTGTCTTAATCGAGAGACGATTTAGCATGTGCAATTTTTTATTACTGCTCACACTAATATTCGTGCTGGCAAAACTGTTCGGCTTGATCGCATGGCAATCGTCATCGGATTACATGAGGAGTGATGGGCATGACTAACACATCGTATACGGGAGATGTTCACAGCCACGCTGGTCGTGCACACTTCTATCGTTCACCTGAATGGAAAGCATTGCGCGAACAAGTTCTTGAACGTGACCACTATGAATGCCAATGGTGCAAAGCGGAAGGACGCGTGACTACTGGCAATGACATGACACTGGAGATTGACCACATCAAGACGCTAGAGGAACGTCCAGACCTAGCGCTTGATCCAGACAATCTACGCACACTCTGCCGCGACTGTCACAACAAGCGACACGGACGATTCAATTACAAACGTTTGGGGAGACCAAAAAATCCGTATGCCAGCGATGAGAGATGGTAAAATAACAGACCCCCGGGTCAAAAAATTCAATGCCATTTTGAAATTCGGGGACCGGTGGACGGGCTCGTCTTCCGCAAAAATGTTTCGTTTTTTTCGCGCGAGGGGGGTACCCTATACCAAAAATGGGAGGTGATAATCCATGGACAAGCTAGATAAGCTTAAAAACAGGCTCTTGTCTCAGATAGACAAGACTAATCCAATTGAAACCGAGAAGGTGGACCGATATGTTTCAATGGTTGACATGTTCTACAAGCTTCAAAAAGAAGCTATCAAGCAGCCAATTATTGAAATTGAGAATGGCAGTCAGCATTTCACTAAATCTAATCCTGCTTTGGCTGATATGAACAAGATCAATGCAAGCCTAATTTCACTTGGCAAGGACATGGGATTGTCCGCTCCGCCTGGAATTGATGGAAAGGGCACGGGATATGATCCTGATGATCTGCTTTGATTCATAACAAGTATGTTGATGATTACATCAGGGGTTATGAAGAAGGACACTTGCTGTTTAATAAGGAACGTATTCAGCTTGTTGATTATCTAAAAAAGTCTGTGCTATCTGACGACACACTGCATTTTGACAACGAACAGATTGAGAACTGCATTAAGTTCAGCGAGAAGTGGTTTTTCAAACTTCAGCCGTTCCAAAAGTTCTTGATTGCGTTCGTTTTTTTGTATCACGAAGACGGGACCAATTATTATGAAGACTTTTTGTGGATGATGGGTCGTGGGTCCGGTAAAAATGGGCTAATCTCTGCGCTTGGCACATTTTTGATTTCGGAGTTCAATGGGGTTCGTGGATATAACGGATCGATCATTGCCAACAGCGAAGAACAGGCGAAGACATCAGTAGCCGAAATAAAAGACGTCGTGGACAGCAGCCCAACACTTGGCCGCGCGTTTTACGCGACAAACACCCAGATCAAATCGCGCCGGACAAACTCGACGCTTAAATATCGGACATCAAATGGTAACACCAAGGACGGTTTGCGAGACGGGTTTGTTATTTTTGACGAGATTCACGAATACCAAGACGATTCTAATGTCAAAGTGCACTTATCTGGCCTTGGCAAGAAGGCCAACCCCCGTGTTTTCTTCATTGGGACCGATGGATACGTTCGCGATGGGTTCATTGACACCAAGAAAAAACAAGCGGAGAGCGTTTTGAAAGGCAAGGCGGCACCTGATTTTCTGTTCCCATGGATTTGCAAGATTGACAGTGAGGACGAAATAGACAATCCCAGGATGTGGGAAAAGTCAGTGCCAATGATCGTCAAGCCCTTGTCCACATACGGCAAAACGTTATACCGGCAGATTAAAAAAGACTACGACGCATTGGTGGAGGCGCCAAGCGGCCGTGAAGAGTTTTTGACCAAAAGAATGGACTATCCCAGCACGTCAATGAACAGTAGTGTTGCGCCTTGGGAAGAGATTGCAGCAACCAATCAACCGATTCCGCATGATTTGGACGGCAGAGAGGCAATAGGGGCGGTGGATTTTGCCAGTGTACGAGATTTCATTGCCGCTGCCGTTACCGTTCGTTATAAGGACAAACTGGTGACCATCGAAAAGCAATGGGCGCGAAAAGGCTTCTGTGACAAATATTACGCATACAGTCGCAAGGAACGGATTGCCACACCTAATCAGCGAATAAATATTCCTCTGCACGACTGGGAACGTAGCGGCCTGGTTGAAGTCATCGATGAGCCGTTGATGGACCCGAAACATGCGCTGGAATGGATGCAACAGATGGCTCAGCGATTCAACATCAAAAAGGTGGTCATGGATAATTACCGAGCCCAGATCATGCGAAAAATGTTTGAAGACGGCGGCTTCGATGTAGATATTATTTACAACCCTACTTCAATCGACGGGTTGCTCGCATCGATTATCGACGATGGGTTTCCGCGCCACAGATTTATTTGGGGAGACAATCCAATGCTTCGCTGGAACACGCAAAATGTGTTGGTTAAGGTCAACAAAGCAAACGGAAACAAGTCTTACGAGAAGAAAGAGGAAACCCGTCGCAAGACAGACGGTTTTAAGGCTTTTGAGTATACGTTGTACCGAGCAAATGAATTATCCGATGTGGACGTCAGTGAATCGCTGGCGTTTTTGAATGACCTCGACTTCTGAAAGGGGGTGAAAGCGTGAACTTCAACTTATTTGATCTGTTTAATCAACGAAAAGATGCCAGCTTTGCCTATGATCTCGATTTAATTGGCGGGCAGCAGACGCAAGTTTACCTGAAACAGTATGCATTAAATACGTGTGCTTCTTTTTTAGCTAGAACGGTTTCTCAGTCCGAGTTCAAAACTAAAAATTCAGCGCTTTATTACAAGCTGAATGTCCGGCCAAACTATAACCAAACAGCGACAAGTTTTTGGCAGGAACTCATCTTTAAACTCATCACAGATAATGAAGTGCTGGTCGTTCAGGACGATACAGGCGACCTACTGATTGCTGACAGCTACGTTCATAATGTCAAGGCAGTATATCCTGATACGTTTTCTGGAGTGGTGGTCAATGACTATCAGTTTCAGCGTGTGTTTGGAATGGATGACGTTTGGTTTATCAAATACAACAACGACAACCTAACCACATACACAAATCAGTTGCTGTCCGACTATGCTAATTTATTCAGCCGCATGATTAGTTTTGCCATGCGTAACAAGCAGCTAAGAGCAACGGTGGATTTCTCAGGCGTTACAAGTTTTGATAGCCAAACGCCTAAAGATGATGCGAATGGCAATAAGAAAGAGAATCCAGCTCAGAAATTTATTGATAAGCTCTTTAGTGCATTCAGAGACAACGACATTGCAATTGTGCCTTTACAAAAGGGTATTAAGTACGACGAAGTTTCGAGCCAGTATAGTGGCGCAGATCAGGCATTTTCTGACATTACTGCTGCACGTAAAGAGGCAGTTGACAGCGTTGCAGAGATTCTAGGAATTCCACCAGCATTGCTCCACGGTGCACAGGCGGAAGTTGATCAGAATAAACAAGAATTATTGAATTTTTGCATTGCTCCGCTTAATCAAAAAATTGAGGATGAGTTAAATGCCAAGGCTGTAAGCCAGTCTTCATATGATCAAGATAAGGTCACCGTTTGGGGACTGAATAAGCCTAATGCTCTTAATCTTAGCGATGCAATAGACAAGCTAGTATCAAGCGGCGTATACAATCGTGACACTGTGCGAAGCTGGTTTGGCGATGATCCAATTCCAGACGGAAGCGGCCAAAAATATTACATCACAAAGAACTATGAGGAAGCAACGAAGGGAGGTGATAATGATGACGACAGTGATTCCAATTAACACTCAGCTTGTTGATGATGAGACTGCGAGTGTCATGAAGTCATGGGGACTGGATTTAGTAGCTCCAAACGCGATCCGTGAAATGCTTCCGACTGATAATTCAGACGTTGTAGTCGAAATTGATAGTCCAGGTGGATTGGTTACCGCCGGGAGCTCAATTGCGACGCTTTTGAAAGACTATCCCGGAACTGTAACGGCTAAGATTATCGGTCAGGCAGCATCTGCAGCTACAGTAGTAGCACTGTCAGCTGACAAGATTATGATGGCACCGACGGCTACATTCATGATTCACCGTGTGTCAGTCTCTGGCATTTCTGGAAACTCCGGTGATCTTGACAAGTACAGTGATGTTCTTTCAATGCAAGATAAACAATTTGCTAACTTGTATGCATCAAAAACCGGAAAAACAGCTGATGAGATGCTCAAGCTAATGGCGGACGAAACGTATATGTCAGCACAACAGGCCAAAGATATTGGATTTGTTGATGAAATTATGTTTGAGGAGCAGCCTACCTTGGTAGCGGGGCCAAAAACGATGCTGACAAAAGAGATCGTTGATGCTCTTAAGGAGTATCGAGAAATCAAGGACAAGCCAACAGAACCGGCTGTAAAGATTGACACCGATGAATTAGCAGAAAAGCTTGCAAATAAATTGAAATCCCATGAGGAACCTAAGCAAAGCAAGTTTGCAGGGTTCCTTTTTTAATACGAAAGGAGTCATAAAAATATGACTATGAGCTTTAAGAATTTAGATACCTTTGCGGAAAAACAAAAGGCATTCGCAGACATTGTCAAAAGTGGTGGTGATGCTGAAGCCCAAGGCAAGGCGTTTGGCGAAATGATGGACGCACTGTCCACTGATCTCAACAGCTTCCAAGAAAAGCTGAAGAATAAGACCCAAGAGGAAATTGATAGCATCATCGCGGCAAACACCGGTGATGTAAAGATGACCCAAGACGAAGTTAAATTCTTCAATGATATCTCGACTGATACTGGGTTCAAGAACGACCAGCTTATTCCACAAACCACTGTGGACAAGATTTTCGAAGATCTGACTTCTAATCACCCTCTGCTGCAAGCAATTGGTTTGCAGAACAACGGTGTGCGCTTGAAAATCTGGAAGTCTGATGCTACAGGTGCCGCTGTATGGGGCAAGATTTTTGGCGATATTCAAGGGCAGCTTGATGCTACGTTCACGTCTGTTGATGCAGAAATGAGTAAACTGACGGCATTCGTAGTGCTGCCTAATGATCTTGATTCATTCGGTCCGGCATGGGTACGCACATACGTTACTACCCAAATCACCGAAGCGTTTGCGGCCGCATCTGAATCTGCTTTTGTCGATGGCGATGGTAACAGTAAGCCAATTGGGCTTGATCGTGATCCATCAAAAGGTGCCACTGCCGCTGGCGTGACAACCTATCCTGTTAAGGCTGATGCAGGCACTATAACTCTCAAAGATGCTGACACGGCAAAGCTTGAACTGATGACCATCATTAAGGCTCTGTCCAAGAAGGAAAACGGCAAGCCTGTAGTTGCACGTGGTAACACCATTTTGGTTGTACAGCCGGGGGCTTCGCTCGATTTTGAGCGTGCAATGACCATGCAAAACGTTAATGGTCAATGGGTATATGCGCTGCCATATGGCATTCAGATCATCGAATCTCAGTACGTTCCAGATGGGAAGGCGATTGCTTTTGTTAAAGGCCGTTATGACGCATACATGGCTGGCGGCTTAAACATCTCTGACTTTAACCAAACATTGGCCATTCAGGACGCAATCCTGTTCACTGCTAAGCAGTTCTTCTATGGTGCACCAGCAGATAGTAATGCTGCACTTGTCTATGCGCTGAATATCGCTGCGCCAAGTGCTTCCACAACTGGTGGGACGGGAAACTAGTATCCCCCGGCGTAACGGGGGTAGACAGCAACTCAACCGTTGCACAGCTGAAGTCATATCTTGATTCAAAGGGAATCAGTTACCCAAGCAATGCATTAAAGGCCGATTTACAGAAACTTGCGGGGGTGACACCAGATGAATGATGATCAGATTGAATCACTTTTGACGGAATTTAAATCTCGAATGAGCATTTACCACTCGTCAGAAGATGCTGAGCTTAAAAACATGCTACAGGCCTCGTACGATGCAGTTAATCGCATGACTGGAGTGTCGGACATTACCAATGGCCAATTCAAAGAGCTTGTCATTGAACGTACTCGGTATGTCTACAATGACCAAGTCGAGTTCTTCGAGGACAACTTCCTATCTACGATCATTGGTCTAAGCCTACAAGCATATGGTGAGGGGGACGATGATAATGGCTAGTCGTCCAAGTTTTCAGTACCAGCCTCCCAAAGTTGATAGTGGAAAATTAAGAATACCGATTCACTTCTATGCTCAAGATGTTGGTGATTCACCTGAACCAACAGACATTGAGCCTAAAGAAGTGTTTTTTTGTCTTTGCGATGCCTATTCGCCAAGCAATAAGGACAAGGTGGTTCTTGATAGCCATGAGGTTGACCTGGGCGTAACAGTGATTATCCGAGACACCAAAGGGGAGTTCATTCCTAACAACAAGATGACAGCGTTTATTGACGACTCTCGTTATCGGGATATTAAGGAATGGCAAGTTGAAGAAGTTCGCCATGATTTTGAAGCTAACCGGTTCATTACGCTGGTATTGGGGGCGAAGCAATGACAGCAACTTTAGACGTTAAAGGTTTAGAAGACTTAGAAAACAAACTCAGTCAAAAATTTAGTGATCGCAAGGTTGCTAAATATGTCAACAACGCGTTAACCATCGCTGGCCGGTATGCAGTTGTTGAGCTTAAGCAAGCTGCAGCAAGCTATCGAGACACTGGTGCAACGGTCAATGAAATTACTGCGGGCAAACCACGGCTTCGTGGTGGGGTTCGCAATATCAAGATTGGGTGGTCTGGTGATGGTTCAAAACAACGGTGGCGCTTAGTTCATCTCAACGAATTTGGGTACACCCGAAATGGGCGCACGTATGCTCCAAGAGGCATAGGGAAAATTCGATCATCATATGATGAAATGCAGCCGAAGCTGAAAGAGCTAGAAGCGGCTGAATTGAGGAAACTGCTATGAAAGACATGCTGAACACGATTTATACAGAGATACGTGGTGATCCGCTAGTATCTCAGTACCCGATTAAGTATTACGACTATCCAGAGGCAGCTTCTAAGGAAACGTTTGTTCTCATCAAACCGTTATCTCCTCCAACAGCTGCTTTTGGTGCCAGTGATAAAGAATTAGCACAACAGCTAACTTACCAGATTGATGTGCAATCCGGTGATCGCATGCTGTGTAAGCAGATACAACAAGCAATCAAAAAACACATGTACTCGTTAGGCTTCTCGCAATTATCCGAGGGGCTTGACGAATTTTTTAGTGACACGAAACGGTATGTCGATGCACGGCGATATCGAACTGTCACACAGCTTTATGACGCTAACTATTAGAAAGGAGTCATCACATGACTTTAGTACATTTTCCACGCATGACCATTCAACCGTTTGACGAATTAGGGGTTCCCGATGGTGATCCAATTGTTATCCAAGGCGATCAAAACAAAGGTGGTACTATTACCGCCGAAATTTCAGGATTAGCAAGCAATCCGTTGAAAACGGCTGCATCAGATATTGAATATTGGATTTCTCAAGAGGGTGTTGGTGAAGTATCTGTGGACTTTACCTTGATTGATCTGCCATTTGATTCTGAAGCAAAGATCCTTGGCCAGAAAACTACCAAAGCAGGCATTACCTATGTGGGTAATGACACTAACCCACCATACTGCGGCGTTCTTTTGGAAGCAGAAAGTTTGGCTGGGGACAGCGCATACTTAGGCTTCTTCCGCGGCAAGTTTGCCAAGGACAAAGAAACCTTGAATACACAAAATCCAGCTGACAAGAAGGCACCAGAAGGCGATAGCTATACGTTTACTGCGGCCGGTTCACCTGATGATGGTGATCAAAAAGGCGAGTACGTTGCTAAATATGTCGGGTCTGATGCAACAGCTATTAGCACGGTGAAGGCGCAGGTTTTAAAGGCAACCCCAAAACCGTAACGGTGTCTGGGGTATCTCTGACACCGGCAACAGCGAGCGTGAAAGTTGGATCAACCACCGCATTGACGGCTACAGTTAGTCCAACGGATGCAACTGACAAGTCTGTTAGTTTTGCATCAAGCAGCACAGCAGTCGCTACTGTCAATGCTAATGGCGTTGTAACTGGTATTTCGGATGGATCTGCAACCGTCACTGTGACGACACACGATGGAAGCAAAACAGCAAGCACATCGGTAACCGTAACTGCTGCTTAAAAATACAATTGTCGCCTCAGAAATAAACAATGCTGATTGAGTTCAGGGCGGCATCTAAAATAAGGAGACTTATCATGCTAAAACTTGATTTACGTAATAAAGATGGCAAGGTTGAGCACTTTCAAGAAACATTCGTGCCCGCCTTAAAACTGATCGAAGGCTTAAAACTAACTCCCGAGAACTTTCCTGATCTAGATGAATCAGATTGGATGGAAAAAAACGCAGAATTTATGGCTTCTTGTTTTGAAGACAAAAGCGTAACTAAGCAACGAATTTTAGACGGTGTTGCCGCTTGGGACTTCAACAAAGTATTTAACACCTTCAATCAGCAGCTTTTCGGGATTGACCCAAAAAAAGTGGCAGCGAGCGAATCAGCAGAAAAGAAGCATTAAATCAAATCTACAAAATGATTCGTTCGGTTGTTACAAATGTCCCGGGGTTCACGATCAATGACATTATGAAAACTGATTGGGAGACGCTACAAGAGGTGCTGCTGCAAAGTGAACCAGAAAAAGAAAAGGCAGTCTCGCTTGCCGACTTTATCAAATCAATGTAGGAAGGAGGAAACAAATTGGCAGAACCATTAGGTCAAATGATGATCGAGCTTGGGCTTGATGATACCAAGTTCGGTAACGGTCTGAAGAACGCCAAGTCACAGTTGAAATATTTCGGGTCTGAGATGAAAGCTCAGGCCTCTTTTTATGACGCTTTTGGAAGTAAAGTAGACGGCTTAAGTGCTAAAGAACAAGGCTTGACCAAGATGATTGCTGCACAGTCAAAGGTTGTAGCTGAATCTAAGAAGGCGTACGACGGATCACTGACTTCAAGAGGCGAAATGACAAAAAGTTCCGCTAGACTTGCAGCTAATTTTGAAGCCGAACAAGCAAAACTTGCATCACTGGCTAAAGCGTACATCAATACCGCCAAAGCAGAAGCCGAAATGAGTGTTAAAACAACCGGTGTCACTGGTGCGATTAACAAGCTTGGTACGGCCCAGATAGCTATTGGCAATCGCATGAAGTCACTTGGCGACAGCATGACTACTGGCATCACTGTGCCTATAGCTACAGCTTTTGCAGCAGCAACAGCCAAGGCTATTGGATTCCAAAATAAACTTTTGGTAATCAAAAACCTTTTAACTACTGGTGGTGAGTCGGCAAAAGAGACTATTTCTGGCGTCAATAAAATGCAGTCGGACGCCATTCAATATTCCAACCATTATGGTGTATCAGTAAGCAAGATTGCTGATGGCTATGAAGAGCTTGTGCGGCGTGGCTATACATCGAAGCAAGCTATCGCTGCCATGAAAACAGAACTTCAAGGTGCTTTGGCATCAGGTGATGATTTCAACGATGTTGTTTCTGTGGCATCATCCACACTTGAATCATTTGGTATGAAGTCAAATAATACTGCAACTATGACTAGAAACACCAAGACAGCCGTCAATGAGCTTGCATATGCGGCCGATCTGACAGCTACTAACTTCCAGGACTTGGGTGTTGGTATGTCATATGTTGGTGCAACTGCTCACCAAGCTCATTTCACCTTGTCAGAAACGGCATCCGCTTTAGGTGTCCTGTCAAACAATGGTGTGGAAGCTGACAAAGCTGGTACCGGGTTGCGTAAAGTAATCGTTAGCTTGAATACTGCAGTCAAGAATATTGGCACTAAAAACGACGTTCTGGCGAGTCTTGGTATCAAGAAAGAAGAAATCGTCGGTTCTAATGGTCAGCTCAAGAGCTTGAGTACTGTCATGGACGTGCTCAACCAACACACAAAGACTATGAGTGCTACCAAGAAAGCCGCTGTGTTTAACAGCCTTTTTGGTACCACTGGTCAGCAAGCAGGTATTATTCTCGCACAAAACAGCAAACAGTTAGCTGAATTGAATAGCCAGGTTGATAAGGCTGAGAAAAAGAACTATGTGGGCAGCTTATCGGAAAAGAACCTTAAATCTGCTCAAAATCAATTAAAGGTTCTACAGCAAAATGTTGAAAACTTGGGAATGACGCTTGCACAAAAAGTTCTACCTAGTGTGCAGCCCATTATCAAGGACTTGACTGATGCTGTTAATTGGTTTGGTAAGCTGAATCCACAAGTGCAGCAAAACATTGTTAAGTGGGGGTTGTTGGCTGCTGCCATGGGCCCAGTGCTTAGCATTGGTGGGAGATTAACTACAGGGCTTGGGAAATTAGGCACCTCATCAGTTGGCCTTATTGCAAAAATAGCCGGATTGGGTGCTAAATCGAAAGCAGCCAAGACGGTTATGGGTCAGTTAACAGATGCAACAGGCAATGTTGTAGGGACCTTGACGAAAGCTGGCGGTGCCGCGACCAATACAGGCGGCTTAATTGGGAATCTTGCCGGAAGAATGACTGTTGCCGCTGGTGAGACAGGCGTTTTAGGAAGCGCATTGACTCCGTTAGGACTTGGAATGATAGCTGTAGCCGGTGCGGCAACGATTGGTGTCGTTGCTTGGGAAGGCTTCGGCAAACAGATGGTTGAGTCGTCGAACCGCGCTTCACGATGGGGCTCTGATATTGGCAAAACGGCCGATACTGCGGCAACTGAAATGTCGCAATATCAAAGCAAAGTTGATGTTGCCATGTCTGGGGCATCCAGATCTGTATCTAGCAATGCAAAGACTATTAACTCAGCATTTAGCGGTATGATTACATCTGCTCAAAAGGCAAGCAAGGCTCAGAAAAAGGCTGCTGATGATGTTGCCAAGGCTATTGGTGGTGAAGCCGCTGCTGCTCTTGAAGAAGAGGCTGGCAAAGAAGAAACTGCTCGCAACAAAGAGATTTCGAAGATGAAGTCATATGCTAAAGAAGCACATGATATCTTGAAAAATTCCGCCGACAACAACGTTGCTCTTAATGCAGAACAACGCGTTAAGATTGGCAACATTCAGAATGAAATGGCCGAAGCTCAGATTAAAACCCTTGGATTAACAGCCAAGCAGCAACGTCAAGTGCTTGCTGCTGAGCTAGTTGAAACTAGCAAGATGTCCGTAAAGCAATTGTCATCAATGGCAAAGTCCATTGGCGATGCTTCGTACCAAGAGATGTCGAGCTATGAGCAAAGGCTCAAAGTAATCAATGGTAATGCACAGCTTTCTGAAGCTGAAAAGAACGTGGCCATTGAAGCCCTTGAACGGGAACACATTGCAACGATGGATAAGCTTGGTGGAGACTACATCAGAGTCGCTAAAGCACAAGGTAAGTCGCATTCTGAAATCATATCTGAGCTGACACAACAGTATGGATTTACTGCTACGCAAGCAGCCGAAGCTTGGGATACGTATAACAGCAGAACTAAGGCCGCCGCAGATGAAACAAAAAAAGCCGTCAGCGTCTCATTAGATGGCTTATCTGGCTCTGTCAAAAAGGCTGCCGAAAGTTGGAACAACCTTAAGCTGACAGATAAGAACGGCAAAGTTAAAACCAATGCCGTTGAAGAGGTTCAAAAGGCCGTTAAGAGTGGCAAGACTTGGAATGCTATTCAGCTTTTGCTACAAGAAGGCAAAATGACAACAAACGCTCAAGATATGGTTGCAGAAGCCTTAGCTGCTAACAAGCAGTGGGATGATTTGCAGTGGATTCAGAGTGATCTACATTTGTCTTCAAATGCTAAAGAGCAAGTAGCAAGCGCCATGATTGCTAACAATCAGTGGAATGTGTCTGACTGGAAGGAAGCTCAGATATGGGCAATTAACAAAACCAATAGCGCAACAATTGAGGCTATCGCAAATATGAGCGAGTGGGATAGCTTTACACCTAAACAACAGCAATTGATTGCACAAGCGAAAACGGGAGCCGCGCTGAAGCAAACACTACAAGATCTGGGTCAATGGAATAGTTTGACGCCTAAACAGCAGCAATTGATTGCACAAGCCAAGACAGGAACTGCATTAAAACAGACATTGCAAGACTTGAGCAAATGGGATAGCTTGACGCCTAAACAACAGCAATTAATTGCGCAAGCCAAGACAGGAGCTGCGCTACAGCAGACTCTTAAAGATTTAGGCGTTTGGAACGATGTATCGTCTAAAGTACGGCAAGCAATTTTGAAGGCTATTGACGAGTCAACTGTCCCTGCTGCACAAGCTAAGCGAGCTGTTGATTCATTTGTTGAGCGAACCAAAACGTCTGTCTTGAAGACCGTTTATGTTGAAGAGCATGTCGTTAGCGGTGCGTATGGACGTTCAGCAAACATAGCAACACGAGCTAAAGGTGATTCTAATTTTGCCGGCGGCCTCGCGATGGTTAACGATCAAAAAGGTCCAACGTTCCGTGAAGCTATTTTTCATCCTAATGGTGTAATTGAGATTCCATTTGGTCGTAATGTGATTAAACCAATCGAAAAGCATGCTCAAATTGTCCCTGCCGGAATGACAGCTAGAATGTTTCCAAAATTGCCTCAATACGCCAATGGTAAAGACATTCCAGCAAATGCAACAGCGCTTAGCCTAGCAAATCAAGTGACACAATCGTTGGTTGGTCAACAACCGATTAGTGTAAGCAATTATTTAGACACAAAAAATCTTGAAAAGTTGCTTATGTCGATTCAGTCTATGATGTCCGCGCTGATGCAACGCGACACAACAATTGATATGGATGGACGTGCAGTTGCACAAGTTCAGTATCCATATCTTGATCAGATACAAAAGATTAGTGACAAAAGGCAAGCACGAGGAAGGGGCATCACAAGTTGAAAAAAGTTATTACGGTAACATTCGGAGATGTGGATTTGTCTCCTTATTTTATCGTGTCAAATATTACAATGCCTTTTTTATATAAGGACAACAAATACGACCAAGTCGGCCTATCTGACGGGGAACAACTGACTTATTCGCGCAATGCTAAAACACCAATTACAATTGAAGGCACAATACTTTCTGAAAATTCAGACTTAACAGTTGCTGAAACGCGAGATCAGCTTATTTCATTGTTAAGCGGAAACGTGACAAAGCAACTAAAACTATCGAATTATCCAGGCCGCTACTTCGATGCAATATTTGAAGGGACACAGGAATATGATGGAACATTTGATTATATTGCTAAAGTTGATTTGGTATTCATGGTCCCCGATGGCGTTGCGCACTCGGTAGCCAAGAAGACGTTTGACAATATGCCTTACAAGGATATCCCACTGAATCTCATGGCAGGCACAAGCGCCGACCCAGTATCAGTCACAGGGTCGGGATGGAATATTCAAAAGCTTGGATCGTTCAACAATCCTACCGTTGGGAAAAAGTATGCAGCTACGGTCTTGCTTGGGCGGGCTGATTTTGCTGTCAGTTTCCAACTTTGGGCGAATGATATTAATGGCAATCGGATATCACTGGCTGGGTTTCCTGTGACCACACAAATGGGAGCAAATCAGCGCAGCACGATTGTCTGCACTTGGCCCGATCCAGGGACGACTGGAGCAGCTCAGATTGAGGTGACACTTGCGTGGGCTTTCCAAAAAACGGATGTTGGCACCTATCAATATCTCAAAGCCAAGTTAGAGGAAGGCACCACTTATTCCACGTGGTCTCCTAACCCAGCAGACGCAGCATACTACGCAAACACAATCATGGTTCACAATGGTGGCACTTATCCTGTTGAGCCAATCATTACGGCAACTATGCACGCGGATAACGGCATGGTTGGGATTGTTAATGATCGCCCGGGTATTCTCCAATTTGGCACGCAAGAAATAGATGGTTTCACCACCGAAGAAAGCGAAGTAGCACTTGATTTGGCAGCCGTGCAAGGCTCACATATGGATAATCAAGCCGCCACAAACAATCCCTATTGGGGTGGTGATCCTAGTATGCCTAATGAACAGATTGGCAATGCGATTTGGACTCATGACGATTATGATGGCTGGAAGGTTGAGCCTAATTGGCCCAGTATTACTGGCGACCACAAGTATTGGAACGGTCCTTCAATCAAGCACAACCTTGCTCAGACACATAACGGTAACTTTAAGAGCAATCTCACATGGGACGTTATGACACGCTTCCAAACTGGTGTCTCAAAGGTTGGTTCACTCGAAACAACTTTAGAAAGTGACGGCAAGCCAATCTTTCAGATGATACTGAAAGACAATAGTGCACTGTCTGACCAAATATGGTGGATGTGCTATTACAAAGATCAGCTGGTCGTCAATGAACAGCTTGATCGTAGCATTTTCACTAATGACAAGTTCATTCAGTTGGAATTACAGAAATTTGGTAATTCAGTTGTTTTCCGAGTGTCCCCATGGGTTGGCAATCAAGGACGAGAGACGACTATTACCCGCCAGTTTACCTTTGCGGATGCTGCTAGTGTCGAGACTAAGCAATTTTCCGCGTGGTTCATGCGTGACAAGACGTGGGGCGAATCGACCATGTATCTGATTGCGTCCACCGTCAAATGGCAGAACGTTAGCTGGTATACGAATATCAAGAATCGTTTTAGCAATGGTGATGTTCTCAAGATTGATGTGGCTAATGCTAAGACGTACTTGAATGGTTCTCTTGACCCAACCATGCACACGCTCGGTAATCAATGGGAGCAATTCAAACTGCCACCCGGTGATACTAAGATTGCTATCACGCCCTCGAGCTGGGCACAGCCATTTGCATGTGAAGTCGAGATAAGGGAGGCGTGGCTATAAATGGAGTATTACTTTGCAGATCGAAAATCAAACATTTTGGGTGTTGGTTCGACCGATGGCAAAGGCGAGTGGCGAATTGACAATGATGTCGAAACACAAAGTGTTGATAACCGTCCTGCGGTCGAGCTTTCTCTTGATATTCACTTCACGACTGATCAGGAACAAGCAGTCAATGAGATGGCTAAAGCAACCAACTTCATCATGTATCAAGATGAAGAAGGCAATGCTCACCAAATGGTGATTGAATCGGTTGAGCATGATTCACTAGGCCATATCCATTCAATTGTTGCCAGCGATGCTGGTAATGATTTAATAAACGAAACCGTTGGCGCCTTCAAGGCCGACAAACCATATACGATTGCTGAATACATTCTCATGTTTACAAATGATTCTGGCTGGGAGATTGGTATCAACGAATTTCCTGATAACGTCCGAACGCTTGAGTGGACAGGCGAAGAATCGTCGTTGGCTCGCATTATTGCCGTGGCAAAAGATTTTAATGCAGTGCTTAGTTTTGGCTTTGAGTTTGTGGGAACCAACTTGGTCAAGCGTGTCATTAACATTCGGCATGAAACGGCCGGTGACAGCTTGATCTCTTTTGAAATGAATAAGGACATCAACAACATCGTCACGCACCTCGATACCTATGACATGGAAACATCGATTAAGGCTTACGGAGCGGTGCCAGAAAGCACGGATGGATCAACTAATAAGGATCCAATCAACTTGATCGGCTACAAATGGACTGATCCGACGGGACAGTTTGTGCTTGATCAGTACGGGTTCTTGCACGATACCATTGCTGTGCAGAAATATTCACGTTTGTTAAGCAACAGCAACCCAAACCCAAAACAGTCTGACTGGAATCGGGTTAAAACGTTTGATTCAAAATCGCAGGCAGAACTTTTGCAAGCGGCTTTGGCAGATTTGAAGAAATACAATCATCCAAACGAAACGTATGATATTGATTTGGTTAATTCGCCATACGTACCGCTTAATCAAACCGTCCACATTGCAGATGAGAATCAACAGCTATTCCTGTCTGCCAAAGTGTTGAGCATTCAGCGCAGCCGTGCTAACCATTCTGTCAAACTGACTTTGGGTGAGTTTGCTCATGAAACAGTCAGCTTTGACCAACGGCTCAGCGATCTTGCCAATAAGATGGCCAACATGCCCAAGACTATTCAGTTTTATCCATGGCTTCGTTATGCCGATGATGACAAAGGCACTAACATGTCAGCGTTACCTGCTGGTAAGAAGTATATGGCAACAGTTTGGTCGAACAAGTCGTCAGTCCCGAGTGACAATCCGGCCGATTATGCTGGTAAATGGGCACTGATTAAGGGAGAGGATGGTGCTAACGGTAAACCGGGGCCTAAAGGTGCCGACGGTACCAGCAGCTATCTTCATACTGCATATGCCAATAGTATCGACGGCAAAACTGATTTTTCAGTTACAGATGCCAGCGGTAGATCTTACTTCGGGCAGTACGTTGACGAAACGCAAGCTGACAGTACCGACCCGACACGCTACTTGTGGGCATTATTTAAAGGCGCCGATGGGCGCGATGGTAAAGACGGTAGTGACAATGTTCCGGTTGTGACGGTTGGCCCGAGTTACCCTGCTAAACCAAAGGCTGGGGACCAGCACTGGTTAACCGACGAGGACGGAAATCTTGCCGCTTTTGCCATATTTGATACCACAAGTGGTTGGGATTCAAAACCAATTGCAGCCAAAGCATTAAATGTCGAAACCTTTAATGGCATGACTTTTAATGGGGTCACTTTTAACGGATCTACCTTTATCTCATCTTTCAACCACATCCAACCAGATGGTTTTCCAAATACGATCAGTGGGACGACAAAAATTAGTGGTGGCAGCATGGTCACGAATGCAACGCTGGATAGTAATAGCAAGCAAACGTATCAATCTAAAGTTGATCAGTTGGGGTTGGTTAGCAAGTCAATGTACGACGGTAAGGAAGTTAGTTCCGTTGATGCACGCCAAGGCATGCTCACACTAAAATCTTTGTATAATCCATCTGGGCAAGACGTCACACTTGTATCAACGTTTACGGCGGCTGATTCGGTTTTCTATCAGCACATTGATAGTGGCCTTGAAACCAATGACGTTAGAAGTATGAAAATTGGATATTCAAGAAAAGGCCCAAATGTCACCATTGGGATTGCTTTTGAAATGAAAACTAGCAACGGGTGGGTCAAAATTGCCAACATTCGACCAGGATATAGTCCATTCAATAATGATGATGCAGCAAGATTGATCGGTAGCATGTCGTATACGGGCGCAGCCTGTGAATTGTATGTTTCAGCGGGTGGAATTTATATCATTCCATGGCGTGGGCAAGGCGCGTATGCTGGCAGCTTGAGTTTCATTACGCGTGATGCGTATCCGATTAATGATGCGGTGGTGAATTAAGATGAAGATTAAGATTTGGCTAGATGATCAAAACCGACTAACCAACTGGGCCTATGAAGCAGATGATGCTAAATTGGGCCCAACAGAGGACGGTCAACAAATCATAGAAGCAGATGACGTGTCTCAGTTTTTTGAGGGTCACGCATCTCTTGTAGACGGCAAAATCGTTGCCGATGAGGGTTATGATCCGGCTAATGATCATCCACTCCCCGGACCGTCACCTGAACAGCAGATGATTGCCGCGCTGTATGCCCGTGTGACAAATCTTGAGGATGGTGGAAAAAATGAGTGACTTTGAATTTTGTGGCACACTATATTCTTGGGGGTGCCCGATAGAGCAGTACGTGGGGCGGCAAATAACGGAGGACCAATACAAACAAATTACAGGCAGTGACTATGTCGCCAGCAAAAGCTAGCGGCTATTTTTATGGAAGGAAGTATAAAGATGTGGATTTCAAGAGTTGGATAGATATGTTTGTGGAGTTGGGTGGTGGAGCTTTGTTTGGTTGGTTTGCAAGCCAATGGCGCATGCATCGAAAGCATGGAAAGGCAATTGATTCAGGCCTTGTCGGTTTGCTTCATCATGAGGTTTACATGCTGTGTAACCATCATATCGAGGTGGGGTATATCAGCACGGACGACTTGGACGATCTTAATTACCTTTTCCGCAGCTACAAAGCACTGGGCGGTAACGGAACGGGCGAAGCGCTATATAACAAAGTTTTGCAACTTCGGATTAAAAACTGAAAGGAATGTTCAGTATGAAGATTAATTGGAAAGTACGATTATTAAGCGTCAAATTCTGGCTGGCTTTGGTGCCAGCTTCTTTGTTGGTAGTTCAAACGGTAGCAGCGGTTTTCGGTTACAACTGGGACTTTGCCAATTTAGGCAAGCAGTTAACAGCAGTGGTCAATGCAGTATTCGCTGTGCTGACCATCGTTGGCGTTGCAGTTGATCCAACAACGAAGGGGGTGAGTGATAGTCAACAAGCTTTGAATTATAGCGGCATCATTGAAACTAAGGCTGACAAAATCAAGGAACTTGAGCAGCAGATCAAAGCTTTGCAAGAAGCTGATAAACAGGTAAGCTCCACAACGCCTTTGAATGTGGCTACTTCGGTTTCTTCGACTGCCGCTGCAAGTACAGAATCGTCAGCGGTCAATTCAACGGAAGGAGTCTAATGTGAAACCTAAAAATGAGCTAACTATCTTTGGCGTTGCCGTATTGGCAACTATCGCCATCACTGAATTAACAGTCCATATTACAGAGCACTATCTATCTGGTGTAGCACTATTTTTGGCACTAATTTCCCTGGGTCTAACGTTCTTCTCGATAATTCGGGGTAATCAGAAATATCCAGACGATATATTTGGTCCTCGAATCCATTACCGAAGGGATTCTTTGAGACTACCCGAAATCGGAACTGAAAATCAGTGAATGTGTCTGGCATATTCACCTTTCCTTGAAAGATTGTGGTTAATCGATAAGTGCTATAAGGTTTGACAATTACGATGTCATTCGGTATCAGTCGAATAACATTTAATATCCCAGAACGCATATTTTCTTCAGATGCTCCTCCGGCAAGGCGTTCTTTGACCATGTCGCCAGCAAGAGTCTCTTGGGTCAGCAACTGGAAGCCAAAATATTTATCAGATCCATGTGCAATAAGTTGAAAACCATAAATGGTCAGCGGAAGTGATGAAGGGTTTAAAACATCCAGGTCGATTTCGATTGATGGACCCAGCATAAATAAATTTTCTGAATTGGGTCGTTTTGAGTTGTAGCTAAAGACTGCATGATTAGCAAAAGTGATGAATTCTAAGTTCATATACTTTGCCTTTTTTCCCTGACTTTTCCATGTCCATAGCGAAAACCCAAAGCTTGCCAAAGAAATCAATATAGAAATAATGGATAACATTTCTTCATCTCCTCCCAATTAGTATCCATTAATACGTAACGTAAAATCAAGGAGGAAACAAATGAAAAACAATACGAAACTCATCCAAGCCGTCGCTGCTTTAGCGGCGGCTTTTACTTTGGCGGCAACTCCGGTTTCGGTTTCCGCTGCTAAGGGCGATATTGGCGTTGATTGGGCGAAGTATCAAGGCGCGACCGGCAAGTATGGTATAAACAACAAGTTTGCCATTATTCAGGCTGGCGGTACACAAGGCGGTACATTGTACGATCAATGGACGTATGCAAGCCAAGTTAAAGCGGCGCAAACCAATGGTCTCAAAGCTCACACCTATCTGTGGTATGGGGTTGGCGGCAGTGCTGATATTGGTCGGCAAGCCCTTGACTACTTCTTGCCGAAGATTCTAACACCCAAGGGATCTATTATTGCCCTTGATTATGAGGATGGTGCATCTGCAAATATGCAAGCTAACACCGATGCCATTTTATATGGGATGCGTCGGATTGCACAAGCTGGTTACACGCCAATGTATTATTCTTACAAGCCATATACAGTGGCGCATGTGGACTATCAGCGAATTCTACAAGAGTTCCCAAACTCTCTATGGATTGCTGCGTATCCAGATTATCAGATCCGGGCACTGCCAGATTATGGCGTGTTCCCGTCTTTGCCAGGCATTGCGCTCTATCAGTTCACTTCTATGCATGCAGCGGGAGGGCTTGATGGTAATGTTGATCTACTTGGCATCACTGACAACGGATACACTAAGCAACCAGCGACACCGTCTACGCCAACTGTTACGACACCACCGGCTACATCATCGGCAGCAAGCGACACTGATTACGCTCAAACTGGTGTTTTCAAGCCGTCCGCGACTGTTAACATCCGCACTGGTGCCGGCACCGGCTATGCATCCGTTGGTAGCTATGCACCTGGTGAAAGTGTGATTTATGATCACGTGTATATCCGTGGCACATACGTTTGGGCACGTTATCTCAGCTACTCAGGCAGGTATCATTATGTTGCCTTGGGTGTTAATGGTGGGGAGAGCTATGGCTCGCGTTCGTCTGGATATACTTCGCTGGTAAGCCACACGTACTACACAGTCCGATATGGTGACAGCTTCTGGAGCATTGCCAGAAAGTATGGCATCAGCATGTACACGTTAGCCGCTAACAACGGCAAATCAATCTATAGCCTGATTTATCCGGGCGAAAGCCTGTATATCCGATAACAAAAATGCCTCCTACCAGTAATGGCGGGAGGCTTATTTTTGTGCACAAAATATGCACAAAATGTGGTTTAATACTATTGTATATACGTTTATTTTCGCACTTACTCTCCGTTTTGTTGTCTCTACATACTTTCCACAAGAAACCCGAAATGCTGATTCGATAGCATTTCGGGTTTCTTTTTTTTGCTCTGATTTTGTCTGCTTTAAAAAAACGAGACCAAAACCGTTTCATGATTCGGCGGTATTCTGAGCGGTGATGCATTGATTGGCAACTGATCTAAACCATCTTCATATATGCCCATGGTTGGGAGACGCACAAAAAGCCATGATAACAGCCTCATTATGTCATCATGGCAATTTACTGCTTAGTTCAATTTACTTGCGGACTTTAACGAACAGAACAACTCCAATTAATGCTAGAAAGCTACCTAACATGGCGGCGGCGATTTCCAGGCGTTCGCCAGTGTCCGGCAGATGACGCTGATTTTGAGAATGATTCATGCCTCCGGGCTGGTTGTTAGATTTGGATAACAGTTCGGCGCTTGAATTGGAAGAATCACTTATGAATGTAGGAGGCTCTGAGGATGTTGACGGGTGCTTCGGTCTTAAGGTAGAAGAACTGCTTACCGATGTAGAGGACTCTGATGAGGTAGCGGGCAGCTTGGAACTTGAATTAGAAGAATCACTTACAGATGTGGAAGGTTCTGACGAAGTGGATGGTCCCTTGGGTCTTGAAGCAGAGGAACTACTTACTGATGTAGAAGGCTCTGACGATGTTGACGGGCGCTTAGGTGTTGAGGCAGAGGGGGTACTTACCGATGTGGAAGGTTTTGATGATGGGGATGGGAGGCTGGAACCTGATTCAGACGGCTTGCTTGCAGACGCAGAAGGCATCGATGATGTCGAAGGTTTGACCGGTGGCGGGGTTGCAGAAGCTCGGTCGTTTGCTTGAATGGTGACTTGCGGATGTTGGGTATTAATTGTAAAGGGTAACGGTGTTGGATTGCATTCGTAGCCATTAGGTGCTTTTGTCTCAACAAAGTAATAGCTGCCAGCCAATAATTGACGAACCGTTAGCTGACCCTGGGTGTCGGTTGTCAGGTTTGCGCGAACCAAGGTGTGGTTGGCGCGGTAAAGAGCAAAAACCGCACCCGCTAACACCTTTTTGGGATGATCTTGATCACGTTTGATTAGTGTGACTTGACCAACCTTACCGTTACCGCTGCCATTATCTGTCCACACGATTTTGCCTTTTGCATCTGTCGGCAAGCCACTGCCTTGATTCTGAGCTTCTGCAGATACTTGGTTTGTCCACGTTGTCGTTTGAGCAAAACTTGCCGGACTTGGATTTGTCCATAAATCAATCTTAATGGTTTGATTGATATTACCTAGTTCAATTTTAATTTGGTTTCCTTTAATTTGATAGTCCGGGTTCATGGTGCCGCTTTGGTGGAAAGCACCTTGGGAATAGTTACCAGTTTCAACTTGGATTTTTCGAGTGGCGTCAAAAGTTTGACCACTGCCAAGGGTGTCATTGAGAACTAGGTGGTTAACTTGGACCATTTGAGGATTGACGGTAATTTCCCACTGCAGAATCTTAGGTCGGCCAAGGCTATCGACATACTGAGCTTTTTCAGCTGCTGAAGCATTAGCGGGCGGCAGGACTGCCCATCCTGATTTAGCAATATACCAGCCGACTTGATGATGCTCATGGTCATCATATGTACCTTGGGCAGTAAAGGTTAAAGTACCAGTTCGCCCTACAGTGGAATGACTGAAGAAGTCGGTGAACGTCAAAAGCGCTGTTTGGCTGCCTGCTTTAGCGGAAAATTTGCCGATAACGGCGCCTGTTTTGGGATCTTTCACTGGAAAACTAAGATCGGTTTGAATGACGACCGTGGCCGGTAAGCTAACTTTTGCCGTATCGCCAGCCGCAATGACAGTTTGGTCGGGCACGCGCCAATGGTAATTAAGGGTGTATATGAAGTCTTTGGAAAGTTTAGGCTCATTGGTGACATCATGGCCATTCATGTCGGTAATCGTCGCATCGTTGCCCTTCAATCCTATCATCGGAATACTTTTGTCAGCACTCGTGGTTGCAGCTTTGCTTGATGTGAATGCCAAAGCCGAAACCAACAACGAAAAAACAAACAAGATAACAAAGAACCGACGTGAAACGCGGTTGCCTTCACGGCTTTGACTTTGCACGGGAATACCTCCTGTCAATTTCTATTAAATAAATTATAACATGATGACATCTGTTTGATTGATTGCTTTCGCACAATGTATCGCTAACCTCCAGATAAAGGCGGCAAACGGATCATCTTTATAAGTTTATTTATTTAGCAATTAACTACTCACAAGAAACTTAACTGACAGCCCGTAATTATTAATAACTGAAATTTAGGCGAGTACGGTGACTGTTACTATTTGGCTAAAACTCAAGAAATGAACATAACGAATCAAAAACAATAAAAAAGCAATCTTGAGCTTGTAATGTTTACATAAAAATTAAAAACACGGTGTTCTCATAAAAGTTTATGGCCTTAATAGTTTATTTAGGAAATCAAAATAGAAAAACGGGTATTATATTAACTTATAAGTCATGAAATATACATAATATTATGTTGCCCATGTTTAACAGCCTTGTTATAGTTATCGTACGGTAAGATTCGATAAAAGAAAACGCTTTTAAGAATTGCTGAAAAGTTGGGGGTGATGTGGGTGAAACGTGTACTGACGATTGCTGGGATTTTCGTTGCGATGTTTTTTATGTTATTGTTTCCGATTCAAAAGGTCGTAGCGGCGGATGATGATATTCCACCTGATTCGGGTATTCCAGATTCTGCATTAAAGGCGCCGGATTACTTTTTCAAGAGCACGGCAAAGCCGGAATATAACCAGAACCGTTCGGCTTTTAGTACAACTTATCCGCAAGCATTGATTGTGACTGGGTCAGCGAATTATCAAAATTGGCAAATTGGTGGTATGTGGAGTAAACAGCGGATTGATCTTAACAGTGCCTTTACCTACGAGACTGCTCATTACTTTGGTTCGCGGCCTGGTTATGATGCAGACGGGATGACGTTTACTTTGCAAAATGATCCCTGAAGGTATTGCCGCTTATGGTGCGCCGGGCGGGGGCTTAGGCGCGTATCCATGGTCTAGAAGTGGTCCGCCGAAGCAGGAGTTGATCAGCCACTATATTCAAAATGCACTGTCTATTGAGATGGATAGTTACTGGAGCGGCGATAGGGCACAATTTGATGATATGTATGATTATGATTATCCCAATACCAAAATGACCGGCCATTTAGGGGTAGTTCGACCGGGTGAGACCCCATTGACCACCAAAACTTCTAGAGACGTTGGGCATCTTCAATACGTTCCCTTAACGGATGCAACGAAACTTTCAAATGGTAAATTTCGTCCGTTTACGGTTAAGTGGACACCATCTGTCACGTATAAGGACGGTGTACGAATTCTAGGTGGTGATCTTCAGTATTACATGGATGGTAATCCCAAAGAAGGCGGCATTTTTAGAATTAACAATGTATTGGATTACTTCAAATCAGACAAGGTGCTCTTTGGTTATACCGGTTCCAGTGGTACGCACCCGACTTTCCAAGCAGTGGCGTTGCTGAAAATGCCACAAAATGCCCAGCCGGTGACCGTTAATTTTGTGGACACAGCAGGTAATGCCATCCAGGACCCACTCACGATTCCCGGTGATCCGGGGAATCAGTGGGATGCGGCTAAGCGGCGGCCGGAATGGATTCATAAAGGGGATGACTGGTATCAGTACACAGGTAAATATACGGCGAATACGCCAGATCAAAAGGATGCTGGAACGTTTTCGGCAACAGATCCGTACACCGTGACCTATCAATATGAAGCACGGCGACCACCGCTGAGTTATGTCTTGAAAAAAGGAGTTCGTAACGATACGGCTGGGGAAACGGATTTTAAAACATCAACCGACGCTAAAGACGGTGATCTGGTCACTTATGAGCTGACTTACACCAATTTGCTTGGCGGCACCACCGGTAGCATTAAAGACCAACTTGATGCCAACCACACTTACCAAAATGGTTCCTTACAGATGGCCAACGCTGACACGGGAGGCGCGTTCAAGCCATATACTGCGGCTGAAGAAAATTTTAAAACCAATCATACGATTCCGTTCCCTTACACCATTAAAGACGGGGACAGTTTTAAGATTCGGTTTACTGCCAAAATTACCCGCCAAGATACTGCTGAAACGATTCTTAATCAAGCGTCGGTTGGCGGTTCCGGGAGCGATCAGATCACCTCAAATCAGACCACGATTCATTTACCGGCCACAACCGGTAAAGTTACTTTCCGCTATGTGAATCGGGCTAGCGATATGGCAAAGCCAGAAGTGATCGCACCTGAAGTGACAGTCACGGGCAAAATCGGGCAGAAAGTTTCAGACGTTGACGCTAGTGCAATTCGTCCTAAAGCGATCAAGGATTGGACTGTCATTGATCAGGCCAGCAACGCCGACCTTACCCAGGCAACGTTTGATCAGGCCGAAGTTGTTGATCCGGTTTTCAATAAGGAGGAAACCGTGATCACTTATCGGTATGAGAAACCGATGCTGAAATTGACAGTTGACCCGTCGTTGGACTTTGGTGATTTTGACACCAACAGTGTTGATCGTACCTATTACATTGGCGAGAATCAGGCGAAAACCAAACAGAAATTGCCGTTTGGGGTCACGATTGAAGATTATTACGGGGTTTCCCAATGGCAACTCAGTGTTCAGCAAAATGGACAATTCACTTCGGAGGTAAAACCTGACAGCCAAAATCCTGATTTGCACGTGTCGCATACTTTGGATAATGCCACATTGCATTTTCTGAATCCGCGGCTGCAACACACGATGGTTTCCGGACCGGCCTGGGCGCAACAAGACAACTTGATTTATAAAGCACCTGATGACTTTGCACTGGATCCAACAGCTACAAAATCCACGGTCTTGGCCGCAATTGATAAGCGGGGCCACTATCTCAAGGACGATGCGGAACAAGCCGAAGCAACCGGTATCCGGTATGACAATAGTGGGGCAAGCACGTGGCGATTGAACTTCGGGGATGCCGACAGTGCCCCAACAAGTGTCGGCCTGCACGTACCAGCAAGCACCAAGCGTTACCAGGCACACTACAAGACAACGTTGACTTGGAATCTGTCGATGTTGCCGTGAGGGTCAAGTTGGCCAACCTGCCGTATTTAGTTAAGGCGGCAAGCGAGGGGGAATGAGGTTTGAAATGGAAAAAGTCGTGGTACGGCATGCTGCTTATTTTGGGGCTTGTGTTTTTTGGAACCGTACCACAACCCGTGTTAGCAGAAAACGAAAGTGAAAAGACTGATTTTGAAGTGCAACCGGTTTTGCCGGATGCCCAAACCAATACCCAGTTAAATTATTTTGACTTGGTCTATCCAAAAGATTCCACTCATACCATTCAAATGCGGGTTCAGAATTTTTCAGATAAAAATATTACGGTGGCCAGCGACTTGCGCAATGCCTATACGCAAGATGGTGGTGGAATCGAATTTACACCGAAGACAAATGACCTGGATCCGAGTCTGAAACATCCATTCACAACAGTAGCAGCGTTAGATCGCGGCAGTGCCACGATTAAACTGGCGCCTAAGCAGATGAAGGTTATCACTGCCACGATTACTATGCCTAAGAACAATTATGACGGTATGATTTATGGCGATTGGCATTTCATTGAAAGGGTGGATAAAGGCAAATCAGGCAGCACGGCGATCGGCTCGAACTATGCTTATTCAGTCGGTGTCGTCTTGCGGGGACAGAACTATGAAGTTTTCCCGGATGTCAAATACGATGAAACCAAACCGATCTTGTTTCAAAAGCATCCGGCATTAGGAGTGACCCTGCGTAACGTTGAACCCATGGCCATCTCACAGGCAAAAGTCGACGTTAGTATTGGTGCCGATCAAGGCGAGGTTCGCACTTACCAGGCCAGCAACGTCATGATTGCGCCAAATTCAAAAGTGGTTTTCCCTGTCTCTTGGAGTTACGACGAGATGAAGCCCGGAACGTATCACATTAAAGCCACGATAAAGGGCTTGAGTACCTACAATCGTTTTCCAGTGAATTGGACATTTAAGAAAACCATGAAGGTGACGACTTCGCAGGCCAAAACCGTTAACGAACGGGCAATAAAAAAGCCGGTTAATCACTGGCTCTATGCCACCATCGGCAGCGGCGTGTTGTTGCTAGCGAGTTCAGGGGCATTATTATGGGTGCTTAAACTGAGGCCAAAGTCATGAAAAGGCGATTACGCTGCCAGCAATTGGCATTCATTGCGATGTTACTTGCGTGTTTGTTATTTAGCGGTTATCAGATAAAAACAGCTGTTGCTGCTGTCAATAACCCTCAACAGACGCTTATGGTGGCGCCTGTTATTCCCGACGATAATCAGGTTAAAAAAGCGGCAGGCTATTATGAGCTTCAATTGCCGCAAACCGAAGATCGAACGATTACCGTACAAGCCTATAACGCCAGTGCAAAAGCTTTAACTGTCGGGGTATCGATTCTCGACGCCCAAACCGGAACTAACGGGGTTGTGCAGTATGTCAAACCCAAACAAGTGAATCGGCAGTATTTAACCATTGCCGGAAGTGACCTAGTCAAAACGCCAGCGCAGATCACGCTTGCACCGGGCGAGACAAAGGATGTACCGGTTGTCCTAAAAGCGAGTAAGGCCCGGCCAAAAGGCACTTACCTGTCGGCTATTCATCTAATCGCACTGACACCTACTGACACGGCCAACGTTCGTCAGCGTATTGCCTACACCATCGGGCTGGTTTTGCATCAAGGACGTGATTTTCAAAGTCTGGAGGCGCTGCGCCTAAAGCAGACGAGTTTAGTCAAAAGATCATCCGGATTTCAGTTGCGTTACCGGTTTCTGAATCCAGAGCGCCATTTTTTAAAAGACGCAACGGCATCCGTGCAACTGACCAATGCCTCCAGCCGCTTTTTCTCGCTTAAAATGCAGCAGCCGTTGTCACGGATCGCGCCTCAGACTCAGTTTGTGATGACGCACGATATTCAAGGGCAAAAACCTGTATCCGGTCAATATCGACTGCTTGCGGAAATTAAACAGGGACGGCATTTAAAGACCATCACTCAGTATGTGCGCATTACCGGTGATGGCAAACTAATCGCCAGTTCGCGCACCGCATTTCGCCTGGCGCAACAAAAATGGAATTTGCTGAAGGTTGCGATCGGCATTGTGGTGTTGGGTATCATCGGTTTTGTCCTTTTCCGCTGGCGTCAACACCGTAAAGCCAAAAAATCGGCTGAAATCTAATTTCAACGGGCAACAAAGGAGGTGATGCAGGTGCAGGCATTGATCACGCGTTTTTCGTATCGTCGCGTCAAATGGTTCTTAATCGGCTTGACGATCGTTTTATTGATTGCTTTTGTGATTTGTCTGAGTTTGACGATTAAGACTTATAACGATTTCAATACGTGGAAAACAGTTAATCTCTTTTAACTGATTTAGCTGGGGGACACAGGTTTTGGATGGTTTTATCTCATCATCACGCATTCACTAAGGCGTTCGCAACGATGTTGGGATTGAAGATAACTAAGGAGGGTTTTCATGTTTAAAGTGACAAAAATGACCAGTACACTTGCTACTGGGGCGCTGCTTCTTTCGGGATTGGCGCTTGCAACACCGAGTGCGGTTCAGGCAGCAACGGTTGACGGCAACGCGAATGTTAACGGTGGCCAGGCGCTACCACAAGAAGGCAAAACAACTGCAGGAATTTCCTTTGGGCAAACGGCACCATCTGGGAACACGGGTTATCTGCGACTACAGATGGTGCCAAAGATTCTCGACTTCGGGAATCACGAATCATTTGTTTCTGAATATCCGGTTTTCACTGCCGACGGGATCAACGCCGGAAATGCAACGAACAACCGGTATCCTAACTACAAGAGCGGCGACACGAACCTCACCGCGATTTTAAACACCGATGATAAGGCTCTGTCTGCCGTTAAGGGGAAAGTTTGGACCACCGTTGTTGACAAGCAAACCACGCGGACCGATGCAGAGAATAAGCTCGATGCAAGTGGCAAAACTGACAGCAAGGCCGGTTCCTGGACGCTTAATGTCAAAGCTGATTCTCCGTTGACACTGAAAAACGATAACGGCGGGGACACCGGTAAAACCATTGATGATGCAACTTTGACCTTCACCAACACGGCTTATGGCCAAACCGGCAGCGTCTATGCCTTGACCAACGAAGTGCAGGATGATGGCTTCACCCCTGTAGGCCCGTTGACACCGGTGGCTGACATCGCCAAGACCACAACGTTGAATTTAGGCACGAACGATACAAGTCATCAAGTTGCCTATGCCGCACCTGAACAAGGTGAAGGCGCGAACGTCTTTGCTTGGGACAAGAAAAATATCAAGCTGGTGCTACCTAAGACCGCAGTTGTTCAAAACGGTATCTATGAAGCAAGCCTGACATGGACGCTGGCATACGGCCTGAACTAATCAAAAGCTATGGGCTAATGCCAACATTGATTTGCTGATAAACTGCCAATTGTCAATCTAAAAATGCCTGCAGCATTCAATTAAGTGAAGCGTCAGCCCCCGAAATAGGAGCTGACGCTTTTTCTGCGACTGGGAGGGAGCGTACTATAGAAAAACAAACTGATGCCCAGCATTCTAACTGGGAAAGCGTAATTTAGGCTGATTTTCGACACAAAAAGCCCGCAACAACCATCGTCGCGGGTCTGAATTGACGTATTTAGAGACGAACAACTGAAATGCTACTAGCCATGCAACCGGGTTAAGTAAAGAAGTAACGCCATTATAAGAGGACTGAATTGATAGCTGTAAGCCGGTAACTTAAAGGATCGACGACTGCTGATGGCGAGCGCTACAACCAACATACCAGCAATCGCAATTAGGTTCATGCGCTGTTGGAAATAACCGATAGCCCCGACGACCAGTAGTAGGATTAAGTCAGCCCATTTTGGCAGGTGGTCGGCCCACAATCCAATGAGCGCAGGTAAATAAAGAAGCGCTAAATCCAATAACATCGTCCGATTGAAGAAGTGTAGGCAGGCATATATGATGATGACCTGCGCTAAAAGTGCTTGGCCGAAGATCACGGTATTCATCCATTGGGAGGGCATTTTCTGCGTTCGTAAAAGTAACGTGATCACGAGTTGCACCGCAATTAGCGGTAGTAACAGCCATTGGTTGATGGCACCGAGAATCCCCATGATGGCAGCTAACAGCAGCATCAGGTCGTAGCGTTTCACAAGCCCCGTGCCGGCGAGACAGAGTGTCATAAGTAAAAGTGCGATCAGCTGGAAGTTCCAACTGATTTGCAATCCGGTGGCAATTAAGAATGGGTAAGCAAGTACCTGGCCAATAAAAGCTGCTGCATAAGCATTTTGATTGAACTTTTTCAATATGAATGTCCTTTCCGTAACAATTTCATTTTACAGAACCCTCGTGACATAGACAAAGATTTTCGGAAATTTTACAAATATTATGTTATGCTACTATAGTTGCAAAACATTCCCGATGGGGTTCGTTATCCGTTAGCGAACATGCCTTGTAACCGAAAATCATGAGGGGGAAACAAACGATGCAAGAACGCCATTTATTTACTTCTGAATCTGTTTCAGAAGGGCATCCGGATAAAATTGCTGACCAGATTAGCGATGCCATCCTGGATGCGATGCTAGAAAAAGATCCCGATTCCCGAGTTGCGTGTGAAACAACCGTGACGACTGGTTTAGTTTTGGTTGTTGGCGAGATTTCGACGAATGCCTATGTCGACATTCAATCCGTTGTCCGCGGCACAATCAAGAAAATCGGGTATACGAAAGAATCCGGTTTTGATCCTGACAGTGTCGGTGTTTTAGTGGCATTGGACGAGCAAAGCCCGGACATTGCTCAAGGTGTGGATGAAAGCCTTGAAGCCCGTGAATCTGATACCGATCCTTTAGACAAGATCGGTGCCGGTGATCAAGGGATGATGTTTGGGTTTGCGATTGATGAAACCGATACTTACATGCCTTTACCAATTTCATTAGCCCATGCGTTAATGCGGCGGACCGATAAATTGCGGCATAATGGCGAAATCAGTTATTTGCGCCCGGATGCCAAAGCCCAGGTCACGGTCGAATATGATGACAACGAACAACCGATTCGCGTTGACTCGGTCGTCGTGTCCGTTCAACATGACCCTGACGTCACCCTTGAAGAAATCCGGCGTGATGTGGAGGCCAAAATTATTCGCAAAATCATTCCGGCTGACATGATGGACGATGACACGAAAATCTATGTCAATCCGACTGGCCGGTTTGTCTTAGGCGGTCCCCAGGCCGATTCCGGCTTGACTGGACGCAAGATTATCGTCGATACCTATGGCGGGTTTGCCCGGCATGGCGGCGGCGCCTTTTCCGGTAAAGATGCGACTAAGGTTGATCGTTCCGCCAGTTATGCCGCTCGCTATATTGCTAAGAACATTGTAGCAGCTGGTTTGGCCAAGCGCGTTGAAGTCCAACTGGCTTACGCGATCGGCGTTGCCAAGCCGGTGTCGGTATCCGTCAACACCTTTGGCACCAACGCCATTTCCGAACAACTGATTGAACAGGCGATCCGTGAGAACTTTGACTTACGGCCCGCCGGAATTATTAAAATGTTAGACCTCAAGCGGCCGATTTACGAACAAACGGCGGCTTACGGTCATTTTGGACGTACAGATGTTGATCTTCCTTGGGAACACCTCGACAAGGTGCAAGCACTTCTCAAGTACCGAGATTAGCGAGAAAAGAGGCGGCCACAGCCGGGAAAAACCGGTTGGGTCGTCTTTTTGTGTGAGCGCGAGCCGGCGCGGTTAGAAACCGGAGCATAAGTGGCCTTGAGCCTAAATGGCTGGGCTTTGGCCATTTAGGCTCAAGGTCCTTATGTGCAGGTTTCTGCGCCGGGGAGCGCGTTATGGAGTGAGTGCGAGCCAGCACGGTCAGAAACCGGAGTGTAAGTGGCCTTGGGCGTGATGGCCCGGGTTTAGGCCATCGCGACCAAGGTCCTTACACGCAAGCTTCTGCGCCGGCGAACGCGTTATGGAGAGTGAAAGTAAGGGGTTGATTCTTTAAACTACAGACTTCCACGCTAGCAAACGGCCCCCCACACGTCACCGCTGCTGCTCGACCATCAACATCGCATCACCACTTTAGAGAGGTAGTTATGAAGCAAAGAAAAACAAATGTTGCACTTGTTACCACAGCCATTTTTATTGGCACGTTTATGACCGCCATTGAAGGTACGATCGTTTCGACCGCGATGCCAACGATTATCGGCAGCCTGCATGGTGTACATCTCATGAACTGGGTCTTTTCGATTTTTCTGTTGACCAACGCCATGGCGACGCCGATTTATGGTAAATTAAGTGACAAAATCGGCCGTAAACCAGTCTTCTTAATTGGCCTGACGATTTTTGTCATCGGCTCGTTATTATCTGGCTTATCGCAGTCAATGATCATGTTGATCATCTTCCGGGCGATCCAGGGTATTGGTGCCGGGGCCATTATGCCGGTGACTTTCACGATCATTGCGGACATTTATCCATTTGAAAAACGGGCCAAAATGCTGGGCTTTAACGGGTCAATGTGGGGAATTGCTTCGGTGATTGCCCCGTTGCTTGGCGGGTTTATTGTTGACCAGTTGAGTTGGCACTGGATTTTCTTCATCAATGTGCCACTGGGCTTGCTGACGTTCGGCATTGTTTGGTTCTTTTTGCAAGAAGATCGGCGTCAGGTGCGGCAGCCGTTGGATGTTCGCGGAACCGCCTGGTTACTGATTGCCTTGCTGGCGCTGATGTACGGTTTTCAGGCGCTTGCCGAACCTAACGCACTTTGGCAAATTGCCGGCATGGCCATTGTGGCGGCTTTTGGCTTTTGGCGGTTCTGGCAAGCGGAAAAACATGCGGTTGATCCGATTATCGACCTTAAGTTGTTTGAGAACCGCACGTTTGTCGTTCACAATTTGATTGCGGCGCTGATTTCAGGATTCGTGATTGGTTTTGAAGTGTATATGCCGATGTGGATTCAAGGCATTCTGGGAATGGATGCTTCCCTCGGTGGTTTTGCCGTGACCCCAAGCTCGTTAATGTGGGTTGTCGGTTCCTTTGTTGCCGGCAAGCTGCTTGGCCGCTTCCAGCCTAAGCCGATCCTGACCGGTGCCATGATTTGGTTACTTGGCGGTAGTCTCATTTTGGCGCTTGTCCCGCAATCAACGCCTTATTTTGTCTTCTTGCTGATAGCTGGCAGTCTTGGATTTGGTTTTGGCTTGGTGATTACGATTACGACTGTGACGGCTCAGGCCATTGTTGCGCCTGATCAGGTAGGAGTTGCAACGAGCTTTAACACGTTATCACGGACGTTGGGGCAGACATTGATGGTGTCGATTTATGGCATTGTTCTCAACTTACGACTGACACAAGGCGTTGCGGCTGATGGCCGATTAAATAGCAACATGCTTAATGAACTCATCAATCCGCATACGGCGCAGAATTTACCTGCCACCGTTTTACCGACACTTCGCCAGATTCTCTATGAAGGACTCCACAATATCTATTTCTTCTCCATTGTGATCGTTGCGCTGGCACTGATAGCGAACCACTTCGAAGCAAAAAAAGTTCTATCAAAAGAAGCAACTCAGGAAACTGATGAGGAAGCTTGAATCCTTGGTAAAAGAATCTGAGCTTGCGAGATGGTAAAAGCCGGCCAATGCGCTATATGACAAAGTAAAAAAAACGATCCTCGAGAACAAGCAAATTTTGTATTGCTCTCGAGGATCGTTTTTGTCTGAAAATGGTTGCTGATACCAGTTCTGCCACCGCGGACTTATAAAGTTGACCTACCTGTATCATCTTTATTTTCGGGAAGCGAACCTTGATGCGGTGGCATAGGTGGCTGGATGGCTTTTTTATACAGCTTGGCCGTGTTTTCCTGAACCACGGCAATGACATCAAAACTAGGGTCATTTTCCAGTGGGCCAAAATTTAAAAAAGTTTGATGATCGTCATACTGAATGCCTTGCAAACGGGTGCTCATGAGGACGTGAAGCATATCGGCTTTTTGGTGTGACTTTTCGATTTCTTCACTAGCCTTGGCTAAGGTGTAGCCTTCATCCAGCATGGTTTTGATCATAACGATCAGCGCAATATTAGACAGCGAATAACGCTTGTTGCCATTTGCTTCATGGCGATGTGACTGGATCAGATGCTTTTTTTCCCAATAGCGGATTTGGGTCGGGGTGGCCCCGGTAACTCGGCTGGTTTCGCCGATACCTAGCGAAATATCGAGTGAGCGTAATCGTTCATTGAAAAGTCCCATGGCCTGGTCTGCCTCCTTTGCCTTGACAACTAATCAGTTTAATTGTAATATTTTATCTTGTCAATATTACATTATGTGATATAAAAAGCGCGAAACATTATAAAGAAATCAGGCGAAGTTATGGACGTTAAAGATATCAATGGGAAGCAGGTCAACGTCCCTATGATGGTCATCACGCTCATTGTCGGGACGTTTATTACAGTACTGAACCAGACGATTCTTTCCACTGCGTTTCCGACGTTGATGAAAGCCTTCGACATTTCGACCGCAACGGTGCAGTGGTTGTCGACTGGCTTTATGTTGGTCAATGGGATTATGATCCCGGTTTCGGCCTACTTGAGCGCGAAGGTGCCTTCCAAATGGTTATATATGAGTGCCATGGGAACGTTCTTTGTTGGCACACTGGTCGCCTTTATTGCCAATAGTTTTGCGGTCTTATTGGCGGGTCGCTTGATTCAGGCTCTGGGTGTCGGGATCACGATGCCATTATTGCAAAATATTATGATGTCGATTTTTCCACCAAATCGTCGCGGGGCCGCCATGGGGATGGCCGGCATTGCCATCGGCGTTGCGCCAGCGATCGGGCCGACCCTTTCCGGATATGTCATTGACAATTTCGGCTGGCGGGTTTTGTTCGGGATGATTCTTCCGATTGCCGGTTTGGTCCTCATCGCAGCGTTGTTCTTTTTCAAGAATGTTTTGCCACTGTCGAATCCCAAATTGGACGTGCCGTCACTGATCGAATCCTCCATTGGTTTTGGTGCCTTGCTGTACGGATTCTCCGAAGTCGGAAACGATGGCTGGGGTGATCCGATGGTGCTTGGTTCAATTGCCGTGGGACTTATTTTCATCGTGATTTTTGGCTATCGGCAGTTGCATTTAAAAGAACCATTTGTCGAATTGCGGGTGTTTAAGAGTAAAATCTTTGCGCTGTCAACCGTTTTGGGTACGATTGCCAACATGGCGATGGTTGGCGTTGAAATGATCCTGCCGTTGTATTTACAGATTATTCATGGTAAAAGTGCGCTGGAATCTGGCTTGACACTGTTACCGGGGGCACTTTTAATTGCTGTCATGAGCCCGGTCACTGGCCAGGTATTCGACCGCATTGGTGCCAAACGGTTGGCGCAATTAGGACTTTTTCTTCTGACGATTGCAACGCTACCATATTTCTTCTTGACGACAAACACCCCGTCAATTTTCATTACGGTGATTTATGCCGTGCGGATGTTTGGAATTTCAATGGTCATGATGCCATTGACGACCAATGGGATGAATGCGTTGACGCCTGACATGATTCGCCACGGGACGGCGGTCAATAACACGGTCCGGCAGGTTGCGACTTCGATGACGACGGCGGTTTTGATCTCAGTCTTGTCAAACGTCACCAATCTCGCCAAACCGGCAGCCAGCTTGGTAAAAAGCAATCCGTTGCAGTATAAGCAAGACTTTTTCAATGCCACCCTCAATGGATACCACGCAGCCTTTTTACTGGCAGTCGGGTTTAGTCTTGTCGGCTGGATTCTGACATTCTTCCTGAATAGTCATGCCATGTCGCAAGAAGTGACGATTAAAGATGAAAAGAAGGTGAAGGCATGATTCTTTGGTTTTTAGGGTTGATGGTCGTTGGCCTTTATCTTAGTTTCATCATGATGCACCGTTCGCTTAAACGCACCGCATTGATCATCGTGTTTGGTATTGGCGTCGTGGGCAGTTTGTTGCTCATCACGCTGAATGATAATGCCCATTTTGGAATGGTTAAGCGGACAACAACCGACGAGCAGACCATTTATACCGCATCACCTAATGCGCAAATGCCGATGCTTTTGAAGCAAACCGTGGGAACTGCCGGTAAGCACGCCGTTTATATTTACAAAACGGATCCTAAGAAAAAGGCCGTGCATACCAAAGCCGACCTAGCTGTGTATAATAAAGTTTCCAGAACGTCTGATCCGACCGCTTCGTTAACCAGCAAAACGACTCGCTGGGAATATCAAAATGGCTTTTATGGCGCCTTATTTAATCATGAAGGCGCCGGCCAATTTGTTTCTCAGCATAACCAGCTCGCCATTCCCAAAAGCTGGTTCGTTCTGACCACGACGCAGGCTAAACAACTTAGCAGCAAGTTAAAAGCATTGCAGCACCCAACTGCGCAGCAAAAAGCCGCGTTGGCGACGAAGGTAAAAGCTAAAGCAGCGGAACTGGTCAAAGCCGATCCTAAGTTGGCGACCGATCAGACCGCGCTAATGAAGCAGGCACAAAAAGCCGTGCAACAAGAGCTGATTCAACAAGCCGTGCAGGATGTGCAACAACACAAATAGGTAGTGACAATATGTGGTGCATCGATGCAGGCAACCACAGTCAACTTATGATATTAAAATAGCAGATGGCGAGTTTTACTCAGCGATCTGCTTTTTGCTTACGTTGATGCTGGCGAGACAAATACGGGCTGAAAAACCACCAACTCAGCATTAACAAGGCGAATCCCAACGAAAAGCCGGCAAAGACATCAGTCGGATAATGGACCCGGACAAAGATACGTGAATAACCGGTCAGACCGATCATCAGGACTGCCAGAATCGTGATCAACCATTTGCTAGTCGTATGTTTAAACAATGACCACGCCAAAAGAATGATGGTGCCATAAAACATCATGGTGCCGCTGGAATGTCCGCTGGGAAAGCTAAAGCCGCTAGCTTTGACTAAGGCGCGAATTTTGCGGATCCGCGATGAACGGCCGCGGCCGTTGGATCAGATATTTGATGCTGACATTGAGCACCCCCATGATGGCGCCAACGCTCGCTGTAAACACGGCAGCAGTCCGATAACGACAAAGTAAAAGCGCTGCTGCCAGCAACATGGTTAAAACTACTAAAATGCTCGGGTTTCCTAACTCGGTAATGATGAGAAGCAGCGGTTTAAGCGTTGCTGCATGAAAATGGGTTACAAAAGCGATGACTTGCTGATCGACCGTATGAATCCAATTGGCGTCGGTGACAATGCCGACCAATAGGGTGATAAAAATGATCAATGCAGCTCCTGAAAGACAGAGCGGTAGTGAACGACGATGTAACAAAACAAACCTCCCCAAAATTAAGCGCTATAAATTGTGATGAATGCGCGAAGAAAATGACTAATATGAACAGAATAGCATAAAGACCATTGAACACATCTAAGGTTTTTGCTATGATTGACGCAATCATCAAACGAACAAAGGAGTAGTAAGTCGATGCGGGGATCAGAGAGCAGGCGGTGGTGCGAGCCTGACGATGCTAAGACTGAACTGGCCTTTGAAGTTGCTGCGGTGAAGCCAGTAATCGTAGCCGGTCGGACCGTTATCTCCTTCGAGCGCTGTGCAAACAGAACTTAGGTGGTACCGCGGCTGAGCCGTCCTAATGAAGATAGGGCGGTTTTTTGTTTGAAAAATACGTGAACCAGTTCACGTTATAACGCGTTCACCGGCGCAGGAGTCTGCGTGTAAGGACCTTGGTCGCAATGGCCTAAGTTCGGGCCATCACGTCCAAGGCCGCTTACACTCCGACCCCTAAGCGCGCCGGTTCACGCTCACAAAATAATCAGGAGGTAAAGAAATGGCATATGATCATCATAAGATCGATAAGAAGTGGCAACGTTATTGGGCAGAACATAACGAGTTTAATACCACGACTGATCCGAAAAAACCGAATTTTTATGCGTTAGACATGTTCCCATATCCGTCAGGTCAAGGCCTGCACGTTGGACATCCAGAAGGGTATACGGCAACGGATATTGTTGCGCGGATGAAACGGATGCAGGGCTTCAACGTGTTGCATCCGATGGGCTGGGACGCATTCGGTTTGCCGGCTGAGCAATATGCCTTGAATACCGGACACAATCCGCGTACCTTCACCAAGCAAAACATTGAAACATTTAAGCGTCAAATTAATAGTCTTGGCTTTTCATACGACTGGAATCGCGAAATCAATACGACAGATCCAAATTACTACAAGTGGACGCAATGGATTTTTGAACAGTTGTATAAACATGGGTTGGCCTATGAAGCAGAAGTGCCGGTTAACTGGAGCCCGGATTTAGGAACCGTTGTGGCTAACGAAGAAGTTATCGATGGTAAAACCGAACGCGGCGGCTTTCCGGTCATTCGCAAACCAATGCGGCAGTGGATGCTGAAGATTACGGCGTATGCGGATAAACTGCTTGCCGATCTCGATGACCTAGACTGGCCGGAATCGATCAAACAGATGCAACGCAACTGGATTGGTAAATCCACCGGTGCGCAGATTACCTTTGCAGTCACTGACAGTCAGGAAAAATTCGACGTGTTCACGACGCGTCCGGACACACTTTTTGGCGCTACCTATGTGGTGATGGCACCTGAACACGAATTGGTTGAAAAAATTACAACACCGGAGCAGCAGGCAGTTGTCGATGCCTATGTTGAAGAAGCCGCACGTAAATCCGATCTGGATCGGACCGCGCTGGATAAAGAGAAAACCGGCGTCTGGACCGGCGCTTATGCTACGAATCCGGTGAACGGCGAGAAACTGCCAATCTGGATCTCGGATTATGTCTTGGCAACCTATGGCACTGGGGCGATCATGGCAGTACCGGCACATGATGATCGTGACTATGCTTTCGCCAAAAAGTTTGGCATCGAAATTAAGCCGGTCATTGAAGGCGGTAACATTGATGAAGCGGCTTACACTGGCGATGGGGTCCACATCAATTCCGAATTTTTGGATAGTTTAAACGAGCAGGACGCTATCGATCGGATGATCAGCTGGCTGGAAGATAAAGGCATTGGTCACGCCAAAGTCAATTATAAGTTGCGTGACTGGGTCTTTTCCCGTCAACGGTATTGGGGCGAGCCGATTCCGGTGATTCATTGGGAAGACGGCGAAACCACACTGGTACCGGAAGATGAACTGCCGCTGGTACTGCCTGAAGAAGTCGATATCAAGCCGAGCGGAACCGGTGAAAGCCCATTGGCCAACTTGACGGATTGGGTCAATGTTGTCGACAAGAACGGGCGCAAAGGTAAGCGAGAAACCAACACGATGCCGCAATGGGCTGGTTCTTCATGGTATTTCCTGCGCTTTGTCGATCCGCACAATAAAGAAGCACTTGCCGATTACGACAAGCTCAAGCAGTGGATGCCGGTTGACCTTTATATTGGCGGCGCTGAACACGCGGTCCTGCATCTTTTGTACGCGCGCTTCTGGAACCTGTTCCTTTATGATATCGGCGCGATTCCGAATAAAGAGCCATTCCAGCGCCTGTACAACCAAGGTATGATTCTGGGTGATAATCATGAAAAAATGAGTAAATCCAAGGGTAATGTTGTCAACCCTGACGATGTGGTTGACGAATACGGCGCCGATACATTGCGGCTTTATGAAATGTTCATGGGCCCACTTGATGCCGGTATCGCGTGGTCCACAAAGGGCTTGGCCGGTGCGCGCAAGTTCCTGGATCGCGTCTGGAGTGCCTTTATCGATGACGAAGGCAAACTGCGTGATCGCATCACAACCATCAACGACGGCCGTTTGGACAAGGTTTATAATGAAACCGTTAAAAAGGTAACCGAAGACTACGAAGCCTTGCATTTTAACACGGCAATTTCTCAGATGATGGTCTTCATCAATTCCGCACGCAAAGACGACGATTTGCCGTTAGAGTATGTCGAAGGCTTTGTCAAAATGCTCGCGCCGATCGCCCCGCATTTGATGGAAGAAATCTGGTCACGACTTGGCCACGATCACAGCCTGACATATGCGCCATGGCCGACTTACGATGAAAGCAAGCTCAAGACCGATACGTACGACATGATGGTCCAAGTCAACGGCAAACTCCGCGGCTCCATCACTGCCAATGTTAACGAATCCGACGATGACATCAAACAAGCCGCACTAGCCAATGAAAATGTCCAGAAGTTCACGGCTGGTAAGGACATTAAAAAGATCATCGTGGTTCCAAGAAAAATCATCAACATCGTGGCCAAGTAATGAGATGATATTGCGAGTTATTGAAGATCCGTGACGTCAAGATCTTACGACAACCATTCAACGTTAGGTTCCAGCAAAACAAAATCGGTGCCAAAGACTGAGAGGGTCGATGGGACTGATTTTTTTTGAGGGCGAGTCAGCGCGGTTAGAAGCCGGAGTGTAAGTGGCCTTGGGCGTGATGGCCCGGGCTTAGGCCATTGCACCCAAGGTCCTTACACGCAGGCTTCTGCGCTGGCGAGCGCGTTATGGCGAGCATCAACCAGCCCCCTAACAACTATAAACACAAGTTAACCCCCCCAAACAAAGCCCGTCATTCCAGAATATTACGCCAAGTCGGTCTTTAAACCTCCTTTGGCGTGGTATCATATTAATAATTGCCTTATCCAGAATTATCAAAGTTTTCTTTTGATTCACCAAAGAAATCCGGGAAAGATTGCAAGTGAGGCGTGGATTGCCTAAAATATAAAGGATTACGCAACACGACAGGAGCTTATCATGGAAAATTTGCTGGGCAGCGGTAATCAGCCGCCGCGTTCAGACAAGGAAAAAATGATCCGCGGTTCGGCGTGGATGACTGCCGGCAGTGTTTTTTCGCGGATTTTAGGAGCCATCTATGTCATTCCGTGGCGTATTTGGCTCGGTGCAGCTTTTCTAACGGCAAATGCCTTATTTACCAAGGGCTATCAGATTTATAGTCTGTTTTTGATTATTTCAACCGCGGGTGTTCCAGGGGCGGTTTCCAAGCAAGTTGCCCGGTACAACGCGATGGGCGAGTATAAAACGGGCATGCGGCTCTTTTATCATGGGACAATCGCCATGCTTCTTATGGGTGTTTTGTCTTGCGGTGCGATGTGGCTTTTGGCACCGTTATTAGCGGCAGGGGATGCGCGGATGATCCCGGTTTTCCGGTCGTTGGCGTGGCCATTGCTGCTAATCCCATCGTTGAGTCTGATTCGCGGCTTTTTCCAAGGGTACAATGAAATGGCACCAAGCGCGATCAGCCAGTTTGTTGAACAGGTCGCCCGAATTTTGTACATGCTGGTGATGACGTATGCGATTATGGTTGCCGGCAATCATCATTACTTAGATGCGGTGGTTCATTCAACGTTTGCGGCGTTTATTGGCGCAGCTTTTGGACTCGGTCTATTGGTTGTGTATTTTGTTCAGCAAAAGCCGCGCTTAGATGCGTTAGAGGCGCAAAGTAAACAGGCTCTGAACATCAGCGTCAACGAGATTTTGTTGGATGTGGTGCGTCAGGCAATTCCATTCATCATCATGGATTCGACGATTAACATTTACTACATCATCGATCAATATACGTTTAACCCGATGATGAAGGCTTTTTATCGCGTAAGTGAGGACCAACTGGATCGGTTCTACGCCTTATTTGCCGGTAATGCGAATAAGTTGATTATGATTATTGTTAGCTTGGCGGTTGCCATGGCCATTACCGTTGTGCCCTTGCTGGCCGGTGCCAAAACGCGTGGTGATGTTGCGGGGTTGGCGCGGCAAATTACGAACACCTTACAGCTGTTCTTTATTGTAATGATTCCTTCAGCCTTTGGGATGGTGGCAGTTGCGCGTCCTTTGTATGTTTTGTTTTATCGTGATATGGATTGGTTGGGCATCAGGCTATTACAGTGGTCATCAATTTTAGCAATTTTACTGGGCCTATTTACGGTGTTAGCTGCGATTCTTCAGGGCCTGTTCAACAATCGTCTGGCGATTCAGGAAATGTTAGTGGGGATGGCGGTCAAAGTTATCGCGCAGTGGCCGATGATTTTCTTTTTCGATGTCTATGGGCCGATTATCGCAACGATGCTTGGCATGACGGTATCAAGCCTGTTGATGCTGTATTCAACGAATCGGATGTACAATATTCACGTGCGTCAAACGATTCGCCGCGGTATCGGTATTCTGGCGTTTTCATTGATCATGTGCGCCGTTTGTTACCTGATCGTGAATTTTTCCGGTATGATCATTAACCCGCAAAGCCAGTTTGGCGCTGCTTTGGTTTTGTTGGTAGCGGTTGGTGTCGGGGTATTGATTTATGGTTATTTAATTTTAAAAACGCGCTTGGCAGACATGATTATTGGCGAACGAGTCAGTCGGTTACGCGAAATCTTTCACATTCGGTGATGTTATGCGATTAGATAAGTATTTAAGTCATTTGCAATTTGGTAGTCGAAAAGAAGTCAAGGCGCTCATTCGTGATAAACGCGTTCGAGTTGCCGGCGAACTTGTGACAGATCCGGGTTACAATATTTTACCGGGCGTCGCAGTGGAAGTGAATGATGCGCAAGCAGATGGACCGCTTGAAGTCGACTATTTGATGAATAAGCCGGCAGGGGTCATTACGGCGACCGAGGATCCGGTGCAACCGACTGTTCTGGATTTGATTCGGCCGCATGACTACCGGCCTGGTTTATATCCGGTTGGGCGATTGGATAAAGACACGACCGGATTGTTACTGCTGACCACCGATGGCAATTTAGGACACCGACTTTTGGCACCGAATCATCACGTTGCCAAAACTTATACGGCTACACTGGCAAAAGCGCTCACTGACGACATGAAGCGTCAGTTGGAGCAAGGCATTGTTTTAGAAGATTTTACAACAGCCCCGGCAGAAGTAACGGTGGTGCCGGCAACTAACAATAAAGTGATTCAAATGACGATCACGGAAGGTAAGTATCATCAAATCAAGCGTATGTTGTTGGCGGTCGACAACGAGGTGGTTGCCTTGACCCGCATCGCGATGGGACCGCTGCGTTTACCGGAAAATATGGCCGCTGGCGACTATCGCGCGTTGACAGATGAAGAACGGGCACAGTTGGCACAGATATCCCAATAGCGGCTAGATTGTTTTGGTGCGTTCTGCGTACCAAATAGGCTGGCGTTAATAAAAAGCGGCGGCAAGAGTGGAAAAATCTGCTCTTGCCGCCGCTTTTAGTCTGACTTGCCTAATTATATGAAGGAAATGCCCGGAACTGGTTGGCAAGCTTTTTAAGATTCGGACAATTGTTTCAGATAGGCAGGCAGCTCCCGAATCACCATCGTAGGTAATGCCACGTAGCTATTCATAGCGACAATATCAGCGACGTGTGAGTGGACGAATACGGCTGCCAACACCGCTTGCTTCAGTGGCTGAAACTGACCTGCAAACGCAGCAATGATGCCAGTTAGCGTGTCGCCAGAGCCGCCTGTGGCCATTGCCGGACCACCGGCCATATTTTCGTAAACGTCTTCGCCAACGAAAACATGTGTCTGGGAGCTTTTAGCAACAATGATGCCAGGGATGAGGCTGGCTGCCTGTTGACTGGCGGTGACAGTTTGCTCGGAAAGTGCAAGGCCAGACAACCGCTGCCATTCGACCTGGTGCGGTGTCCAAATGAGCTGCGCGTTCGGGTAGTCGAGATGATGAGCGGCCACAAGGGTAATGGCAGAACCATCAATAATTAGAACCTGCGTCTGCTCAATTGCCGTAAAGACTCGCTTTAAAATCGCCAAGGCAGCGTTATCGGTTCCCAATCCCGGCCCAATGACAATTACCGTGGCTTGACGAATAGCCGTTTCGAGGGCAGACGAGGCAGCATCGAGAATCATGGCTTCAGGCAAGCGGGCGTGCAAGGCGCTGCGGTTGACTGGATCAGTCGCCACACTGACCAATCCGGCGCCGGCATAAACCGCCGCACTGGCACTCATGATGGCGGCACCACCGAACTGTGCGTTGCCACCGACAATAAGGATTTTGCCAAAACTACCTTTGTAAGTATTGCGTTGCCGCGGCCGCACGACTGCCTGTGCTAACTGTTCCGTTAATTGCTTCATGAATCAGAGCCCTCCTTTAACACGGTCCATTCACGAAATGTTTTAGTGGTTAAATCTGCTTGGCCGGTTTGTAAGAAACTTTTTGCAAACATGACCAGCGGCGAGGCGTTCTCCCAAGTTAATTTTTCCAGTGGGATGGCTTGTGCGCCTAGCGAATCCTGACCGATGAATTGCGGTACGGTTTTAGCTAATTGACCACCAGTGATCGTGAGTGTGTAGAAAACGCAGATATGTTGATTAATGGTCCAGTGCTCATACTGCCAAGGATAAACAAAACTGGTAGCGCCCAACTGACGATCAATCGTGGCGGTGAGTCCTGTTTCTTCGTTAAACTCTCGCAAAACATCATGCTCAAGCGGCTAAGGGCCGTCTAAGCTGCCGCCGGGAAGATCAAAGCGGTGGATGTAAGGACCGCCATTTTTACGAATGACGATCAAGTGCTGATCAATGGTTGCAATCCCATAGCAGCCAAACGCACGGTGCGTCTTATGTGTCATTAGCTCGCCTCCATTTTTTTAGGTTAAGAGTGTTTTTATTGACATTTGGGTGATCTCCAGTAATACTGAAATCGAGTAAGAATGTTGCTTAGTATGAGATTGAAAGGGATGTTAGTCATGGCTACGAAGAGCTTTCAAACAGATTTTAAATTCACTTCGAAAACTGCGAGTGCTTTGGCTAATGCGTTACAACAGTCTAAGCGCGTTGATGTTGAGGTGACACAAAAGGTTCGACACTACTCAAGCACTGACTTAAGTAAAACTGCCAAATTTGATTCTTTTTTTGGTAGTGGACATGAGAGGACGAAAGTTGGCCCTTGATCTCGTTTCTCTAAATGGAATTATAAAAAAGTATCCTGAGGAGCAGGTTCGTGAGAGCCTCTCCTCTTTTACTTCAATCAATAAAGACGTAGAAAATTTCTTACATGAGCGTTGCATTGAGTTTGAAAAAATCTCGCTAGCACGGACAACACTTGTGTTCAGTTCGTACAAAGGTAGAAGTGTGCTTGTTGGTTATTTTTCTATTTCATCTAAACCACTGACCATATCAAAGAAGAATTGGCGTGGACTTTCGAAGTCTGTGCAACGCAAGCTGATGCCGATGGGCTACAGGACAGAGCAAGAGAATTACGCCGTTTCTTCGATATTACTAGGGCAGCTTGGATTAAACTTTCAGTATCATGACATTCATCTTATTACTGGGGCAGAATTATTGAGTTTGGCGTATAAAACTATAAAAGTTGCAAATGAAGTGGTTGGTGGACTTGTTTTATACGTTGAAGTTGACGATGAACCTCATTTACGTGAATTTTATACAAATAACGGTTTTTCGCAACTGGTGATGAAGCGCCCAGAAAACTCGAACAATGGACACACCCATCCATATATTACAGCAAACGGTCAACACCTATTCACAAAAAAGATAAGTGATTTATAAAGATACAAGGTGGCGTGAGTCTTAGATGCAGTATTGACGATGGACGTTCGAGCTTATTTTAGGAATCATTTACATTTTTGCAATTTTTGATCGTATTTGAGCCAAGCAGTTTTAGTTCCAGTCTACACAGTCTCGATGATTCGCTTCCTTTGCTCAGGGAGGCTTATTTTGTCCCCCCTGAAAACAAAAACAAAGCCCTCCTAAGGTAACCTAAGAGGGCTAAAACGTTGATATATAGGCATTTCATTTTCTAAAGAAGTCTAAAATATCCTATGAAATGCCGCGAACAGGAATCGAACCTGCACGGGAATAAATCCCACAGCGACCTGAACACTGCGCGTCTGCCAGTTCCGCCATCGCGGCAACAACATAAATGATTATAGCGGAAGCGCGTAGGCCACGCAAGCAAAAGTTTTAAGAATTTTTTCGGTACCGTTTGTTTCGCCAAAAGTGTTAGTATAAGGCATCAACTCTGATTAAGAAAGGCGGACCAACTATGTCAATTTATGATTTCGATGCAACTTTGGAAGATGGCGCAGAGTATTCATTGAGCAAGTATAAAGGGCAACCCTTGCTGATCGTGAACACGGCGACTAAATGCGGGTTTGCCCCGCAATTTGACGGTTTGGAAAAACTATATAAAAAGTACAAAGATAAGGGGTTTGTCGTCTTAGGGTTCCCTTCTGATCAATTCAAACAGGAGTTGGCAGACGGTCATGCAGCGGCAGAGGCGTGCCGAATGAAGTATGGGGTTAGTTTTCCGATGCATCAGCTTATCAAAGTTAACGGTGCGCACACGGCCCCACTTTTCAAATATCTTAAAACCGAAGCGCCTGGTGAGTTGGGGAAGTCGATTAAATGGAACTTCACGAAGTTTCTCGTTGATCGCGATGGCCGGGTTGTGAAACGATTCGCCCCGAAAACAACGCCTGAAGCGATTGAGCCGGCGTTGAAAGAGGTTCTTGCTTGAGTAACGGTATGCCGTTAGCGGGTCATGGCGACTTGAACGCGGTGGACACACCCTGAATGGATGCGTACAATGGCAACAAAAGCAAGAAAGCAGGGATCGTTGATGGAAGAATTGCCAGCTGACGTTGCAGCCTTTGTTGATGCACACTTGGTTGATCGGCGAAATAGTAATGCCGTCAAGTGGGATGGCTTAAAAGAAGAGTTTGGCCGGGATGACTTGTTGCCAATGTGGATTGCCGATACGGAGTTCAAGGCGCCGCAAGCGGTCTTGGATGCCCTAACCGCCCGCGTACAGGAAGGGACGTTTGGCTACTCCATCCGTCCACAATCGTATTATGATGCGTTCATAAATTGGCAAAAAGAACGCCATGGGGTGACAGTCGAACCGGAATGGATGCGGTTTGGCGTCGGGGTGGTAAAGTCGTTATATGCCATGGTCAACTGGCTGACCGACCCCGGCGACCCGGTTTTAATCATGCAGCCGGTTTATTATCCATTCATGAATGCGATCAAAGACCTCGGCCGCCGCGTAGTTTCGGTTGATCTGCAATTAACTGCCGATGGCTGGCGAATGGATTTCGATCAATTGGAAGAGACGCTGGCAACAACCCACATTAAAGCGATGATTCTGTGTTCGCCGCATAATCCAGTGGGACGAATTTGGACGCGGGACGAATTAACTCGGCTGTTTGCGATTACCAGTCAGCATGATATCACGGTGGTTTCGGATGAGATCCATGGCGACCTTGAAGTCAGCGGCCCTAAATTTACGTCAGCCTTGCAGGTGGCGGAAGGCAAAGCCCGCCAAAATCTCGTGGTGTTGAATGCCCCTTCGAAAACGTTCAATCTTGCTGCGCTGCTGAACTCACATATCATCATTCCAGACGAAAACCTGCGCGCCAAGTATGACGACTTTATCAAACAGCTGCATCCGGTTGATACCAGCTTGATGGGGCAGGTCGCAGGCGAGGCTGCTTATCGGCATGGCGCTGCGTGGCTGGATCAGGTTCTTCAGGTGGTTCGGTATAACTACCGGCAATTGTTGGATGGTTTAGCGCAGGCGGCTCCCAAAGCGACTGTTGCCGATCTTCAAGGGACTTATTTAGCCTATGTTGATATTGGTGCATATGTGGCACCTGACCACATCAAAGCCTTTGTTGAGGGTATCTGTGGTTTGGCAGTTGACTACGGTGCATGGTTCTCGCCCAAAACGGCGACGTATATTCGCTTGAACCTCGCCACTGATCCGAAACTCGTTGCTAAAGCGATCACTCGGTTAACAGAGCATTTAAGCCAGCCGCAATTGTGATCCTAGTCTCAAGAAGCCATTCGTTCATCAGTACTGCTAAAAGCAGGCTTTAGAGTAACGCTTTTGGCGTTGACGCTAAGGCCTGCTTTTTACAAAATGAAACATTGCCGATAAACAATATTAGGGATGTTTGATGACAAGATGCTGATCGTTTAGATTGTGATCCTGCACAATGGTTTTAAGATAACGACGCAACATCGGCGAGCGTTCGAGGACAGCCCACCCCGGATCGGCATGAAGACGCTTGAGTTCAGCTTTGTTCGGGTGATCATCACCTGTGAAAAAGCGCCAGTTAAGGATCCCCATCAGTCTGGCCGCCGCATCCAAATCGTGTTCATTGGTCACACCGTTGTCCATCAAATCACCATATGCCAAACCTTCACCATCTTGAAGGAAGAGACGTTTTAAGTATCGTTGATAATGCAATAAATCAGGATTTTTTCGTTGCGCAGACGTCAGGTAAGGCGTTAGATTCGTAGCTTTTTTCTGATAAGTAATTTTATTCGGACTGAAACTGACAATGCCATAACTTGCCGGGCTGACTGAAAAGGCACCGCTGACCACCTCAATCGTTGGGCATTGACCAGTGGGATCACGACTGATGTCCTGGGCGTGGATATGACCGGAAAACAAGATTGGAACATGATATTTGGTCAGTAACTTCTTTAACGCATCACTATCGTCTAAAACATAGCCCTCATTCACAGCTTCATTGTGGTTATAAAGGTTGTGATGCATGAAAACAATTGACTTGCGATGGGCATGAGCCCCGATGGCAAGCTGTTGGCGAACCCAACTCAACGTTTGCGGCGAGAGTTTGCCACCTGTGTTAGGCGGGCGATTGGATGGCTCAATCGTGTAAATATTGCTGTCGAGTAGCAATAACTGGTATTGGTGGTTCAGATTCACGCGATAGCTCAGACTGTTCGGATCCTGCGCTGCCGCCTGTGCGTAACTGGTATGAAAAATTTGCCGCCAGTCGTTAGGGCTGATTTGCTCGGTCATCAGCTGTTGCTTGCCTTTGTATGCACGCGCCCAGCCGTCGTAAATGTCATGGTTACCGGGAATGATCAAAACCTTAGTCCCGTTATCGACAAGTGGCTGTAAGCGCCGCATCAAGCTTTCCGTGCTGGCTTTTTCACCATTAAACGTCACGTCACCGGTGATGACCACAGCTGTTGGCCGCGCCTTAAGCGCACTTTGCACCAGGGCATGAACGGCTACCGGTTGATAATCCATGTCCTTACCGGCAGCGGATTTCTTGATTTCAGTGTAAGCGGTGCGCTCATCGTGCAAACTGGGCGCGATGAAATGGGTATCGCTCAGCACCCAAATGTTGGCGCGAGTATCACTGGTTAAAGGTGCATTGTGATCGGGATGCACCTGACTTAACGCGAATGCGAATAGCACCATGCCAAGCAGTGCCGCAAAATATTTAACGACTTTCATTTTCTGCCTCCACGATTTAGTTTATCACGGCATTGGTTCAGTGCTGACTTGAATCATAAGATAGTTTGATTGGGAAAATAATTTACCGATGCTAAGGTCTAAGTATTTGAAGATCTCTCCAAGTTGCGAGGCGGATTATGGTAAAATGAGACATCATTTTAAGCATCAATCAAAATAAAGCTTTTTAGAGAGAGGACAAATCATGCAAGTCATCGTAACCGTTATTGGAACTGATAAAGTCGGGATCATTGCCCAAGTGACAACGGCATTGGCCGACTTGAACGTCAATATTTTGGATGTGTCACAAACCATCATGCGAGGCGCTTTTACCATGATGCTACTTGCCAAGATCCCGGATGATGCCAGCTTTAAGTCTGTTAAGCAGCATCTGACGGCTTTAGGCGACAAGATCGGTGTGGAGATTAAAGTTTCCCGCCAAGAAATTTTTGATGCCATGCATCGGCTTTAATCACCACCAATTAGATCAATGAGGGAGTAATCATGGAAACGCAACAGATTAAAGAAACAATTGAAATGATCAGCGAGGAAAACCTGGATATTCGTACCATCACGATGGGAATTTCCTTGCTGGATTGTGTGACCGGCGATTTACAGACAACGGCCGATCACGTTTATGCCAAAATCATGCGCAAAGCTGCCAAACTTGTTCCGGTTGCGGAGGCCATTAGTGATGAGTACGGCATTCCGATTGTCAATAAACGTATCAGCGTGACACCGGTCAGTCTATTGGCAGGTGCTGACCCAACGTTGGATTTTCGTCCGGTTGCCAAGGCAATGGATCGGGCAGCGAAAGACCTGGGCGTCGACTTAATCGGCGGCTATTCGGCTTTGGTTCAAAATGGCAGTACAGATGCGGAAGTCGCTTTGATGAAAAGTTTGCCAGAGGTGCTGGCAACGACAGAACGGGTTTGTGCCTCGGTCAATATTGGCAGCACTCGCAGTGGCTTGAACATGGATGCCGTGAAGCTAATGGGTACGGTGGTCAAGCAGGTCGCCGCTCGTAAGCCACAGAATGCGATGAAACTGGTGATCTTCTGTAATGCCGTTGAAGATAATCCGTTTATGGCCGGTGCTTTCTGGGGTGTTTCTGAAGGTGACGTGGCGATTAATACCGGTGTTTCCGGGCCCGGGGTTGTGCAACGAGCGTTAGCAGCCGAACCAAATACCAGCTTTGAAGGCGTCTGTGAAACCATTAAACAGACCGCGTTTAAAGTTTCACGAATGGGACAATTTGTGGGTAAGGTGGCAGCTGAACGGCTAAAAGTACCGTTTAATATTGTTGACCTAAGTCTCGCACCAACCCCAGCTCAAGGCGATTCGGTGGCCCAGATTTTAGAGACGATGGGCCTCAGTCATGTTGGCACACCGGGAACAACGGCAGCCCTCGCCCTGCTTAATGATGCCGTGAAAAAAGGCGGCATTATGGCAGCAGAACGGGTCGGCGGTTTGTCAGGCGCCTTTATTCCAGTATCCGAAGACGCAAACATGATTACGGCCGCAGCTAACGGCCAGATCAGTTTGGAAAAGTTGGAAGCAATGACGGCCGTTTGCTCGGTCGGACTGGATATGGTGGCAGTTCCGGGTGATACACCGGATACCACGATTAGCGGCATGATTGCCGACGAGGCGGCGATTGGCATGATTAACAATAAAACCACGGCGGTTCGCCTCATTCCTGTACCAGGTAAACACGTAGGCGAACAGGTAGAATTCGGCGGACTTTTCGGTACGGCTCCGATCATGGCAGTCAATGACGGCGATGCCACTCAGTTCATCAACCGCGGCGGGCGGATTCCGGCGCCGATTCATAGTTTTAAAAATTAATTCGGCTGGCTTTTTCAGTTTTGTATAGAGAGTTTACTTTTTCGATAGCTAGTCATCAAAATGTCTTGTCCAACCGCTGATTAGCGGAAGGACAAGGCATTTTTGATTGTTGGCGTAATCTGTAGACGAGGTGAAAATGATGTTTGTAGCGTTAGACGAGAACAATCGCCGCATCACATTAACCAGTCATCGCCAGGCGCGTCAATTGGCTGGCGGTCGCTTTCATTGTCCGCTTTGCCAACAACGGGTGTTCATCAAAAATGGCGTTGTACTGCCGGCGCACTTTGCCCATCGTCAGCGGCCAATTGGTGAAGGCGAACCGGAAAGCGCTGAACATCTGGCCGGGAAAAGCTGGTTGGCAACCTGGCTGCGTCAGCATGAGCGACCGGCAACATTAGAATACTATGATGCCGCGATCCGCCAGCGTGCCGATATTCTGATTCACCAACAACCACCTAAAGTGTTGGAATTTCAGGCAAGCCCGTTGAGTATTCCTGATTTAAAGAAGCGGACGACGATGTATCATCGCCGTGGCTGGCAAGTGAGTTGGATCTTAGGACGTCGGTACCACGATTCACAAGGGAAAAGACAAGCCCGCAAATTCTTGACGCTGGAAAATGATCGGTTAACGTTGTGGTACTTAAACGTAAAGATTGGGACTTTATCGCGGTTACAGCTAAAAGACAAAGGTCGGCTTTGGACGCACTATGCGCACGACAACTCGCCAAGCCAACAATGGCAGTCCGAATCAGTTGATGGCTATCGTCAGGCCAGACAAATTGCTTTAAGCTTGCAGAAGCGCGCTCGGCCATGGATGCGTCTCCAAGCATTGGCATATGAAAGACGGCATAATTTGCAAGGTGCTCCCTGGGTGGTTCATAACCAACCGCATCCGCTGCGGCATTTTGGCGTTCCAGAATTACGGTTGCGGATTCAGTGGCTACTGATATTTGAAGGTCGGAGCTTCACAGCAGCGCAAAGCCAGCGTTTCTGGGTAAGCGCGTTACCAGATGTTTGGACGCCTTTGTTACCAGTGGGGACGCTTGCCAAGGTGCTTGCTGACCATTGGCTGGCGTTAATCAAAGATGCTGGCCTCATCGGCTTTGATGGTTCGCGTTATCGGTGGCGTCAATTGCCACAATGGTTTGCGGATATTGATCGGAAATTGGTCAACATAACACGCTCATCAGAGAAAGATTGTGGATGAAGGATTCAGCGTTTAATGGTTAAAGTCTTTGTGCGCGACGGCCTAAACTTAGCCTGACTCAACGCACGCCGTAACACGTTCGCTGGAGTAAAAGAGCCTTACACTCCAGCTTCTAAACGGGCTGGCTCACGCTCATATAAAAAGGACCTTGCATGATCGCAAAGTCCCAAGTACACCATAGAACTATTCAGCTAAACTGTTTGCTGCCAGATGAAACCGATCAGCTAAGCAACCTGCCAGTTATCAAGCCAGGTCGCTTAATCGTGAAGGTGGGTGACGACGTTAGAGGCGTTTAAAAGAATCGAAAATGACCGCCCATATTCTCCGGTTGTTCAGTGAAGAATCGGGCCGGATCTGTTCTGATGAGGTCACAAAGTTGCGGAATGAGATTGGCATCACTGATTTGCTCGATTAAGATAGCATGACCGTCATCAACGGCGCGGTCTGTGTCCACAATGACAAGGGAAGGGGTCTGCGTAATACCCATCTGGTTGGCAGTACGCTGATCGGAATCAAACCCCATTTTGACTTCGGTGCGCTGCCGATCCTCGTAAAACATTTCATGATCTAAATGACATTTCGTCAGCATTTTGGCAACGAAGGCGGCATCGTATTGATACTGAACCAGTGGCGCGTGTTGTTGTAATCGCAACAGCAACATGCGCGCCTTCTTATTGCCTTGGTACTGGGCCGCTTTATAATCCAATGCGAGGTTATAAGCGGCACGCAACAATTGATTTCGTTTGGCAAGGCTGTGAACGTTTAATTGTTCGTACTGCATGAATTGTTCAATAATGTCCAGATTGAGAACCGGAACAAAATGAACTTTTACCTCTTGTTGGAATTTATCCAGTTGGTGTAGCAGCTTTTGTTCTGTACTCAGACAGATACTGCCAATCGGATTGAAAAAAAGAAAAATTTCTAACACGGTCTTGGCCTCCAATGTGCTGGCAACAAATTTCTACACTTACTTTATCAGAAATCGCGCAAGTAACAATTATTTAGCTTGTGAATCATGCACATGCTCATATGCACGTTGTACTTTATTGATGACAGGTTGTTTTTTTATGTGAAAATTCTGTAGCAAGTTATCGTAGAATTTTTTGGCTTCATCTAGGTTTTGATACTCCATTTCCAATTCAAAATCGGAAGTTTGGTCGATATAAAAGGTCTGATCGAGTGTTAACAAGCCAGCCGGCAGATGGGCGAGTCGTCTGGTTGTTTTGGCTTGTGTTTGCGGATGGACGCTTGCCGGGTCAATGTGGCGGGCTGCCAATGCTTGGGTGACCTGGCCGGGCTTAAGATCACCCCGTTCAATTAAATTTTGCGCTTCCATCGATGTGAGCGGATCGGTAATTTCCTGAAGATCACGATGCTGACTGTCGTTGGGAACCTTCAGCGTTTGCTCGGCATGGTCGGCAAACTGGCGAATCCGCAAGCCAAGACGTGCCGCTTTGACAGCACCGTCAGCTGTGTCATAATAGGTGTTCATTTGGGAAAAAGCCGGGTCAAACTCAAAATGATTCAAAATCGCCAGAAATGCGGTTTTGGTTAAACAAGTTTTAAATTCCTGTTCGCGGGAAATAGCCATGGGTTGCCTCCAAACGCAACGGCACCGGTTACATGCCAAAAATATGATAGAATGGTGGTCGTGAGTGCTGTCGGCAACTATCAACAAGTCAAACAATTAAGCTTTGACTTGTTAGCTGACAAACATACCACATTATTAGAGTTTAGTATGGGAGGGCCAGTAATGCAAAGAGACTGGGACAGTTTCTTAATGCCATATGAACAAGCGGTCGGGGAATTAAAGATTAAATTTCGTGGCATGCGTAAACAATTTCAACAGGCCAATGAGCATACACCCATTGAATTCGTGACGGGACGGGTTAAACCGGTCAGTTCGATTATTGAGAAGCAGAGTCGTCGGTTCATTAGCGATGAGCTTTTGGAACAGGATATGCAAGACATTGCTGGTCTGCGAATTATGTGCCAATTTGTGGAAGACATTTATCAGGTGGTCGATCTGCTTCGTCAACGGACGGATATGAAAATCGTCGAAGAACGGGATTACGTAACCAATGTGAAACCTTCCGGCTACCGCAGCTACCATGTTGTGATTGAGTATCCGGTGCAGCTGATTCACGGCGAAAAAAAGATTCTAGCCGAAGTTCAGATTCGCACCATGTCGATGAATTTTTGGGCAACGATCGAGCACAGCCTGAATTACAAATACAATGGCGAATTTCCGGACACGTTAAAAGCCCGGCTTAAGCGAGCGGCAGAGGCTTCCTTCATGCTTGACAAGGAAATGTCCGATATTCGCGAAGAAATTCAGGAAGCCCAACATTTATTTGTTTATGGTAAGGGACAACAGCCGTATCCCGATACAACTGACGAAAAAAAGCCTGACAGTAAAAAGGATGAATAAGATGCGCGTAACGGTTTTTCATAATAGCATACCTGCCTCCATCACGGCAGCCCAAAAGTTAATTAAGCTGTTAAAAAACGGCCATTTTGAACTGGATGAACGGCACCCTGATGTTGTCATCACAATCGGCGGTGATGGCACGTTGTTGTCGGCCTTTCACCGCTACGCCGACCAACTGGATACCATTCGCTTTATTGGCGTGCATACCGGTCATCTGGGATTTTACACGGACTGGCGTGATTTTGAAATTGAAGACCTTGTCATTGCCTTAAAAGAAGATTCCGGGCAAAGCGTGAGCTATCCGCTTTTGGATGTTCGTGCCATGTATGCGGATGCCACGAGTGCGCATTATTTGGCACTTAATGAATCAACTTTGAAGCGGTTGAATGGTACGATGCGGACAGAAGTTTATATTAAAGGCGATTTCTTCGAGAGTTTTCGAGGCGATGGCTTGTGTGTTTCCACGCCGACCGGTTCGACGGCTTATAGCAAGTCCAACGGCGGTGCCGTCATGCATCCGCGGCTGGACGCGCTTCAGGTGACCGAGATTGCATCGATTAATAATCGGGTATTTCGGACGCTCAGCTCACCGATCATTACGGCGCCTGATGAATGGGTGACACTGGAGCCGACTGGTCGGGATGATTATGTGATGACAGTCGATCAGTTCGTCATCAATCCGCCAACGATCAAACAGATTCGTTATAAGATTGCCAAAGAGCGGATTCATTTTGCCCGTTATCGGCACATGCATTTTTGGGATCGGGTCGAAGATGCTTTTATTGGAGCGAAACATTAATGCGTTTTGAATGGCATTACGAAGGGCCGCCGCTTAAATTGGGGGCTTTTTTAAGACAACAGGGTTTCTCCCGTGCCCAACTCAAAAAGCTCCACTATCAAGGCGGTTTTATTTTTGTGAATAAACGGCAACGCAATACCGCGTATGGGATTCGCACGGGCGACCGAATCCTGGTTCAAACCGCTCCCGAACAGGCGGCTGATAGTGTCGTCCCGTACCCACATGATCTGGCGATTTGTTATGAGGATGATGATTATCTAGTCGTCAACAAACCAGCCGGCGTTGCGTCAATTCCGGCAATCGGTCGTAAAAATGACAGTATGGCTAATATGGTCAAGGCATATTTGATCAAAACCCATGCAGAAAGTCAGGCGGTACACGTTGTCACTAGGTTAGATCGGGATACCAGCGGTTTAATGGTATTTGCCAAGCACAGTCTGGCGCATAGTCTGCTGGATCGGCAACTGCATAGTGAGGCTTTCTTGAAGCAATATGTGGCAATTGTTACCGCTAAGTCGCCGTTGCCTGCCCATGGGTGGATCGTGTTGCCGATTGGGGTGAGCCAAGGCTTTTATATGCGGCGAATCGTGAGCACGACTGGCAAGCCATCCGTGACCGAATATCGAACGCTGGCGCAGACTTCGCAGGCCGCGGCTGTGTTGGTGACGTTGCACACCGGTCGGACACACCAGATTCGGGTGCATTTTGCGGCGATCGGGCACGTGTTGTTTGGCGACGATTTGTACAGCCGACAACCTGTCAGCTTTGAACGGCAGGCGTTGCATTGCGCTCATCTGCGCTTCTGGCAGCCACTGAAAAAGAAATGGCTGGATATACAGGCACCGTTGCCAAAGGATATGGCGGGGCTGGCTGAGCGTTTGCAGTTGCCGCTGCGGGGATGAGTGGACTTTTTGCTGAACTCCGGTTAATAAATTCATCTATTTTCGCATGCAAATACGCCCAAAGTCAGTCTCAAGCGGTGACTGACTTTGGGCGTATTGTATTTAGCGCGAACTTAGAAATTGCCTTTGTGGTAACCCGAATCAGCATCAAATTTAAATTGTTTCTTGAGTCCGTTGGTTAAGTAGATTTTTTTGTCATTGGTGATGAAAATGGCTTGGATGTGCTGACTATTTTTAGCATTCATATACTGCAAGCCATCCTTCAATCCCTTATCAAAAGCGGCATTTGACAGCGCATCACCATCCACGCTTTTTTTGGAAACAATCGTGACTGAAGCTAGATTGTTGTCATAAGGATAGCCGGTTTTAGGATCAAAAAGGTAAATGTATTTGTGGCCGTGGGAAATCAGATATTGCTCGTAGGTACCGGCAGTGACAATCGATTCGTCACTTTCCGGAATGGTGCCAACAGCGGTGCCGCGCGCAGCAGTCGGATCCTGGATGCCCACATGCCAGTCGCGTTTGGCCCCCAGTGGCGAGTGGCCCATGACCACCACGTTACCGCCAAGATCGATAATGGCCGCGGTGACGCCGTCTTTGCGTAACACGTCGCGGACTTTATCAGCCACCCAGCCTTTGGCAATGCCGCCGAAATCAAGGCGCATACCTTTTTTGGTGAGATAGGCGGTGTTGTTCTTTGAATCAAGCTTGACATCGCGCCAGTTAACCAGCGGTAATGCTTGGTCGATCTCGCTTTGCGCTGGTACCCGCGCCCCTGGTAAGCCGATTTGCCACAGATTCGTCACTGCACCGATCGCCATATCAAAACTGCCATTTGAGTTTTTGGAAAAATAATAAGCTTTCTCCAATAGCGGCATGAAGTCTTTTGGCACTTTGACCGGTTTAATGCCGGCATTGTCATTGATTTTATCAAGCACCGAACCACCGCGGGTCAGCGTCGCTTCATCGTCAACATGATGAATCATGGCAAAACCGTCTTTTAATGCTGATTTTTTGCCTTTATCATAAATCGTCAAGGTACAAGTCGTGCCCATCACGAATTCGTTTTGGGTATAAGGCGTTTTGAGGTAAGTCGGCTGGGCCTTTTTCTGGCAGCCGGATAAGGTAAAAAGTCCAAAGAATGCTATTATACCGATAAAAATTTTTCGCATCATGCGTAACCCTCGTTTCATTTTTCCCTCTAGTATCATACCGCGCGTTATCTAAAAAGAAAAACCGGTTTGAGCTAGTCCGAAGCAGTTTATCAATGCCTCAAAAAAATCGGTTCCGAGACGAAAGGCGTGTTGGTGGGCCTTTTGTTCCGAGAACCGATTTTAGTGTAGCTTTATTCAGTCACGTCTAGCACAGGCGGGACGTGAAAGTGATTGATCTAAAATTGAATTAACTTAGTGCCGTGTAACTCCTTAACACCTAACTTGTCGGCAATTGCTGCGGCATTTTGACTGGTGATCCCGCCGCCGGGAAGAATCGTGATTTGATCTGCAGCGTGGGCGATCAGCGTTTGCAGGTGGGGCAAGGTGGCCTCAATCGGCGTTGTGAGTGGTCCGCCGTGCGTTAAAATGCGGTCAACATGATGGGCCGCCAGCCAGTCGATAGCGGCCGGTTGCTGGTCTTCGGGGATGGCATCAAAGGCCATATGGAAAACCACACTCATGCCGGCACTCGCAGCAATCAGACTGGTCATTGCATCTTCGTCAATCAGGCCATCTGCGGTCAAGGCGCCAAAAGCAACACCGTCAACACCGAGTGCCTGGGCTTCAAACAAGTCGGCTTCCATTATCTTTAATTCGGTGTCATTGTAGACAAAGTTTCCGCCCCGTGGCCGAATCATGGTCACCAGGCTGCGACCATGTTCGTGAACATATTTTGCACTTTCCGCCATAACGCCTTTCGAAACCGTTGTGCCGCCCACCGCCAGATTATCGTTAAGTTCGATGCGATCGGCACCAGCAGCTAAGGCTTGGGGAATATGCGTATAATTTTCAACAGCAACTTCTCGTAACATAACATCCTCCTATGGCATAATTAAAGGAACATCACAAGCAACACGATAGCACCGAGCGCGATTCGGTACCAGCCAAAGGGTTTAAAGTCATGTGTCTGGACGAATTTAAGCAGCCACTTGATGGCGACGATGGCAACTAGGAACGAAACAACAGAGCCGGTGAGCAGGACGATCCACTGTTCGCCGGTGAAGCCGTTGCCTTGCCACAAGTACTTGCCGATTTTCAGAATCGATACCCCTACCATGGTCGGAATCGCCAGGAAAAAGGAAAACTCGGTCGCAACATACCGGGATGTACCGATTAATAAGGCTCCCAGGATCGTTGCGCCGGAGCGGGAAGTGCCAGGGACAATTGACAGAACCTGGAAAAGACCGATCAACAGCGCGGTTTGGTAAGTGATGTCAGCCAATGTCGTGATGTGTGACGGTTTATTTTTGAGGTAGTTTTCAACGATGATGAACAAAACCCCGTAGACGATTAAAGTAGTGGCAACGACCAGTGGTGTATGTAAATGTTTATCCATCCAGTCGTTGAGCGGCAGGCCAACAACAACGGAAGGCAAAACCGCGATGATGACTTTTGCCCATAATTGCCAGGTTGCGTTTTGTTCCTTAACGGTTGGCTTAGAAAATGGATTCAGCTTATTGAAATATAATAGAATGACGGCCAAAATCGCACCGAACTGAATGACGTATTCAAACATGTTCATGAATTCGCGTCCCTGGGACAACTTAACGACCTGATCAACCAGGTCAATGTGGCCGGTGGAACTTATCGGGAGAAATTCCGTCAGCCCTTCGACGATCCCGATAATCACGGCCTTAATAATATCAAACATAATAACCCTCCAATTCTCAATGTTAACAGTATACAAGGTTTTTGCCTGCTTGCCACATTGAAGCCGCAATTTATTGGGATCTTACAGAATCCGGCGGCAGTGGTAGGTGGTGTTGTTCGACTGAAAAGAAGGTGGTTGAAGATAGGTACGGCGTGAGTGCCGTTGAAAAAGTTGATCCACGATTCCGTGAGAACATTAACAGTTTAACGACTTCCGAACGATACAGAAAAAGGTCAGACAATAAGTTCGAGGCCGCGCCAAACTCCGCAATCTCCGGCCAGCTGGGGCTGGAACGCTGTGGGCACGACTTCGAACCCGCAAAGCCCGCGGTTTCGAAGCTCGGCCTTGTTGTAGGCGGGGCAAAGAGCGCCCCACCAACAACAATTCCACGGCTGAGCCCCATCTGGCCTACGATTGCTCCGCTTTGGCACTGATATCTTAACATTACTAACGAATTACTCCTGGGAAAGCAAAAAGCAAACGCGCTCACAACAACCGTATGGAGTGCGTTTGCTTTTATATTGTTGTATGAATTATGACTCAGCCACTCATAATATGTGGTAATTAAGCAAGTCCCACGCGAGTTAAAAAATCCACTACTTATCCGCTAAGAACAAGACATTAACAGCTTCCGGTGTTGGAATGTCGCGTTGCTGTTCTGTGAGTGTGCCGGTTTTCGGATCGCGGCTGTATAAGGTTCCGTTGCTGGTATTTTGATTGACGGCAAGGATGTAACGTTCTGTCAGATCGAAATTAAAATCGCGCGGAAAGTCACCAGCTGTGCTGATTTGCTGCAGTTGCGTCAAATTGCGGCCATCGGGGCTGACAGCAAAGACCGTTAAGCTGTTGAAACCGCGGTTAGAGACGTAAAGAAAACGTTGGTCACTGCTGAGGCGAATGGCCGCTGCGCCATTGTGGTCGGTATAGTCGGCCGGGATGGTTGGCAATGTTGTAATAAGCTCAAAGCTGCCGGTAGCGGCGTCGTAGCTTAAAACACTGACTTTGCTGGATAACTCACCAAGCAGATAGGCGATTGGCTGATTGTGATTAAAGGCAATATGCCGCGGGCCAAATCCGGGTTCGGTATGGAAGACGATGGGATCGCTGAGTTTACCGGCATCGCTAACGGCATAGGTCGTCAAGGTGTCGTTACCAAGATCCACAACTGCTAGGCGCTGAAAATCTGGCGTGACTGCCGCAAAGTGGACGTGGGCGCTATCCTGTTCCGGACGGGGGCCGTTGCCTGAATGAACGACCTCATCCGTGGCCGTTAAACTGTGGTCGCGGTTGATTTTATAAACATTAATACGGCCTTCATGGTAGTTGCTGGCATAAACGAGCTGACGATTTTCATCGATGGAAACATGGGCGGGTGATGAGCCGGGTGCCAAAACCCGATTGATCAAGCGGGGAGGATTAGTATTCAGATCATAGCTGGCAACCCCGCCTTGATCACCTTCTGCATCGACGGCATATAAAATATTGTCATCAGACACCGCTAAGTAGGTCGGTGAGCCTAAATCGGAAATCAGTGGGGTAGGCGCGGCCAATTGTCCCTGAGTATCGTCAAAGGTACCTGCGTAGATACCGGCACCGCCATGGCGCGTGTAACCGCCTAATAAGAGTCTTTGCTTCATGAACCGATTGCTCCTTTCGAATTTATGTTGAGTATAGCATGTTTTGACCTTGCTTATGCTATGATATAAAGCGTGACCTGAATGGAAATAACGGGTACCGGGTGTGGCGGCAAGGGTTGATTAGCGTACTTGAGTCGTCAGCGTTATTTCTCCCAGGATGTCAAAATGAGTATTTCACACTTTAAGAACGTGCAAAAATTTATGGCTATTTACCGTGACTGTCATAACGTGCCAGTTCACGCTCAACAATAATGGAAAGCAGGCTTTAATATGCAATTTAAGGCAACAGTAACAGCAATTGGCAAGGATGCCTTGAGCTCAAAAGATCCCATGATTATTTTGTTTGGGCCGCAAGCAACGGACGCATTGCGTGATGTCGCCGTGATCCAGCAATTTGCTGACCCCGCATCGCTTGCACAGTTTTCGATTCAAGCAGGCGACCGGATAACGATTGACGAGACAACCTTTACGATGACCTATGTCGGGCAACTGGCCGTTAGCAATCTGAAAGCAATCGGGCATGTGACCTTATTGTTTCAGGATGTGCCTGCAGATAAGCCGATGCAAAACGCGATTTATCTCAAGCCTACGCACCGGCCGACCTTTAAAGTTGGCACGACCTTGTTGTACGAAACACAGGATTAGCCTAAGCGGTTTCTCCATAACGCACCCATAAAAAAACACCTAGCACGGCTTGCTCCGCCAAGATTTGGGGGACAAGCCAGCTAGGTGTCATTTTTTACCATGATGCCTTGCGAACGCCGGGGATCTGACCTTTATGAGCCAAATCGCGGAAGTTCAAACGCGACATCTTGAATTTACGCATGTAAGCATGTGGCCGACCATCAAGCTCATCACGACTATGGGCACGAACAGGGGACGCATTTCGCGGTAACGCCTGCAATGCGGCATAATTGTGCTCAGCCTTATACTTGGCACGCAGCGGTGCGTATTTGGCAATCGTCGCTTCAATCTTTTTTTCTTTGGCAATCTTTGACTTTTTAGCCATGTATGCTATCACTCCTTGTTTGTGGTTTGTTTTTTAACGGTTATATTCGAACAGTTCAACCCACTTAGCATAGCACAGCCGCAGTCGACTCGCAATACTTACAAAAGGTAAGCTTTTTAGTATTGGTCACCATTAAAAATTGAGTTTTTAACGATCACGTAATCAACTTTGGTTAAGGCTTCAAGGTCGCGACCACCAGCATAGGAAACAGCAGACTGCAGATCTTCCTGCATTTCTTTTAACGTGTCACCGATCTTACCCTTCACCGGCAAAAGAATCTTCTTACCTTCAACGTTATGGTGGGTACCTTTTTGATATTCCGATGCGGAACCGTAATATTCCTGGTATTCTTTGCCATCAATCGTGACGTGTTTGCCCGGTGTTTCTTCATGACCGGCAAACAGGGAGCCGATCATGCACATGGTTGCACCAAACCGAATGGACTTGGCAATATCGCCATTGTTGCGAATGCCGCCGTCAGCGATAATCGGTTTACGGGCGGCTTTTGCGCACCAGCGAACGGCAGCCAGCTGCCAGCCACCGGTCCCAAAACCGGTTTTTAATTTGGTGATGCAGACTTTACCGGGGCCAATCCCGACTTTGGTTGCATCGGCGCCGGCGTTTTCGAGTTCGCGGACAGCTTCGGGCGTACCCACGTTGCCAGCAATCACAAAAGCATTTGGCAGGTAGTGTTTGATATGTTGAATCATGTCAATCACAATTTGGGCATGACCATGGGCAATATCGATGGTGATATAGTCCGGGGTCAATTCATTGGCTGCCAGTGCTTCGATAAAATCAAATTCTTCATCTTTGACGCCGACACTGATCGAAGCAATCAGGCCGCGTTTCTTCATATCGCGGACAAAATCCATGCGCCGCTCCGGTTGAAAGCGGTGCATAATGTAGAAGTAATCGTGTTCGGCCAGCCAGATCGCCAAAGGTTCGTCAATGATGGTCTGCATATTGGCAGGAACAACCGGAATCTTAAAGGTGTGGGGGCCGAATTTCACACTGGTATCAACCTCTTTGCGTGAGCGCACCACACATTTGTTGGGAATCATTTGAATGTCTTCATAATCAAAAATCTGCATGCCGTTGTTCATCGGATTCATCCTTTCGCAAAAGCCGAACATTGTTAAGCATTTTTGGCGTTATTCAAAACACCAAGTGCTAAGATACGCGAATCAAATGTAAAAGTCAATCAAAATAGATCATTTTCTTTTTAATGTTCGGATTTTACACAGAGAAAAAGAAAAGCCGGTGATCCCGGCTAGGTAGGACGCGCTCAAAAGTACTTGTTGCGCCAAAATTGAAAGGCCAGAACAACGGCGAGCGCGATGGAGATGGCGATGGTGATGATCCAACTGACTTTCATATCTGCCAGCGGTAAATGGACGTTCATGCCGTAAAAAGAGAAGACCAGCGTCGGGATTGTCAGCAGAATCGAGTAAGAAGTTAAAAACTTCATGACGCCGTTCATGTTATTGTTGATAATTGACGAGTAGGTATCGGCGGTTTCATTGATGATGGAATTGCTGATTTGCGCCATCTCAACGGCCTGTTGATTTTCGATAAGGGTATCTTCTAAAGAATCCTGATCGTCTTCGTTGAGATTTAATGGGTTGGTTCGTTTGAGTTGTTCCAAAACATTACGATCCGTCCGAAGACTCATCATGAAGTAAACCAAGGAACGTTGGATGCCCATCAACCCATAAAGCTCTTCGTTACGCAGGTTATGCTGAAGTTTACTTTCAATGGCTTCGCGGGCTTTGTTCAAGTCGCGCAGATAAGTCAGGTAACTAATGGAAATTTGATAAAGAATTTGAATGACGGACCGGCTTTGGTGTTCAGGGTTAAAGTTACTGATCTTCCCTTCAGAAAACAGGCTCAGCAACGGAATCGGCTCTTCATTGATCGTGATCACGGCGATGTTGGTGATAATGATGGCTAGCGGACCCGTTTTATAAACGACTTTTTTGCGGGCATCGCGCGTGACGGTGGGCATATCGAAAATAAACAGATGGCTGTCATTGTCCTCGTCGAATTCATAACGGGCACCTTCATCAGGATCAAGTCCGTACAGTAGGAAAGCCTCTGAAAGGTTGGCTTTATCCTGAAGTTGCTGACGCTCTTCCGGTGTGGGATTGACAGCATTAATCCAGACGCCGGGGCGAATACGCGATTGCGGATTCAGCTGACCGGATTTCTCATCAAAGCGATAAATTGAAAGCATGGCACGCTCCTTGGCTTTTTTCTTTTAGTTTACAACAAGCGCTAGTAATGTACAGAAGGGAAAATAATGCGAAAACGTGAAGCAAAAATTCAATTAGCCGCGCAGCAGGAGCCGCTTTTTGCCTGTCCGGTATGCGGCAATGCCATGCGCGTTGAACAGGACTCGTTGGTATGTTCCCAAGCGCACGTCCGCGATTTTAGCCGCAAAGGGACCGTGAACTTTTTAAGCCAGCAAGTCGCAACCGAATATACAGCGACGATGTTGGCAGCTAGACGGCGGATGCTTGCGGCCGGCTTGTTCAAGCCGTTTTTGGATGCCATGGCAGTGCATTTGCAACCGCATCAACGCTTACTGGATGTTGGCTGTGGGGAAGGCACTCCGACAGCTTACTTGGCAGAGCAAAAGCAGCAGGTGGCCGTGGGCTTCGACATCTCGGCGCCCGCGATTAATTTAGCCGGTAGTTTGGCGACGTCGGCTTTATTTGCGGTGGCTGATTTGGCCCATTTGCCGTTTGTCGATGCTGCTTTTGACACGGTGACCGATATTTTTTCGCCTGGCAACTATCAAGAATTTCGCCGGGTGTTGCGGCCGAACGGTCAGTTGTTGAAAATTATTCCGCGCGCTGGGTACCTCAAAGAACTACGGACCGGGTTGTACGCCGGAACCGCCAAGGCAACTTACGACAATCGCCCGGTGCTGGATCGCTTTTTGGCGACTTTTCCCCAAGCAGAGATTCACCCAATTACGTATGACTTTCCGTTAGCAGCTGCTCAGTTTGCTGATTTGTTGACGATGACGCCATTGTCTTGGCAGGCGCCGGCTGAACGTCGCCGCGCGATGCTCGCGAATCCGCTTTCAAGTATTCACATTGAAGTCGATCTGTTAATCGTTGCACATCTTGTCAAGTAAAGGGGTTGAAAACGGGGGTAGCCGGTGTTAATATTATTTTAAGCTATTTATTTCGGGCTTTTATCAGGGCTAGCTTTTGGGTAATTGATAAAAGTTTGCGATAAATTACTTCACTAACGTATCGCTTCGCTGAGTGCGCTCCGAAGCAATGCGTTTTTTTGTTGCCCAAAAACGGACTTGCTCAGAGCTTCTCGTTGTTTTGCCATTTTGGATCATGGAACGACGGAGAAGGCGAGGTCACAAATTGTCGGCGCTGACCACAAAGTTGCGGTGATACGGGCGGACTGTGCGCTGCAAGTGTGCTACACTGAAAGCACTTGTGTTGAAGGGACGATAACATGGCGAATCACATAGTTTTATTTGAACCGCTGATTCCGGCAAATACCGGCAATATTGCGCGGACTTGTGCCGCAACTAATAGTTACTTACATCTCATCAAGCCGTTGGGATTTGAAACCGACGACAAGCACTTGCGTCGCGCTGGCTTGGATTACTGGGCGAAGGTGCGGATTATTTATCACGACAGCCTGGATGATTTTATGAGCACAGTCGCGGATCCGCGGCACCTGTATCTCATCACTAAGTTTGCCGATCAGACATACTCAGATCGCGATTATACCAATGCCGATGTGGATCATTACTTTTTGTTCGGTAAAGAGACCACCGGATTGCCAGAGGGCTTCATGCGGCAACATGCCGACAAGTGCTTGCGGATTCCAATGACGGAAAATGTCCGGGCACTTAACCTGTCAAACTGCGCGGCGCTGGTAGTATATGAGGCGCTGCGGCAGCAACAGTTTGCCGGACTGGAGACCGTTCATACTTACCAACATGATAAACTGAAGTAACTTACCTTTAGGAGGCGCGAAGATGGAAGCAAAACGTTACCCAATTACCGTCGAATCATTTCATTATGATCTCGTTAAATCAGACACCCCGGCTAAGAATGATTTACAGGTTGCGATGCGGCAGATTCAGTGGTCTGATCCCAAAAGACAGGAAGAACTGAAAAAAGGCAATCTTTTTGAGATGATGATCCCGTTTGACGTTGTTCCCGACAATAGCGGTTTTGAAATCTCAGGGAAGATTACCCAGATCGTTCAGGTGATGGACTACTTTGGTGAAGCCAATGAGTTGCCGCAAGAAGAACTGGGTAAGCTTAGCCGGCCGTTAGTTGAAACGATTGAAACGTTAACTTATCAAGTGACAGCGGTCGCTTTGGATCAAGGGGTTAATCTGCAATTCGGAGCCAGCGATGAACAACCCGGCCAGCATTAATGGCATTTGATACTTAAAGAAGCAAAAAAGGCGGCTGCGTGGCTGCCTTTTTTAATTGCGGCTTCAGCTCGTGTATAATAGGCAGGAATGGAAGGAGTATCAACACATGGCACAAAAACGCGGCGGGCGCAGGCGTCCGCGCAAAAAGCGACCAACTAAACAACAGCAGCACACCCTGAGCTGGGTTGGGGCGCTATTTGTGGTGTTTTCAAGCCTGGCGTTTTTCCGTCTGGGAATGGTTGGAACAGTGTTGGCGAATGTTTTTCGGTTAGTTGTCGGCGACAGTTTCCTGGTTGTGAGTGCCGCAACGATTGTGACCGGCATTTGGTTTCTTTTAGCTGACCGCTTACCTAAACTTGCCCGCCATGTGTGGGTAGGACTGGCGATTGTCCTCATTGCCGCGCTGGTTTTGTTGACGTCAACCACGATGGCGACTTTAAATGTTCACAGCCATTATCTTTTGACCACTTGGCGGCTGCTGCAAAATGATTTCGGCCTGATGACGACTGCCTCTCAAGTTGGTGGCGGCTTACTCGGAGCTAGCCTTTTCTCACTGCTAGCGCCATTGTTGAGCAGCCTTGGTGCAACGATTCTGGCCTGGTTTGGCGTTGTCGCTGGCATACTCGTGTTTTTGGGAGTAGGTGCTAACCAGGTTTTTAACTGGTTGCAAGCATTGGGGCAGGCTTGCAAGCGCGGGGTACTTCAAATTCATAGCAGCTTCATTGATTTAAAGAAAGAACGTGCCAAGAAAGCGGCCGCCCGACCGAAAACATCGGCGGCAAAGCCTAAGCCAGTGTCAGTATCGGCTGATACTCAGGCAGAGCCGGCTTCGGAACGGACAGATGATTTTACAATTAACGGACCTGCGCCAGTACCGCCAGCCCCACCAAGCGAGGTGCCGACAAAAGTTGCCTCGCCGAGTTCAGCAGCACCGCATGTTTCATCGGCGATCCAGAAACCCGCCGCTGTTCACGATCCAGATTCAGACATGCCTGCAGCGGATTATCAACTGCCGAGTTTAAACATGCTAACGGCAACGCCGCCGGTTGATCAAAGCGCTGAATATCAGGCGATTAAAACCAATCGAACCAAATTAAAAGATACGTTTGAAAGCTTTGGCGTCAAGGTGGCTGTCAAAAGTGCCACGCTAGGCCCATCAATCACCCAGTACGAGATTCAACCAGCTGTTGGCGTGAAGGTGTCCAAGATAGTGAATTTATCCGATGATCTGGCCTTGGCACTGGCCGCCAAAGACATTCGGATTGAAGCACCGATTCCGGGGAAATCACTGATTGGCATTGAGGTGCCGAATCAGCATATTGCAACAGTCGGCTTTAAAGAAGTGATGGCCGAAACACCAAAAGCACCGGATCATCCCTTGGTTTTGCCGCTTGGCCGCGATGTCAACGGGAAAGTCGTGACGTTTGATCTGACTAAAATGCCGCATTTATTGATTGCCGGGGCAACCGGTTCCGGTAAATCGGTGATGATTAATGTCATTTTGACAAGCATTCTCATGCGAACAAAGCCGACTGATGTCCGTTTAATGTTGATTGATCCTAAGCGCGTTGAGTTGTCGGTTTACAATGGCGTGCCACATCTGTTGACGCCAGTGGTCACTGAAGCTAAAAAAGCGCCGAGTGCGTTGAATAAAATTTTAACGGCTATGGACGAGCGGTATCAACGATTTGCGGCAGCCGGTGTCCGTAACATGAAGGAATTTAATCAAAAAGTCGCAGCTGATCCGGCCAGCGGGCAGACAAAAATGCCGTATATCGTTGTCATTATCGATGAATTGAGCGATTTGATGATGGTTGCCGGTCATGAAATTGAAACCGCGATTGTCCGGCTTGCGCAGATGGCGCGTGCGGCTGGGATTCATGTCATCATTGCGACCCAGCGTCCGTCGGTAGACGTGATCACCGGGCTGATGAAGGCCAACATTCCATCCCGGATTGCGTTTGCCACATCTAGCGGGATTGATTCGCGCACAATTTTGGATAGTAACGGCGCAGAGAAGCTGCTTGGCCGCGGCGACATGCTATTTTCGCCAATCGGGGCGTCAAAACCGTTGCGAATTCAAGGTGCCTTTATTCCATCGATTGATGTGGAGCGGGTCGTTAAGGCGATTACGGATCAGGTCTCACCGGCGTACGTTGAAAGCATGACACCAACGGAAAGTGTTGAAACCGAGCAGCAAGGTGATTCCGAAGACGAGTTATACGATGATGCCAAGGCGTTTGTCATTGCTCAGCAGAGTGCGTCGACATCCATGTTGCAACGGCGTTTTCGTATCGGCTATAATCGCGCGGCGCGACTCATTGATGATCTTGAGGCTAATCAAATCGTTGGCCCAAGCGAAGGCAGCAAGCCCCGAAAAGTTTTTGCGACACCAGAATCGGCAACCAATGCTAATCAGTCATGAGGGAGACTATGCAAAAAGAAATCAAGCCGGGAGTTTGGCTCATTGTTTTGCCAACTACCCAATTCAAAACAACACGTATTAATGTTCAGTTTTTGACGCCATTGCGGCGCGCGACGATCACCAAGCGCACTTTGTTGACCAGTTTATTGGAAACAAACAGTAAACAGTATCCGACGCAAGCGGCGATGGCGGCCCATTTAGAGGCACTGTATGGCGCCAACTTTAGTATCGGCGTGGCGCGGGAAGGCCGATTGCACCGGATCGGCGTCACCATGAGCACTGTCGATGATCGGTTTACGGATCAACCGTTGTTACCGCAAGCAGTCGCCTTTTTGCGGTCGGTTCTTTTTGCACCGAATTTTCACAATGATCAATTCGATCAGGTGACTTTTGATCGGGAAAAAGAGAATCTGGATCACTATCTGGCTAGTTTGGATGATGACCGGCAGACGCAGGCCGCGTTGGGTGTGCAACGCTTGTATTTTGGTGTTGATCCCGATCAAGCCATTCCGAGTTTTGGTACGCGGGAGGATTTAGCTCCGCTGACGGCGGCAGATTTGACGGACTATTATCATCAACTGATGAGTCAGGATCAAGTGATTATCACGGTTCTGGGAGATGTGCAGGAACAACAGGTAGAGGAGCTGTTTGCTGATTGGCCGCTGGCAGCGCGTGCCCGGACGATGCCGACGATTGCCTTTGATTTGCCTCCACACCCTGAAGTGCTGACCCAAACGAAAACCGTTGTGGCACAACAGGCCAAATTTGACCTGGCTTACCATATCACAACGGATTTGATGGGTCCCAAGTATACTGCTGCGTTAGTGGCCGAAGAATTATTTGGCGGATCCAGCCTGTCGCTTTTATTCACCAATGTACGTGAAAAAGCCAGCTTAGCATATTACGCAAGCTCGATGTTAGACGCTTTCCGGGGCCTGATGTTGGTTCAAACCGGGATCGAAGGTAAAGCCCATGATCAAGTGGCCGACTTGATTCAGCAGCAACTGACCGCGGTGGTTAACGGCGACTTTTCCGATAAGCTTTTGCAGTCGGTTAAAGACGGGATTTTGGATCATCAACGGGCAGCGTACGACAGCCCGCGGTTTTTAACCAATCAGGCGCTGTATCAGCTATTGGTGCCAGATGCCCCTCAAGACTTTGAAAGCTTTGCGCGCCGTATTCAGGCGGTGGATCGCCAAGCGGTTCAGGAAGCAGCAGCCGGCATGAAACTTCAAGCCACATATTTTCTGACTGGGGAGGACAGCGAATGAAGACGCAATATTTTAGCGATGTTGATGAAACCTTGGTCACGACAACGCTGCCCAATGGTTTGCGACTCCAGGTCGTACCGCGGCCGGCGTATCACAAAAGTTATGCGATTATGACCACGGACTATGGCGCGATCGATACACGATTTGCCCCAGATGGTAAGAAAATGGTCACTTACCCGGCCGGTATTGCGCATTTTCTAGAGCACAAACTCTTTGAAAAAGAAGACCATGATGCCTTTGATCTTTTTGGTGAGACTGGGGCCTCGGCCAATGCGTTTACCAGCGCAACCAAAACCAGTTTCCTGTTTTCGGCGACGACGCAGTTAACCAAGAATCTGCAGATTTTGCTGGATTTTGTTCAAGAACCGTTCTTTTCCGAAAGTTCGGTCGCCAAAGAACAGGGAATTATCGGCTCGGAAATTCAGATGTATCAAGACGATCCCGGCTGGCGGGTGTATGCCGGGCTGTTGGAAAATCTGGCTC
>NZ_BACQ01000027.1 GCF_000260435.1 Lacticaseibacillus zeae DSM 20178 = KCTC 3804 | reverse complement strand
GGAGTTTTTTATGGAGAGTTGTCCGAGAGGCTGAAGGAGCATGGTTGGAAACCATGTATACGGGTTTTACCTGTATCAAGGGTTCGAATCCCTTACTCTCCGTTTTATTGTCTCTAGTTGCTTTCCATAGCTTCCCGAAATGCTTGTATAAAGGCATTTCGGGATTTTTGTTTCCTTTTATTTTCGGTTGTTTTTTTCCTCCGGTGCACAAAATGTGCACAAGCTAAAGTCTAGAAAGTGCTTGTAGCGTCTGGGATACCTGCTCTTTTCTTTGATCTTCAAGAAGATGAGCGTAGACTTTTTGAGTGATCATTGTATTGGCATGCCCAAGTCTTTTTGAAATATAGTTAATGTCAACGTGATTGGCAATCAAATAGGAAACGTGAGTGTGTCTAAGCCCGTGGAAAGTAATCGCGGGGGAAATGTCTAGAGCCTTCTCGATCGTCCTTAGATCCTTATTAATTGCCGTGCTAGATAGCATGTTATGCCGTATGCTGCGAAATAATAGTTGTTTGCTATCACGATATCCCTGAGCAACGTATACCTCTTGCTGTTCTTTCTTGAGACGTAAAAGCAAGTCTGCAAGTTCTCTCGTGATGTCGATGTCACGTACACTTGATTTATTCTTAGTAGCAGCAAAGCCGCTGCCATATCTGTGATCCCACGTTCTGGTAATGTGTACAACGCGCTTTTTAAGATCAACATGATCCCACGTGAGCCCAAGAACTTCAGAATACCTAGCTCCGGTCAGTGCCCCGGTTGCGATGATGTAGTAAGCAATATGCTCGTAGTCTGCAAATTCTAGGCAGTAATTGACGAGCTTGCGCAAATCCTTTACTTGCAAATATTTGATGATTCCTGCTTGGCCTTCATTACCAGTGAGGACAACGTTATGAGTGAAGTTAGTATATATTATTTGGTCATCGACGGCAGAATCAGCCATTGAGCGAACATAGCCATTCAATTTGCTGACTGTATCTTTAGCCCTTTTTTTGCCAAACTCATTGATAAATCCCTGCCAGTCTGATTTTGAAATTGATTTTAGTTCACGGCTTTCGCCCCAGTAGGCTAATAACTGTTTACGAATTGTTTTATACCGGGCTTCGGTGATACGAGAATGCTTACCAGATTTGTACAGCTCAATCCATTTGTCCCAGTAGTCGATTAACGTTATCTTGTTAAGATCCAAATTTGCACCGCGATTATGCTGACGTTCGACTTCGGTTGCCGCTATATCAGCAGCTTTTTTTGAGGGGAAGCCGCCTTTGTTGACATACTTGCGTGTTCCATCATTATCCTTGTAAGAGACACGATATTGCCATTTTTTGCCACGTTTACTAATACTGGCCACATTTACACCTCCTTGTGCTACAATACAGACGGGTGCTATTGCACCTAACCATGCAGTCACGTTCTGTTAGGCGTCTACCCATTCGCTTGGGTAGGCGCTTTTTGTCGTTACTTTCTCCTACTTGCTTTTTTCTTGTTAAGCGCCTCGTTTACGTTACTGAGTGGAATATCTTTGATTAATCGTTTCTCTCTAATTCTAGAAAAGGGGACAACGATCTTGTAATTCAGTTCTGTTTTTTCTTTATCACTAAAGACTTCGGTGTTTGAAATGTCTAGGAGAACTGAGTGCTCATATTTTTTGATAGGTTCTCCTTCGAAGTTTTTCCAGCTTTTTTCGCCAAACTTATAAGAGATTACTGTAATTGTTTTCATAGATGATACCTCCTATAAGGAGAATGAGTTGTGAAAAAATAAGTTAGAGAAAACAAAAGCCCACGTTGCTGTGAGCCTGAAATGAACCTTGCCTTGACTAAAAAAGAATCAGCTTAATGAGGCCTCCAACAATGGCAACAACAATGGCCCATGCCAAAGCCCGTGTTGTCGACTCTTTTTCAGATAAAACAGCAGTAGTAGTTTTTAGTTCATCGAGTCCGTCAGCTTTGATTGAAATTGCATTAACCGATTTTGTTAGTGCGTCAATCTTTATGTTGATAATATCAAGCTTGTGATTAGCGTCTTGCTCTGCAAACTTTAATTGATCTTGAGTCACGGTATTTTCATTTGTCATGTTATCCGCCTCCTTGGTTTTATTATACTCTGTTTTGCTTTTACCCGTTGCCGTAGTAATCCTATATCCCTTGATGAATTCCCGTATAGAAGAGGATCGTTTTATCTCTGTATCAGTTCTAAAGATAACTTTGCTAATTTGGTATGCGATACAAGCCCCACTCTCCGGCTTGCACGGGGACGCCGCTTGCGTGGGTAAAGGGACTAATCACCATAGTCGTCGGGAGCAGTTCCGGCGTCATCAATCTTCTTGGCCAAAGCCAATGGAACTGTGATTTTGCCACCCATGGTTGATTTGTAAGTGGTGGTACCCAAGCTTTCAGCATAGAAGGTGATCTTGTCATTTTCTAGAATACGAGATCCGTTCATAATATCTGGATCATAACCGACCATAATTACATTGTCATAATTACCATCAACTGCAACACGCAAATCAGTTTCATCGTCACCCTCAACTACTTGAATAACTTTGCCCGTTAAAGTGATGTTCTTGCCCTTGTAGTCGTCTGGAGTCCGTGCCAATTGTTCATAAGTGATCCCAGTGTTGTAGTCAGCTGCGTTGAACGTTTCTGTGCTTGATGATTCTTCATCATCAGAGTCATCGCTATCAGTGTCTTCGTAACTGTCATCATCATCTTGTGACGACTCGACCTTTGACGATTCAGCTTTCGAAGACGAACTAGATGCAGCTGACCTGTTGCTTTCTCCCGAATAGGTGCCAATCCAAAAAAAGATTGCAATAAATGCTATTGCCGACAACGCGGTAATAATAAGGTTCCGTTTTAGTTTTCTCGAATCCTTTCGTTGGACTATAGACAATGTGCCAAATATTGCAGCCAATAGGAGCGATCCCAAAAAGGCAATTAAGATAAGTAGTTTCATTATTCCTCTCCCAAAAATTCAGCTTTTAACGTCGATCAGGGTTTGGACGTAAGATTAATTGAATGCATATGACCCAACAACTTTTCCGATCACTTGAATATTGTCTGTGTCGTCAGCGTAGAAATCTGGGTAGATACGTTTGCCAGTTTTTTCATCTACGTCATCATTCAATGACCGAAGGCACAGACGGTCTTGCTCTAATATCAGCTTTTTGATGAATGTCATGTCATCAATGTCAACTACAGCGATCATACCGTTAGTAACATCTTGTGTTTTCTGAACAAATACAAATTCACCATCCTCGTAGTAAGGAGACATACTGTCACCGACAACTTTAAAGCAGTAATCGTAGTGAGACGGAATAGCACTGTCTGGAATCTTAACTGTGTCCATTGGTTCATAGCGATCATCATTAAAGGCACCATATCCAGCGGCCACAATACCATCAACCTCAACATTGAGCTCTGGTTCATCGAGATTACGTTCTGCATGTGCCCCATCTAAGCTGACAACGTTGTCGGGGTTCTGCTGCTCATTGAGCTGCTTTTCCGCGTATGTGTAGACTTTCTGCTGGCGTTCAGGGTGAAGTTGAACCACCGTGTCATGAATCTTATCCACAACGGTATCTGGAATTTCACCATCTGGATCAATAATATCCATTGGACTTATTTTTAAAACTTTCGCCAAAGCAGCGATTTTGTCACGTCCCATGTTCCCAATTGACCCAGTTTCCCACTTTCTTACGGTTGATTTGCCGACACCGACTTTGTTGCCAACTTCTTCAAGCGTAAGTCCTAGGCTTATTCTTCTATCTCTTAATGAGATTGACATAAACGTTGCCTCCTATCTATGGATACATAATAGCACGAATGTGTCTTAAAATACACATAAATAATGGAGAACGAAAAAAAGTTTCTTTTTGGACACTTTTGTGTTGACAGCTGTACTTTTTGATGTTTTAATAAAAGTGTCCTAAAGGAAACGAGGTGATTACATGAATAAGGATAAGCTTCTTGGCACTATCAAGTCAAAAGGACTAACGGTAACAGCTGTACTTAAAAAAGTAAATGATGATGGCATTAATTTAGCACCATCAACTTTTTATAAGGGGCTGCGAGATGAACGTCCCTTCAAGACAAATGAAATTAAAGCATTAGCAAAAGTAATTCCGCTAACACGATCAGAAACAATGGATATTTTTTTTACAATTGAAGTGTCCTAAAAGACACAAAGGGGATGACGGTATGAACGAACTAGTAATCATGCACAACAAACAAGCGGTGACAACTAGCTTGCGTGTGGCCGAGGTATTTGGAAAAGACCACAAACATGTTCTTGAAACTATCAGCAATCTCGCAGCCGAAAAATCGGCCGCCAAATTCTTTTCCGAGGCAACGTATGACAACCGTGGTAAGCAATATCCAATGTACTACATGAATCGTGACGGTTTCACATTGCTAGCCATGGGCTTCACCGGTAAGAAGGCACTTCAGTTCAAGATCAGTTACATCAACGCGTTCAACAGCATGGAGACGCAGATCAAGACGGGTTATGCAATCCCGGGCAGTTATGCCGAGGCATTGAAGCTGGCAGCTAGTCAGGCTGAACAGATTGAATATATGAAACCTAAAGCTCTGTTTGCAGACGCGGTAGCCACAAGTCACACAACTATCTTGGTCGGTGATCTTGCCAAGGTGCTCAAACAGAACGGAGTTGACATTGGTGCCAAGCGGTTGTTCGCCTGGCTACGTGAGCAAGGCTATTTGATCAAACGGATTGGTGCCGACTATAACTCGCCGACACAACGCGCGATGGAGCTAGGCTTGTTCGAGGTCAAGGAAACGGCGATCAGTCACTCGGACGGCCATGTAACAGTTCAGAAGACCCCAAAGGTGACCGGCAAAGGACAGCAGTATTTTATCAACAAGTTTCTACAAAAGGAGATAACAGTATGAACGAAGAAAACAAAAAGCCCCGCACTGATATGGGTAGCACGGGGGTAACTCTTTACACTTGGCGCACTAGTTATCCATTTCCCCCAGCAGTAAAACCGGGAGACCTGGTGACAATCGTTATTGAGGACGAAGAATTAACCCACACTGTAGGAACCTTTGCTTTCGTCTCCTAAAGGAAGAGTGCTCCATACGGTAAGAACGTTGGACGCTCTTTCAACGAGTACCTCTTCTTTACCATCAACAATAAGATTACGAACCATAAAGAATTCATTTCCATCTTTGAATGAGTAGGCACTTTTAATTGCTACATCTTTCGAAGAAAACACCGCGCCAATATTGCCACTGGTAGGAGCAAATACTTTTTTGTATGGCAAGTCCATTTATATCACCTCCTTCCATCACCAGATAACTTGATTATCTGTCAAGGGGAGGCCAAAAGAAAGGAGGAAATGCCATGCCGTTGTTGCAGGTTGTTGAAGATGATCAGATTTCAAGCAAAAAGTATTTAGCGGTCGATGAAGAAGAACTGACAAAGATGATCAAGGAGAACCAAGAGTTAAAACGCAAGCTAGCAGCACGAGGCATGTGGACGCTCACCACCGCAACAAGCTATGTCGAAGGGCATAACAACACGTGGGTAGTTAACAATATCTTAAACGTCCCCCGCTTCCACAAGTTCTTGCAAGATACCGTAGTTTCATATCCACCGCCTGGCAAAAAGGGGTATCTGTTTCATCCGAAACCATGGCTCGACTTCTTAGACAAATGGTTCCCAGAGATTTCAAGGTCACTTAGAGAGAAGGGCAAATAATGATTGAATATTTACTAATTGGTGGTGCCTTCGGCGTGATCGTTGGTCACTGCTTAGGCCACATCGGAAATTGGAGGTATTGGATTGAATGAATCAGAACGTACCATTGGTGATTTGCTGAACGAACACAACAAATTGACGTTAGACATTATGCGCGGCAACCACACACCAATTGCAAAGATGTTGCTTGCCGAGAACGAGAAGCTACGTGCACGACTAGCAAAACTAAGGGGATGACATGATGACCAATGAGGAATACGAACGAATTCTAGCCGAAGCGAACCGTCAGATTGCAGCATATCACAAGGTTGCTACCGACTATGGGACGAACAATACAGACCCTCATCAAACGTACGCCATAGGTCAAGAAGATGGTGCACACGCGATCCTATTCATTATCAAACAAGCTATGAAAAAAGCCGCTGGTATGCACACCAACGACTGATGAAAGGAAAATATTATATGTCAGTATTATACGACTTAACAGACAAATTGACCAGTTTGCAACGACTGGCAGAAAGTGGCAAGGCTGATCCAAAAGCTATTGCTGACACGATGGAAATGGTTGAGGGCGACTTTGATGATAAGGCGGTTGGCTATGTCAAAGTCTATAAATCAATCGAAGCAGACGTCAAAGAAATCGATGCTGAAATCAGGCGTTTGCAAGAACGAAAGACAAGTGCCAAGAAAAACGCTGCGACAATCAAATCACGATTGGCGCAAGCGATGGTTGAAACTGGTCGTGAACACATTCATACACCACTGTTCAGTATTTACACTCGCAGAACAGTGAGCGTGGAAGCACCAGAAGACCCGAATAAGTTGCCACCAGAGCTCATTAAGACCACGTTGACGGTCAACAAAGCCGACTTGAAGAAAGCATTACAAGCTGGCCGTGAGGTACCAAATGCGCGACTGGTTGAGAACATTGGACTGGGGGTGCGGTAGATGCAGCCAATTAAACATGCATCTTCAATTGATCGAACAAAGAACTGGCGAGTTTTGATTTATGGAAAGCCTGGTGTCGGTAAGACGTCAGCTATCCGCAATCTTAATGGCAAAACACTCGTGCTAGATCTGGATGACAGTTCAAAAGTGCTATCTGGTGCACCGAACATCGATGTGCAACCATTTGACCGAAGTAAGCCAAGCGAAGAATGGAAAGAATTTCTGAAAAATCTGGCTGAACGTGTTTCCGGATATGACAATCTGGTGATCGACAACGTATCAGCGTTCGAAAAAGACTGGTTTGTCGAGATGGGCAGGCACAGTAAAAACGGCATTGGCAACGAGCTTCAGGATTACTCAAGATGGACAAATTACTTTGCCCGTATCATGACCATGATCTTCATGGACGCACCAGTTAACGTGCTAGTAACCGCTTGGGAGAACACACGAGACATTACAAGCGAAACTGGACAATCGTTCAGCCAGTATGCACCAGCAATTCGTGACAGCGTACGTGACGGGCTATTAGGCTTGACAGACGTTGTGGGACGCGTGGTAGTTAATCCCAAGACTGATGGCCGTGGCGTCATTCTCGAGGGAACCGATGCAATCTTTGCTAAAAACAGATTAGACAATCGAAAGTTAGTGCCAATTAAAGAGCTATTCAAATTTGGAAATCAGGAAAAGTCAATTAAACAGGAGGACTAAAACATGGCTATCACAATGGACTACTCACAAGCAGCAGAAGTAAATGGCGACATTCAAGATGGTGTATATGAATGCGTTATTAACCGCTTTGGATTTGATAACTACAAAGATCGCGAGTTTATCAAGTTCGACCTAATCGTACGCAATGACGTTCCACAGAAATATCAGAACAAGCATATCTTCGACAACCAATATCCAAAGAAAGACACCGGAGAGTATGCAATGGGATACCTATTCATGATTGGCAAAAATGCTGGCATTCCAGACCATAAGAAGTGGGCTGATCTTGCGGCGATGCTTGCAGATTTCACGGGTCATGCCGTTAAAGTTACCGTCAAAAATGAAGAATACAACGGTAAAACCTATCCGCATATCAAGAAGTGGGAGCCAACAGCTTTCCCACAGATTCAGCATCGTTGGAAAGATAGCAAAGCTGCATCTGCTTCAAATTCTAATCCGTCTTTCGGCACACCGGAACAAGCAGGACAAACCAATACAGCCGATCTATTTGCCAACAACGGTCAACCAATCGATGTCAGCGATGAAGACTTGCCGTTCTGATTTGAGGTGATCACATGGCAGACGGAGGCTGGATAAAAGTATACCGAAAAATACGCCAGTCCTTCGTATGGACTGACGCGAATCAGTTGAAACTTTGGCTACTGATTTTGATGAAAGCAAATCATGCTCCTAGCAAGTTCTTATTCAACGGTCAAGAAGTATCCGTGACAAGCGGAGAACTGGTGACAGGAGCCCACGCACTGGCGTCTGAGATGAATGATGGTGTGCGACGTGACAATCAAGTGTCATGGCGTCAGGTGTGGAGATGGGTTAAGAAGTTTGAAAGTAGTGGAATGTTGACAATCAAATCAAACACCAAATATAGCATCATATCAATATCTAAGTGGTGTGACTATCAGGACAATGACAATCAAGTGTCAATCAAACGTCAATCAACTGTCAATCAAGTGTCAACAAACAAGAAGGAAGAGAAGGAGAAGAAGGAAAAGAAAGAAGATAGTCACCATTCCCGCAAGCGTGAATACGCTGACGACTCTCTTGAAATGATCGAAGCTGTTTATCTATGGTCGAAGATCAAAGGTAACAACCCAGAGCACCGAAAACCAAACTTACAGTCTTGGGCTGATGACATTAGAAAGATGCACGAGTTGGATCATCGGCCATTCGATAAGATTCATAAAATGATTGACTGGTGTCAGTTCGATTCATTCTGGCAAACAAACATTCTAAGCGCATCAAAGCTGAGATCGAAGTACGACACCATGGCAGCTCAAGCAAATCGCAAGTTTTCATCTGGTAGACGGGTAGAGCACACGGAAACAAAGGAGAACTGGGGATATGGAGTCGACTAAAGGCCTATTCACACGTGCGGACGTGCAAAAAATAATCGAAAAGCGAGGAATGGACGTTAGCAAGCTGCCAACTCAGGCCGAGATTGAACAGCGCTTCTACGAACGCTCCATGGCCGCATTGAACCGTAAAAAGGCACGTGCCATTTATCGCTACTCAGTCTTCCCCGGAAACGTTCCGGCTAAGTTTACGTTCGAAAAATGGCAGCCTGAACTACAAACGGATCAGCAAAACTCTAGGAATCTGGGGAATCGTGCATACAAGCTGACCAAGCAAATGGCGGAAGTGCCTAAGAACGTGGTTCTGTTTGGACCGCGTGGGACGGGTAAAACGTCCTTGGCCTTAGCAATGCTAACCAGATTGCGCGATCAAGGCCAGTCGGGACTGTTTATTTCAACAGCAGAGCTGAGTAACCTAATGAGCTTGCAATACGACGCGCCAGACGTTCGCAAGCGCTTGGCAGGCATTGAGCGGGCAATGAAAGAGGCTGGCGTTCTGTTGCTGGACGACTTCGGCACAGAAGGCGGTATGAAACTCGACATCAAGCCAGTGAGACGTGACATGCAAGAGCTGATGTATCGAGTTGCTAATGCTCGCCTTGATTTTGAGAGCAACAGTCCTCGTCTATCAACAATTATCACAACGAACAACGAGATGAGCGAGCTTGAGCGCATGTACAACAGCAAACTAATCAGCCGAATTATTCCAAAATCAAAAGATTGCACATTGAATTTTGAAAAGTTAACGGACGTAAGGGGGAAAAGATCGTGACAGCCGAAGAAATGACGAATAGATATTTGCAACGCTTGGATAAGCGGCTGATGGCATACGAAACGTCCTTGAATCAAACGATAGCTGACATTGAAAGCGATTATGATCAAGGCTACCTAGACGTTACCGAAGCACAGTGGCAAGACATTATCGTGCTTGTTGAGAACATTGCTCAGGCAAATACACGCATGATTCATGAAGCGTCAGACAGCATATATGCTGATGGCGAAGTTTCGGGCAACTTGCTTAAGTTAATTAAACTAGCTAAGCACTTCGCAACACTGGACTTTTCAGAAACGCCATTAATTAAGCAGGTTGCAAAAGCATGATTGAGCATAAGAGCGAAACTAACAATGCCAACCAAGATTGGGCACGTGAACGACTTCGAAACTTTATTGACGATCATCCCAGCTTGCCAATATACCGTTTTGCTTTGGTTGCTGGCTTGAGTCGCATCACAGTTGCTAGTTTTCTTAGTGACAAAGAGGTAATGAGGATCACACTTACAAAGATAGCTAAAGCCATGGGGATATCGCTAGAAAAGCTAAAACAGCCAATAAGCGAGCAAGAATACATCGAGTTGCGTCAGGAGGATAAGCAATGACACAAGTAACAGTACGTTTATACAAACAGGGAGACAAAGTGTGGCGCGACTTCAAGGCTGAATTGCGAAAGCGATACAAAAACGCAGTTAAGCTAGATATTTCTGAAAGCGAAGCATTCTCAAAAATCGAAAAGCAAGCGTTCAATAACCTGATCGTTGTATCAAAAGAAAGCGATTGTCGAGAAACGTGCGGTAGACGGTGTTGATAATCGAGATATGCCTTCAGTCGCACTGATCAGCAGCATCAAGGCTGTAAACAAACGTGGGGAAGCTAACCGTAAGAAGTATGCAGTACAAGTTTCTGAGGCGGCAAGCAAGAGCAAAACACTAACAGAGGTTGCAAAACGGATCGGGAAGTCAACAACGTTCGTTAAGCGAGTGGCAAGTGAGTTTGAGATCAAGTTACCGCGCCGCAACAACGGCCATGAAGAGATTGCGAGTCGTTAGCAATTTAGCGAGGAATAATACAAGAAACTACAGGAGGAATCTTCAAATGCAAGCAATTAAAACGAAAATGATGGTTGGTGATCTGGTTATGGTTCCTGATCGAGTATTCATGGGCGTGCGTGATATTGGCGGTGTGGCACGAATCATCAGAATCGAGAAATACAACGCCAGAGGTGAACGTCAAGACATCAACAAGCCAGTTGCTTTTGATGGCAAGGCACCCAAAGAGCTAATCACAACGGTTGAAATGGTTGATGGCAAGCAACGTCAATACTATCTGAAGGACGTGAAACCAGCGTGAACAGGATCATTATTCCATTGCCCCTCATGACTCTTAATCAGTACATCAAGGTTGAACGAGGCAATATGTTCGGCGGAGCAAAAGTCAAGAAACAAGCAACGGAAACGGTAATGTTGGCTGTTAGAAAAGCGATGAATCAGGGCGTGAAATTTCAATGGGGAAAACCTCTAAGTTTCGACTGGTACTGGTATGACAAGCGAACAGACCCGGACAACATCGCGTTTCAGCACAAGTTTATCTTCGACGGCATGCAAAAGGCTGAATTTTTAGAAAACGACAACTGGGATCACATTGTAGAACTGCGAGATCGGTTCTTTATTGACAAAGCTAATCCGAGAGTTGAAGTCGAAGAGATCGATTAAGGAGAAAAAATCATGAATAAAAAATTGACATTTACAGTAACTGTTTTAGCAGGACTTATGTTTGGCGCCGGTGCAACCGCCATTGCTGACAATGTTTGGCAAGGTCACCAGAACATCGTGGAAACCAAAAACAATATCGACAAGCTGACGGCTAAGATCAACGCTTCACAGTCTAGCTTGTCCGATTTGCAGCATCAGTTGTCTGACGCGCAGGCACAGTATGCGGCCCTAAAACGGCAATACGGAAACGACATGGCAAGCAAAGATGCCCAGATTCAGCAAAAAATTATTGAAGGCCAGCGAGCGGTTGCCCAGAAACAGGCTGAGATCGATGCAAAGCAGCAGACCATCAATTACCTTACATCACAGTTAGAAGCCGCCAAACAGGCAAACAATGACTTATCACAGGCCATCAAAGACGCACAGAGCATCAAGGACTATTCAGATCAGGCTGTGAAGTCAGTCAGCGCGAAATGAGAGGCACACAAATGTACGTAGTAGCAGGATTAAACACAGAAACCGAGTATTATCGAGCCAAGTATCAATCTCAGTGTATCCGATGGATAAACGAGAACATGGCCAAGCACACGGAATCGCACAACACCCGTGGCGATGACATTAAGGTAGATATTCCGGAACCACTGATTATCAAGAAAGTGGAGGACGAAAAATGAGCGAAGCAATCTATTTTTGGTGGGGGTGTGCATGCGCGATATTCATCATGGTAATCAGCGATTCGGCATGGACAATCGGGAGGAAACGAGTATGAAAGCAAAGTGCGAGCTCTACAACGACCACTTTCAGAACTTTAAGCGATACGGTATTCCAAAGGCACAGCTTGTGATTGCTGACATTCCTTACAACATTGGGAACAACGCCTACGGGTCAAACCCAACTTGGTATGTTGGTGGGAACGACAAAAATGGCACTAGCAGTAAGGCTGGCAAGACGTTCTTCGATACAGACGTTGATTTCCGTGTTGCCGAGTTCATGCATTTTTGTAGTCACATGCTAGTCAAGGAACCAAAAGAGCGCGGAAAGGCACCAGCAATGATCGTGTTTTGCGCATTCCAACAGATGCAGATGGTTATCGAATATGGGGAGAAATACGGGTTCCAACACAGTTTTCCGCTGATATTCATCAAAAACCAGTTGGCACAGGCTCTGAAAGCCAACATGAGGATCGTGGGGGCTACCGAGTACGCTGTGGTCTTATACCGCGACAAGTTACCGAAGTTCAACAATGATGGACAGATGGTATTCAACTGGTTCCGGTGGGATACGGACAGTACCTATCCTAAGATTCATCCCACACAGAAGCCTATCCCAGTGCTGAAAAGACTGATCGAGCTGTTCACCGATCAGGGTGCGTTGTGATCGATCCGTGTGCTGGTAGTGGATCTACGCTAAGAGCGGCTGCGGAACTAGGCAGATCTTGTTTTGGGTTTGAAATTAAGAAGGATATGTACAGGCTGGCAAAAGAGAAAATGCTCAGCACCATGTCTTTGGCACTTCTGTAAGGAGGACGAAAAATGAGCGAAGAAAAACTGTACGCGGTGAAGAACGCAAAGGGACTTTATCTATCAATGAGTGCTGACACGCTTCACCGTTGGCGTGAAGGTCAAATAGATGCCACTACTAGCCAAAGAATTGCTCATGATCTTTGCACACAGTATGGCGGTCACGTTGTCACGTTCGTTGAGGAGCCTAAAAAGGTAGTCCTAACCAATGAACAAGCTGAAATCGTTGAAGACGCACATGAAGACTGCTGTCCGGCAATGTACATTTCTAAGCATGGCCTTGATGAACAGCTATTAATTAATGCTTACGTCAACGGCTACACCGTGGCAAAGGAGAAGAAATACAACGTCAAGGTGCCACATACCAAAGAGGTTTGGTATTACAAGTCCGGCGATACAGATTTGTTGACGATTTGCCCAGCGGATAAAGAACTTCGTGGCAAGTTCACTGAATCAGAGATCGAGCATTACGGCTTGCAAGACTGCGAGAAAGAAGAGGTGACTGACGATGACGAATAAAATGAGTCACCAAACAATTGTGATCCAATGTAGCAATGATATTGATACTGACTTGCTATTGACGGAAATCGAACAAGGAACAGACGGTGTAAATCAAGTTAGCTATCTTTTAAACGCCTACGGCCAGAAGACAATTGAAAAAGCACTACCAGCTCTTACACATGATTTTGATTTTCTGGGGGTGACTGACGATGAGCAATGAGACGAAGCGGGACGTGTTGGAGAAACTAATAGAATGCTACTCCGAGGTTTCTGACGCATATACCAACGAAACCGGAAGCCCATACTACCGGGACGATGAGCCAAATTATCTTGATGAATATGATGCCGCCTTGCCAGATGATCTGCCGGTGATTCCAGAAGCGGTTGGATGCATGATTACCAAAATGAAGCCAATCTGTAATTCAATTTTGGCCTCACAGTATCGTGACTATGGAAACGATCATCGGTGGATAATTAAGCATTATGATACTTTCGCCCTTGCATGGCTGCTAGGTGTTTGGCGCGTTGAGGAAACCGGCGAAATCGTGAAATTGGAGGCGGAGTAATGAAGCCAATTCTTGATATGACGGCCGGAAGCCGCATGTTCTGGTGGGACAAGCACAATCCGTTGGCCATATTTCTGGATAAGCGCCGTGAGACATTCACGATTACCTATCACAATGCAGGACGCGAGCCATTTGACAAAGAAATCCAAATTGCACCGGACGTTCAATGGGACTGGGCAAAGAAAGGCTTACCTTTCGGAAAAAATCAATTCAATTTAGTCGTGTTTGATCCTCCACATTTACTTCATGCCGGTAAAACAAGCTGGCTTGCTCGCAAGTATGGTGTGCTTGATGAAGACTGGCAGAACCAACTAAAACGAGGAATTGACGAAGCTATGCGTGTTCTTAAGCCATATGGCACGGTGATGTTCAAGTGGAATGATGATCAAATTAAATTGCCGGAAGTCCTAAAAGCAATTGGTCGCAAGCCAATATTCGGTGACAAAAAGGCAAAGACACATTGGCTCGTATTCATGAAAGAGGCGGAGAAATGAAACGAGAGATTAAGTTCAGAGGCTACGATCCAGATACTAAACGGTGGTATTACGGGTCGCTAGTTAAGCAAAATAAAACAACTTACGTAACTTCGGAAGATTATGATCAAAACCCTAGCAATACCGAATGGTTTATTTTATGGGACGAAATGACTGATTGGTGTCTACCTAACCGGCATCTTCAAGGGAGTGTTGATCCTAAGTCAATAGGCGAGTACACCGGCTTGCACGACAAGAACAAACGAAAAATATACGAGTCAGATATTCTGAAAGTCACAGGAGAAGACGGTGAATCATATGTAGCAACCGTAAAATGGTTTGGCGATGAAGACTACCCAGCATTTGATTTGGAAGGAATACCGGCAGCATGGAATTATGATGCAAATGCACTTGCAACCATTTTTCAAAGTGGTGTTGAAACATGTGAGGTCATCGGCAACATCTTTGAGGACAAACAGCTACTGGAGGGAAAGCAATGACTGAAAAAGTGGAAAAGAGGTCGAATCCGGCCCCCTTTACGGAGAACCAGAAGAACTGTCCATATTGTCATGAGCCACATAAGCTCATTGAATCAGAACTTGGCAACTTCCTTAGAATCGGTATGACTGGTGGAAATGAATGGGATAGAATCGAGCCTAAAAAAATAAACGGTGCAGCAATGCACACATGCGAAGCTGTTGGCTTTGATAATGCTGAGGTTGATGATCCAATCGTGATTAATTATTGCCCGATGTGCGGACGCAGGCTGGAGGGAAAGCAATGATTGCCGTCATGCTGCTAATCTCAGGTGTTGCAATGTGGATGTGGGCTAACTGTAAAAGAGGAAAATGATTGTAAACAAAAAGCGCGTCTGATGAGGGACGCGCTGGAGGCCAGACGTACGATTGAGAGTAAATGAAATTAAAGATTAGGAGTTGGCCTCCAACGACAGTATAGCAAACGCACATGTTGAACGCACGTTTAAGGCATCAAAAAAGCGCACCATTACGGCACGCCGTTTCCCCAAACTTTTACAAATTTAATTATACCATAAGGGGTGGAGCTTGTGATGGAGCTTTTATCAATTAGCGATGAAAAGGATTGGGAAGCAGTCGAAGATATCCTGAATAAATACCGAGCAGAGCGTGGATTCATAAAAGCGCCAGTCAATCCAAAGATCACTAGTGCATGGGGAGACGGAACTTCTGCCAGCACTGTTCAGCGTCCGCTGTATGCACAGCAGCGTTTGGAAAGACAAGAATCGGCACGTAAGTTCTGTGAATGGTGCGACAGTTGTATTGCATCAATGCCGAAACAATCACATCAGCGTTTATTAAGGGTGCGCTATTGCGATGGACCCGAAACAGACACGCCAGACGGTGATGCAATGAATATTCTCGATATATCTGCAGCAACCTACACACGCAGAAAGAAAAATGCGTTGTTAGCAGCGGCCTGGTACTTTGGCGTCACACCCAGAAAAAGTAGTGAGCAATAAATGATCGATGAATGAGGACTATTTGAGGACTAATTGATTGATAAATGAGTGGCGAACTAAAAAAGGAATACCTTATGATTGTATTGTGCCAAAGGTGAGAAACCTGAGACACCGCATTTTTCCTCCGAGCCATGGTGATGATAAAGCTGTGGCAAGGTAATCCCGATGTGGAAGCCGCGTGCGGCTGTTGGTTCGATTCCAGCACGGGATAGTTCGATGAGAAATTCATCAGAACGTAATGTGCTGTATCGTCTGTTACGGCTAAAAGCCACTCTTACCGTTGAGGGGACGATAAACGGACAGCACAGCAGCCGAAGGATTAACTTTGTGACCTTTGAACGGGTTTGATTCCCGTCGGCTGTATTGTCCAGTTTAGCGACCGGACACAGCTTGCGATGACCCTAGCTGACAATGGGCGAGCGAGCAGCAGACATGAAGCACAGATATCACCTCAATGTAGTATTCCAGTTTACGCTGGGGTACTATTTTTGTGAGGTGATACGAAATGGACAAGAAAGCGGAAATTCGGGCCATGATTGAGCATCCAGAATATCTTTTGCATGCTGAGAAAATGAGCTTGGATAAGAGAATAGAGCAGAAAAAGCTTGATAGTAAGGATGTGAGGTCAGCAGTGGTCGATACTGCCAAGTCGAAAGGAAAGCAGCTGGCGGTAGACGTCTTAAACGGCAAATGGGGAGATCTGATCCTTGATCTTGTGGATACGGGGGATCATTTAAAAGACCGTTTGGATGACATGAAGAAGACTTTGCTTTTGGCAGAATATCTACAAAAGACCGATGATCAAGAGCAGGGCCTTCACAGGTTGAGTTCTCTCCTCACAAATCCGTACGGACTGAGTATCTATTCGAAAATAGTCTCCCTACTGTCAGATGCTCCATCAGATGATGATATGTTGGATATTATGTCTGATTATCTGGGTAATCTTGCAAATGAAAAAGATTGGGGAAGCACTTTTTCTAAGAACAAGAGCATTTTGAATTTAATAGACAGAAGTTCTCCGCTAGCTCTAACTCTGCTTCGGAATTCAGACCATTGGCCGTTAGTTCCAGGACCAAAAGCATTCATTGCTGTAGATGGTAGAGTGCAGGGAGACAATACTGGATGGGTAGCAACCGCATTTAGCAAAGTGCCAGTTTTTTCTAACATTGAGAAGACAAGCATCCAGATGGCAATCGTTGATTTAGAATCAAATAAGTTAGCTGAATTTATTTCGGGAACGCTGAATCCACCATACGCTAATCCCAATAATCCTTCAGAGTTAATTTATGCTGAACGTCCGACCGATGCTGGGAATATGCTTAAGGCAGCCGTTTCGAAATCTAGTGCTACAAACCAAGAGAGCTAATATGACGCTTTGGCATCTTTTTATTTACTAAAGCACTCCGCCAAACGGTGAGGTGCTATTTTTGTGCAACAAAAAGGCCCTCTGAGCGATTAACTGAGGGCCTAGCTACCGGTGTTTACTGAGGTGAAACAACGGTACCGAAAAAGAGTATAACACATGTAGCAATAAATCGGATTAAAAAAGCCCTCAGAGACCAGTCCAAGGGCCAAAAGAATGAAAAAACGGAATACTTGTGTGAGCAGCAGCGGTTGACTTGGAGGAGAAAGGCCACTGCTCACATATATATATTAGCACATTCCTGATAGAAGATACTAAAATAGCCCTCGGTTGGGGGCCGAGAGCCTAAGGATAGGGTATTACAGAGGAGTGAAAATGAGTATCTGTTGGGAACAATTTAATTCTAACTCATCGAAATTTTTTAAGCAACAAAAAAGCTTTCGGGGCCTAATCCGAGGGCTTAAGAACTCGGGAAGTTCTTCATGAGAATGTGAGCAGCGTCATCAAACTGCTCACGGACATTATATTTTCGGAGGCGAGTAGATGCAATGGACAGATGAACAGATCGGTGACATTAGGAAGCTCGCCTCTGAAGGCTTTACTAGACGAGAAACGGCCGACAAGCTCGGAATTAGCTACGACGCGCTTCAAGGTAAAGCAAGACGGCTTGGCATCGAGTTCCAAAAGCCATTGAAGAATGAATACGATTCAGACGGCACAAATAGGGAGACGCCATCCGCTGACAGAAAAGTCGCTCTTAATGCTGATGGTAGTCAAACAGTCACTG
>NZ_BACQ01000028.1 GCF_000260435.1 Lacticaseibacillus zeae DSM 20178 = KCTC 3804 | reverse complement strand
CGCGCGACGGCCGCGAATGGTTCTGGCAGCCGCATCGTGTTCAAATGGCTGATTAAGATGGCTATTAAGAGGTGGAAGGCATTAATAGCTTTGATTCCGATTTAACGAATTGCTGGGAAGTGCACCTAAACTAAAAAACATCGTCAAGCCCAGCTTAGGGTCTGACGATGTTTTTTAATTGGGGAATAGCGTGTATCAGAAAATCTTCATCCGATTTAACGGCCAATACCGCCAAACAACGACTGATTGAATCTTGGACTTATCGACAAAGCCAAAATCACGACTGTCGTGGGAAACCAAACGATTGTCGCCCATCACGAAATATTTTCCGGCGGGTACTTTGGCTGATTTGGTTGACGAAAGCGTCTTGATATTGAAATCGTTGGTGAACTTAATACTGGACGGATCCAGTCCCTGTTGACTGGCCCATTTATTAATTTCATCACGTGAAAACTTATGATTCAAATAGGGTTCGGCAATTGCCTTGCCATTAACATACAGTTTGTCGTTTTTGGAACTCACCGTATCGCCTGGCATCCCGATAACCCGCTTGATGTAAAGCGACTTCGGCCGATCAGGCGCATTGATCACGACAATATCGTTGCGTTTAGGCTTCTTGATCCGAACGGAATATAACCGTTCATTATTCTCCAATGTCGGTTGCATCGATGTACCCTGCACCACATCTTTGCTTAGGACGTAACGCATCAGCAACTGAGACGCGAAGAAAATAACGACGAAAAGAAGCAGAAACTCAAGGATCGTTCTTAAGGCGGATTGATTGTTGTTTTTCAAAATGACACCTTCCGGTACAGATTAACCTTAGTCTACCACAAGCGTTCTATCCACGACTAGAAAGTTCGTCTTTCAATCATACTTCGGGAAAAAGCCGCTTTTTTCTGCTTGCCGACATAGGTCAACAATCTGGGCGTATTCAGCCAGCATCAAGCACCAGCGATGCGGCAAACTCGTGTAACCATAGGCCAAGCCTGCTAAGCCGCCGGTCAACGCGGCTGCGGTATCGGTCGCGCCGCCGAGCATAAGCGCATTTAAAACTGCATCATGATAATCCGGCCAGGTTTGGAGTGCGTGTAAGACCCGAGCCAATAAACTTAGAGGATCGGTGGCAGTGCCATCTGATGCCTGCGCTTCGAGGTTGGTTTGGAATGCAGCAAAAGCAGGTTGATAAGTTGGCTGATCCGCAAAGTATGCGGCGGTTTTGCTGATGCCGGTGGTGATTGCCGTGGGTAAGTCCGGCGCATCGGCCAGTAGTTCTATCGCAATTTGGGTATAAACGGCAGAAGCGACCATATTTTCAGGATCCAGATTGGTGAGCGTGACAAAATTTTGAAAGAGCCGGCTGCCTTCTGCTTTTTGGAACAGGTTGGTTTCAAATGTCTGGTAAGCAAAAAAGGCAAATGGCAACGTGCGAATCAAGGCTCCTGGTTCGTTAGGCGCCGCTGTGGCTTTTCCCGTGGTCAAGGTCGTTTCGACACTTGACCAAATATCAGGATTCCTTTTCCCATAGGGTGCGTACTCGCCGTTTTTGAACCAGGCTTGGTAGGCATTGACCAGTGCATCCTGGTCGAAACCATGCTGCAACGCATCCAGACCGGCCAGGGTAAGGCCTGTTTCATCTGAGTAAGTGCCGGCCGGCTGATTGAACGTGCCATAGCCCTTCATCCCAGTCACCGGCGAAGCGGCTAACTCAGCCTGCGTTTGGCCCTTGACCGGCAGTCCCAAAGCATCACCGATGGCAAAGCCAACCGTGGCGTGAATCAAACGTGATTCCATGATGCCCATTATTTGTCTCCTCCTTATATAAGAAAGCGCCCATTATGCATGTCGCAGGCACAGCATCAGCGGACGCTATGTTTGCCAGCGAGATGCGTCATGGGCAGCACCGATTAATCATAGACATAAAGTTATTATTTCCCTAGAAAAGAAGAAATTGCAAAAGATTTGCCTCGTTGTAAAACAACAGTGGCTGTGATAGCCTAGCAAGCAGTAGCTATTTTCAGAAAGCCAGCCTGCCAATTGTTTGATAAAAGCTTTGGTGTACGGCTAGCAAGGCAGCCAAGCACGTCGCGGTGAGCACGATTGAGCGTGTCCGTGATGCTTGGATTTCAGGAAAAAGTTGATCCATTTGACAAGATGCCCAGTAATGAGCAAAAGGTGCTGCCGGTATTTTAGTTGGATCAATGACGGTTCATAGATTAAGGAGAACGCATGAGTGTTTTAACCGTAACCGGGTTGTCGCAACGGTTTTTAGATAAAGTGTTATATCAAGATGCCAGCTTTCAGGTGAATATCGAGGACCATCTTGGCGTGATTGGCCAAAATGGGGTTGGCAAAAGTACGTTAATCAAGATTTTAACGGGAGCCTTGACGCCGGATGCCGGTAAAATCGTCTGGCAAAAGCATCTGCACGTCGGGTACTTAGACCAGTATGCTAACTTGGTGCCTGGCCAGACCGTGATCGAATTTTTGCGTACAGCCTTTGAGGGACTTTATCGCAAAGAGGCCAAAATGAATCAAATTTATGCAGACTATGCAACGAATCCAGACGACGCACTGTTAGCGAAGGCTGGCGAGCTGCAGCAGGAACTGGAAGCCGGCGATTTTTATGAACTTGAAACCACGATTCAAACTGTGGCGGAAGGTTTAGGCATCACTGCCATGGGGATGGATCATCCGGTTGACGCGCTTTCGGGTGGTCAGCGTTCAAAATTGATTTTGGCAAAATTACTGCTTGAAAAACCGGATATGCTCCTACTCGATGAACCGACCAATTACCTGGACGTGTCGCACATTGAATGGTTGACCAACTGGCTCCAGAACTTCGAAGGGGCATTTATTGTTATTTCTCACGATTTTGATTTCCTCGAAAATGTGACCAATGCAGTTTTGGATATTGAGTTCGGCCAGATCACGAAATACACTGGCACTTTGAAACAGGCCATGCGCCAAAAGGAAGCCGATCACGAAACGTACCTGAAGGCGTTCGCCAAGCAGCAGGAAACCATCAAGAAAACCGAAGCCTTTATCCGCAAGTTTAAGGCAGGGACGCGCGCCACAATGGCTAAAAGCCGCGAAAAGCAACTGGCACGCATGGACAAACTGACACCACCGGGCACCCGTTCCAAAGCCCACTTAGCGTTTCCTTACCTGCCAGTGAATCGGCAGATTTTGATTGATGTGAATAACTTGGTTGTTGGCTATAATCAACCATTGTTACAGCCAATCAATTTTTCGGTCGCAAAAGATCAGATTATCGCGTTTGAAGGGTTTAATGGCGTCGGTAAATCGACGTTATTAAAAACGATCCTCGGGTTAATTCCGGCCATTAGCGGCAGTGTCGAAATTGCCGACAACGTGGTCTTTGGGTATTACGAGCAGGAACTACATTGGGATCAACCTAAGCAAAGTCCGGTTCAATATTTGCAGCAGCGTTTCCCGGCGTTAACCCAAAAAGTTGTACGCCAAGTGCTGTCACGAACTGCTTTGACAAGTGAAGAGGCCAATAATCCGTTGACCATGCTGTCCGGAGGCGAACAGGCTAAAGTCAAATTGGCAGAACTCATGCTACAGACCACCAACATTCTGATTATGGATGAGCCGACCAACCATCTGGATGACGACACTAAGAACGCATTGCGCACCGGACTACAACAATATCCCGGCGCCGTCTTGCTCGTCTCACATGAGGCAGGCTTTTATGATCGTTCCTGGGTGGACACGGTCGTTAACGTGGAACAGTTACAAGTTAAGGCGTGATTCAATTTCCGTCTGAAGCAAATCAACTAGGCTAATTTACGCGAAAAAAGAGGCGCTACCGAAAATTGTCGGCGGTGCCTCTTTTTTGGGTATTTAGTTTGTATTGGAACGCGCAGTGGTATGCTGAATTGCTAATGATCCGAATGCCAAACCAGTTGCGTATAGGTATAAGTGAGATGATCGGTGACTGGCATGTGGGCATTTTCGTTTCCGGTCAGCGCCTTGGCAAGTTGGCTGGCCGCCTTTACACCGACAGGCACAGTTAGCTCAGGCAAAAGATCACTAATCGTTGTCTGCTCCTCAAGATGATAAGTCAGCGTATGTGCTTTGAACGGAACCTGGTGAGCGTGTAACCACTGTTGATAGCTGGCGACACGAGTAGGGTCTGCCTGATAAGCGACCGGCACGGCTTGGCCTAAATAAGTTAGCGCGCGATCCATCAAAGCGTCAGACTGTTCGGTTTGAAAGTTCAACACAACGCCTTGATTAGCCCAGTTGGTTAACAATGACAGTTCATTGGCCTCCAGCGTGGGTAACTGGCTAACAAAAATAAGATCGGGAGCAGGCAGCGTTTCGAGCTGATGCCAGTCAGCGGTTATGAAGTGCACTGATGTAGCATCATTGGCGGTCAGCCGTTGCTTTGCATAAGCCAGCATGGCAGAGGACCAATCGATTAACGTCAGTTGTTGGACATGCGCGGCGAAGCGAGCGGCATAACGGCCGGTTCCAGCTGCAAGGTCGACGAGTGACTTAGTCGGCAGCAGTCCTTCATCCAGCAGCCATGCGGTGACATCGCGAGCAACTGGCAAACGCGACGTTTCCTCAGCCGCAGCATAGTCTTCGGCAAATTGATTCCAAAAGGCACGATCTTCTTTCATGAAAAGATATTTCCCCTCTGAAAATTTTTTTGAAAAAGTTGTTGACTTAAACGGAGAACCTGCGTAGTATATTACGAGTTGTCAGTCATCAAAACATTTTAAACCGCACAGCGATTTAAAAAAAGATGTTGACAAAGGGTTGCCAATTTGATATTCTAATTGAGTTGTCGCTTGGC
>NZ_BACQ01000029.1 GCF_000260435.1 Lacticaseibacillus zeae DSM 20178 = KCTC 3804 | reverse complement strand
ACGAAAACCTGATTGTAGAATTAGTTATGCTTGTGAACTAGTACACCATATCGACAAGTTGATTTGTGGTAAAATGAAGCGCTTGAAAATTGCGGCCACCGTGCGCACTTCATGGCTAAGCACAAGGTGACTCAACGATATTTTTGACCCGTTTTCACGCCAAGAATACGGTTGAGCACACGGCATTTTTACGTTACACTTGACGGGTACGTGAAACCTTGTTTGTTCCACAAAATCAAATCAAAAAACGGAGGCAGACATGGATCCAACAGCTTTTGTCCACGCTCTGGCTGATCACGGCATCGTCTTGGATGACCACCAGCAGGATCAGTTCGCGGCTTATTACCAATATCTGATCAGCGAGAATGAAAAAATGAATCTGACGGGCATCACAGCTGAAGGGGACGTCTACCTCAAGCACTTCTATGACTCATTGACCCTGGGGATGGTGTTGCCTGATTTGCAGCGTCAGCCGTTATCGCTGTGTGATGTCGGTGCCGGTGCGGGATTTCCGTCAATTCCACTCAAAATCGCGTTCCCGCAGTTAAAAATCACGATTGTCGACTCCTTGCAAAAACGGATTGGCTTCTTAGAACGGTTAACGACGCGCCTGGAGCTGACAGATGTTCAGTTATTCCATGATCGTGCCGAGACTTTTGGTGCTAAAAAATCAGCGCATCGCGGCCAGTTTGATCTGGTGACGGCGCGGGCAGTTGCAGCACTCAATGTGTTAGCCGAACTGTGCCTGCCACTGGTGAAACCACAAGGGCGATTTGTGGCCATGAAGGCTGCCGCAACCGCAGAGGAACTCATCGCCGCCAAGCCAGCAATCGGTTTGCTGGGCGGCAAGTTGGTCCAGGATGCGGCGCTAACCTTACCGGAAACCGGCGATCCCCGGCATTTGCTGGTGATCGAAAAAGTGAAGGCAACACCAAATAAATACCCTCGTAAGCCGGGGGTGCCAAATAAACAACCATTGGGAGGTGCATAACGCGTGGCATTATCATTTTTTGGCCATAAAAAGCCAAACGACGAGACCGTTGTGCAACAGTTGCCACTAAACGCCATTACGCCGAATCAGTTTCAGCCGCGGAAGGTCTTTTCCGCTGATTCGATTCAGGAACTGGCGGCCACGATCAAAGAACACGGCTTGTTGCAGCCGATTATCGTGCGTGAATATGCGCCTGACCAATATGAAATCATTGCCGGCGAGCGGCGTTATCGCGCAATGCAGTTGTTGGGATGGGAAAAAGCCCCGGCGATTGTCCAGAAGATGGACGATGATGAAAGTGCGTCCATGGCGCTGGTTGAAAACCTGCAGCGTGAAGGCTTGAGCGCGATTGAAGAAGGCCAGGCGTATGTGGCTTTGATGAAGCTCAACCAGTTAACCCAAGGCGCTTTGGCACAGCAGCTGGGAAAGAGTCAGGCGTTTGTCGCCAATAAGATCCGGTTGCTGAAATTGGATGCACCAGTGCAAGAAGCTATTATGAAAGGCCTCATCAGCGAGCGGCATGGGCGGGAATTGCTGAAGCTTAGTGATGATCAACAGGCACAGGCATTGCACCAAATTGTGGCCGACAAATTGACGGTGAAGGAAACAGCGGCTTTGGTTAATGAATGGCTAAGACCTAAGAAGCCGGAAAAAAAGCCGAAGCCAAAAGTACGCCGGTCAGCGGTTAGCCACGATACCCGCGTTGCTTGGAATACACTGAAGCGTTCAGTCAAAATGATTCGCGATACCGGAATGACCGTCACGGCCAAAGAAGAAGATACCGATGACGCTTACCGCATGATTATCGAGATTCCAAAAGAGAAGAGATAGGGGGAGCTCATGACACATATCATCGCTGTCGCCAATCAAAAAGGCGGGGTTGGCAAGACCACAACGACCATTAATTTGGGGGCCTGTCTGGCAAACCTTGGGAAGAAAGTCCTCATTGTCGACGTTGATGCCCAAGGCAATGCTACAAGTGGGGTGGGCGTTCAAAAAGCCCAAGTTGAAAAGGATATTTACGATGTTTTGGTCAACGAAGATCCGATTACCGAAGCCATTTTGCCAACCAAACATAAAAATTTAGCCATTGTTCCTGCGACCATCCAGTTGGCCGGTGCCGAAATCGAGTTAACCAGTCAAATGGCCCGGGAAATGCGCTTGAAATTGGGTCTTCACCCAATCGAGGATCAGTACGACTACATTTTGATTGATTGCCCGCCTTCATTGGGTCAGCTTTCAATTAATGCGTTTACGGCGAGTGATTCGATTCTGATTCCGGTTCAAAGTGAGTATTATGCATTGGAAGGCCTGAGCCAGTTGCTTAACACGGTTCGGCTTGTCCAGAAGCATTTCAATCCGAATCTGGCGATTGAAGGGGTTCTGCTGACGATGTATGATGCCCGCACGAACCTTGGCGCGCAGGTGATCGATGAAGTGCGCAAGTATTTTGGCGATAAAGTATATGCAACCGTGATTCCGCGGATTACCCGATTGGCTGAGGCGCCGAGTTACGGTCTGCCAATCGTGGATTTTGATCCAAAATCGCGCGGATCCGAAGTTTACGAGGCTTTAGCCAAGGAGGTGCTGGCTGCTCATGGCGAATAAGAATAGTAAGGGATTAGGTCGCGGCATTGACGCCATTTTCAAAGATTTTGAAAGTCCTGATCTGAGTGCTAACAATACCGTTGAAGAACTGCCACTGGTCGATATCCGGCCGAACCCGTACCAACCCCGAAAAACCTTTGATCAAGAAGGCTTAAAAGAACTGGCGGATTCCATCAAGCAAACCGGCGTTTTCCAGCCGATTATTGTGCGCAAAAGTGTTTCCGGTTATGAAATTATCACCGGTGAGCGGCGTTTTCGTGCGTCTAAGCTGGCTGGTAAGGAAACCATTCCGGCGATTGTCCGCGATTTTAACGATCCGGAAATGATGGAAATCGCAGTGTTGGAAAACTTGCAGCGCGAGGATCTGACTCCGTTGGACGAAGCGCAGGCTTATGAAACGTTGATCAAACGCTTAAACTTGACGCAAGCGGAAGTTTCCGCGCGGCTAGGCAAAAGTCGGCCATATATTGCCAACTATTTGCGCTTGTTAACATTGCCGCAGCAAGTCAAACAAATGCTCAGCGCCAATCAGCTCTCAATGGGGCAGGCGCGAACCTTGTTGAGTCTCAAAGATAAAACCAAGATGGTCAGTGTTGCTAAGAAGACTATTAGTGAGAATTTAACGGTTCGCCAACTTGAACGGCTAATCAATCAGATGAACGCCGGGACAAGTCGCTCGACATCGAAGGAAAAGCCAAAATCACCGTATGTCCGAGCAACCGAAAATCAGTTGGGCGAACGTTTCGGCACGAAAGTCAATATTAATGAAGGCAGTAAAGGCAAAGGCAAGATCGAAATCGACTTTACATCCGAGCAAGATCTCAATCGGATCTTAGCGATGCTAGACGTCAATATCGATTAACCGGCCAATCCGCTGGAGGTAGACGAATGTACCAATTACATGATTTGGTTCAAATGAAGAAGCCGCATGCATGTGGAACGAATAAATGGGAAGTCATTCGCCTCGGCGCCGATATTAAAATTCGTTGCACCGGTTGCGGCCACATTGTCATGATGTCGCGCCGTGATTTTGAGAAGCGGCTCAAGAAAGTTTTAGGTCAAGCAGAACAGACAGATTAATCATAGAAAGTGTGAAATAAGCAAATGGCTTTAACAGCAGGTATTGTCGGGCTTCCCAATGTCGGTAAGTCCACGCTTTTTAACGCAATCACAAAAGCAGGCGCCGAAATGGCCAATTATCCGTTTGCGACCATCGATCCCAATGTGGGGATGGTCGAGGTGCCGGATAAACGGTTGGCGCGGATTGATGAATTGATTCCGGCTAAGAAAATTATTCATACGACTTTTGAGTTCACGGATATTGCCGGAATTGTGAAAGGCGCTTCCAAAGGCGAGGGACTTGGCAACAAGTTTCTGGAAAACATTCGCCAGGTAGATGCGATCGTGCACGTTGTTCGGGCATTCGATGACGACAACATTACCAGTGTGACCGGCAAAGTCGATCCGCTGGAAGACATGGCTACGATTAACATGGAACTGGCAATCGCCGATTTGGATTCGGTCAATAAACGCTATGCCAAGGTCGAAAAGGTTGCCCGTACCCAAACCAAAGACAAGGAAGCCCAGGCAGAGTTTAAAGTACTGCAAAAGATCAAGCCGGTCCTTGAAAATGGCGGGATGGTCCGCAGCATTGACTTTGATAAAGATGAACAGAAGATCGTCAAGGGCCTGTTCTTGTTGACGAGTAAACCGGTGCTTTATGTCGCCAATATTGCGGAAGAAGCCATGGCCGACCCGGATTCCGTCGATTATGTCAAACAAATCAAAGCCGAAGCAGCTAAAGAAGGCGCCGAGGTAATTGCTATTTCGGCCAAGACCGAAGAGGAAATTGCCGAATTGGATGATGACGAGAAAGCCGACTTTTTGGCGGCAGAAGGCGTCGATGAATCCGGCTTGGATAAACTCATCAAGGCTAGCTACCATTTGCTGGGCTTAGCAACCTTCTTTACGGCTGGCGGCAAAGAAACCCGCGCGTGGACGTTTAAACGGGGCATGAAGGCGCCTCAAGTTGCCGGGATCATTCATTCGGACTTTGAGCGCGGTTTTATCCGAGCCGAGACAATGTCCTTTACGGATCTTGACAAGTATGGTTCCGTGCAGGCAGTCAAGGAAGCCGGACGTTACCGCTCTGAAGGCAAGGAATATCAAGTGCAAGATGGGGATATCATTGAATTTCGGTTCAATGTTTAACGTGCAAGCCAAAAGCGCGCACGCGACGACGATAACTTTAAGATAGGAGTTACACATGGTAAAGAAGCAAGAAACGGACACGAATCAAACAGCGGGCAGCGCTGCAGTTGATCAACAGCAGACTGCGGCATCGTCAGCGGCTGATACGCAGCAGTCGGCAGCAACGGTGGCAAGCAAGAATGCCCATGTTAAGCAGGAGCGGCCAGCTACAACCGTTCCGGAAATGATTGCAAGACTGACCAATAAGAACAACGAGTATGTCTTCAAGCTGCGGCGTGAATTAAAAGACGGCGGTATGAGTGAGGCAGATGAGGAAACCCTGCTCAAAACGATGCTGCCGGAAATGATTACCGCCCAACGACAAGGCAAACCGGCCACGCAACTTTATGGGCCGGTCACGGTGAAGGCTAATGAAATCCTGCATACACCGAAACCGGAACCTAAAAAGCCGCTGTGGTTATTGGTCGCCGATCAAGGTCTGTTTTTCATGGCCATTCTTGCGGCTGTCTTCGCCGTGATGACTTACATCAATCCGAAATCGCAGAACAACGCTAGCAACAGCTTTGCTTATCTTGTCATGTTAAGCCTCATGGCCGGTCTTTTCTTTGTGTATTACGCCGACTGGATGGAACGGGACAAGAAGAATCGCCGCAGTGCCTGGTTAGTGCTCGGTGGCGGAATCGTGTTGGTTCTTGCGGTCACCTTTATCGGCGGCGCCCTCATGATGCTTGACACACCATTCACCCGAGCAATGCCGTGGTTTGTGGACGTGATCATCGCCGTTGTCGCGTATGGTTCCCACTGGCTTTTGCAACGTCGGTATCATCTCAAGAGCTTTTTCCGGCGGTAGTGGGTTGCGGTTTAAAATAAGTTGATTGGTTGTTGAAGGTCACCTCATTTGCTGGGGTGGCCTTTTTTATAAGGACGCTGGCTCGCGCTCACCATAACGCGCTCGCCAGCCCAGAAACCTGCACATAAGGACCTCAAGTCAAAATAGCCAAAGACCAGCCATTTTGGCTTGAGGCCACTTATGCTCCGGTTTCTAACCGGGCTGGCTCGCGCTCAAAAAAAATAAGTTGACGCCTTGTTTTTCATCCGGTAAACTTCATGTGAGCTTAATCGTAACGGTTACGCTTTAGAAAATTTGGGAGGTTTTTGGATGAATAAGGGGCATCAACAGCAGTACGGACGCGGATTTGTTCTGGCGGCGGTGGCATTGGCAGGTTTTGGCTTGGTGGATGCCCAACCGACTCAGGCGGCAACGACTGCTAACGGTTCCGCTAGTCAGGCAGTTGAGCAGGCATCTGCTGTCAAATCGGTTGCGGCTAAGGACCAAACGCTGGTCTTCGCACTACTGAATGGCATTGCAGCGAATTATCATCAGGCGATCACGGTGCAGATTGTTGCCGCGGATACTGGTCAGGTGGTCGCAACCAAAACGTTAGCATCAACTGATGAGTACGAACCATCAGCATCGATCAGCGGGTTAAGGATCGGTGCCGCTGACGGACTACAGACAGGACACACATACCGACTTCAGGTTGTAGCTTCCGATAACCAAGGATGGAAGGCTGTGCCAGACAGCTTTGTTTACACACCGGGGCAGACAACCAAAATTGAAATGGACAAGTATACTTATCAAAAAGGCGAGCGGGCGTTCCAGCTCATTGACCAGCAGACCAAGCAGCCATTGGCAAACATGAAAGTGGCCGCTATTCCGAACTTGGTTGATGGTGCTAAGTCGGCAATCGTCAAAACAACGGATGCCCAAGGTCGCGTCACTTTTTCAACAGATGATCCGCAATTCAAGCGCAATGTGTTCTATCATTTTGAATTACCGGACAAGCACGTGACAGTGGGCTATAACTGGAACTTAATCGGCGGCGAAAAGGCGGACGATAAGGCAGCGGTCGTTTCAGTGAAAATGCCTGCAATTGCTTCCTCAAGTTCACAGGCGTCTCAGGCGAGTTCGCAAGCGTCGCAAAAGCCATCACAAGCACCATCAGAAAAACCAAGCACTGACCCGTCCGCCCAGTCAAGCCGGCCATCGCTGCGTGCATCCTCATCAGCGGTTGCTTCTCAGAAAGCATCAGTTGAGTCGGTAGCAGCGCAAACGTCTCAGGCGGCTTCGTCCACAGAAAGCGGGTCAACTCACGGATTGCCAAAAACCGGCGAAGCACTGGGTCAATCAGGACTTTTGGCCGGGCTTGCAACGCTGCTATCGGCGTTAGGCGCATGGTTGTGGCGTCGCCAAGGCTAAAGGTGGCCGTTGAAACATTAAGCGGTCCCTGTTTGAAAAATGACAGCAGCTATTAATCCGAACGATAGCCATGACGGCACAAACCCAATGGCTAAAATCCGAACATTAAATTCTCATATCAAGGGTCGCTAATTTTTTGTTCGGATCAGACTGAACAATTATGAGACTTTCTTTCATTTTTAGGCCTATGATACCGGTCTTTTCAAAAAAATTGCGAAACACGTTTGACGTGTTCACATTCCGGTAGTACATTAGTCAACAACTAAAAATTGAAAGAGGGATTTACGCTATGAGTCATTGGGATACAAAGTTTGCCCGGCGTGGTTTTACATTTGATGATGTGTTGTTGATACCTGCAGAAAGTCATGTTTTGCCTCACGATGTCGATCTGTCTGTACAACTTGCGGACAACTTGAAGTTGAATATCCCAATCATCTCGGCGGGGATGGATACGGTGACCGAAAGTGCGATGGCAATTGCCATGGCACGCCAAGGCGGTCTGGGTGTTATTCATAAGAATATGAGCATTGCCGCGCAGGCTGACGAAGTGCTCAAAGTTAAGCGCAGTGAAAATGGCGTCATTGTGGATCCCTTCTATCTTACAGCCGATAAGCCGGTTAGCGATGCAGAAGCATTGATGAAAAAGTATCGTATCAGCGGTGTGCCGATTGTGAACAACACAACCGATCGCAAGCTGACCGGCATTATTACCAACCGTGATTTGCGGTATGTCGATGACAAGAGTGTGCTGATCGACACTGTCATGACCAAAGAAGGTTTAGTGACGGCTCCGGCAGGCACTTCGATTAAGGATGCTGAAGCGATCTTGCAGGCTCGCAAGATTGAGAAGCTCCCGTTAATTGATAAGAATGGTCGGCTCAGTGGCTTGATTACCATTAAAGATATTGAAAAAGTGGTTGAATTCCCGCATGCGGCTAAAGATGCACATGGCCGCTTGTTGGTCGCTGCTGCTGTCGGCGTGACCTCCGATACGTTTGATCGGGCACAGGCTTTGTTAGATGCCGGTGCTGACGCAATTGTCATTGACACCGCCCATGGCCACAGTGCCGGGGTTATTCGCAAGATCAAGGAAATTCGCGAGCATTTTCCACTGGCAACCTTGATTGCCGGTAATGTAGCGACGGCGGAAGCAACGGAAGCGCTGTATGATGCCGGTGTTGATGTTGTTAAAGTCGGGATCGGTCCTGGCTCGATTTGTACCACTCGGATCGTTGCCGGTGTCGGAGTTCCTCAGCTGACGGCGGTTTATGATGCTGCTGGTGTGGCGCGTAAACGTGGCAAAACGATTATTGCCGATGGCGGGATCAAGTATTCCGGCGACATCGTGAAGGCTTTGGCTGCTGGCGGAAATGCGGTTATGTTAGGGTCACTTTTGGCCGGCACCGACGAAGCGCCGGGTCAGTTTGAAATTTATCAAGGCCGGCGCTTCAAGACTTATCGAGGCATGGGTTCATTGGGCGCGATGGCGCAGGCACACGGTTCAAGTGACCGTTACTTCCAAAGTGGCGTGAACGAAGCCAACAAGCTGGTTCCTGAAGGCATTGAAGGCCGGGTTGCTTACAAAGGTAGCCTCGGCGATGTGATCTTCCAGATGCTTGGCGGCATTGAATCCGGCATGGGCTATGTCGGCGCACCGAACTTGAAAGAGCTGCAAGACAACGCCCAGTTCATTCAGATTACCGGAGCCGGCCTACGCGAAAGCCATCCGCATGACGTTCAGATCACGCGTGAAGCACCGAACTATTCTGTTCAATAATTTAAGACGCTATTAAAAAAGTGGCTGAGCCTTAAGCCATGGCGACAATAAAAAAGCGAATGCACTCAACAACAACGAGTGTATTCGCTTTTTGTTTTTCCAAGAGCAATTCGTTAGGAATGTTCAGACATCAGTGCCAAAGCGGAGCAATCGTAGGCCAGATGGGGCTCAGTGGTGAGATTGTACTAGCTGGGCGGTCTTCCCAGCGTAGTACAAGGCCGAGCTTAGAGACTCTGCCGGTTTTGCAGAGGCTCTAAGTCGTGCCCACCACGTTCCAGCCCCCAGCTGGCCGGAGATTGCGCAGTTTGGCACGTCATGGAACTTATTGCCTAAGAATTTTCTGTTTCGACCTGAATTCATTAAACTATAAATGTTCTTCGGAATTGTGTCACAATATCGTTTGTGTTTAAAACTTAACGATACCGCAATCGCGCCTGGTGGAAAACCTCAAGCATCTGCGTTCCAAAAGTCGTTGCCACTGTTATTGACCAGGCACGGGTCGGCGGCATGATCGTCAACATCGTCTGCAACCATTGCGCGGTTGGCAAGAGCTTAATCAAATGATGACCGGAAAATTGCGTAAATAACAGGTTTCGGCTATAAAACTGAATCAAGTGGTGTTGCAGGTGCTGATCAGCGACTGGTAACAACAAATCGTTACTGTTATTCCGATCACCCAGGAAAAGCGGCAAGGGCTCAAGATCCTGATGCAAATCGAATTGGCGGTGCTTGTGGGTGCTGGCCATTGCCGGTGTCAGGCGGAGCATGAATACCAGTTTGCGGGTCGCCGCCCACAGCAGCATGTTAGCAATGGCGATATCGGTTGGCGTGAATGTAAACGCAGCTTGGTGTGCTGCCGGACTCACCAATGCTTGGGTCAAAACCGGTTTGAGTCCCGTAACATCGGGCATATCAGGCCAAATAACCTGTAGTTGCTGCACCCCATTCAACCAATGAACATGCGTGGCAAGCCGCAACGTTAACCAGTCTGGCTGCTGGTACAAAAGCCAATAGGTGCTGCCACTGGTATGCGCGATATTGATACCGGCGATTCGCATGCCCCGAGGCAGACTGGCGGCCACAACATTGGTTAATTTTTCCAAAAATGTCGCCTCCTTTTTAGCATGAATAACGCTGTAACCCGCTTTTTCTTAGGTTTTTCGTAAAGAATTCCCGGTTCAATTTTGGTACAATGGACATTGATGTGACAGTCCTTACCGATCGTTCTATAAATGGAGTTAAAAATATGAAGATATTAATTGTTGACGATGATAAAGAAATCGTTGAATTACTGAGCATTTACGTAAAAAACGAAGGCTATGAACCGATTCAAGCATACTCGGGAAAAGAAGCGATTACCAAACTCGTGACCAATCCGGATATTGCTTTGATGATTTTAGATATTATGATGCCGAATATGTCGGGCATGGACGTGGTGAAAGAAGTCCGCAAAGATTCGCAGATTCCGATCATCATTGTGTCAGCCAAAACGGCGGATATGGACAAGATTCAGGGTCTGATTACTGGCGCTGACGATTACGTAACCAAGCCGTTTAACCCGCTAGAAGTGATGGCGCGCGTCAAGAGTCTGTTGCGTCGGAGTCAAAACGAAGTCACCAATCCGGAACCGGATGTGCTTGAGGTTGGCCCGTTAACCATCAAAAAGGACAGCCATGAAGTGACGACTTTGACCGGCAAACAAATTCAGCTGACCGCGTTGGAATTCGGTATTTTGTATTTACTTGCAAGCCATCCCAACCGAGTTTTTTCGGCTGACGAAATTTTTGAGCGGGTTTGGCAACAGGAATCCATTGTTTCGGCGAAAACCGTCATGGTCCACGTGTCACATCTCCGCGATAAAATTGAAGAGGCAACCGATGGTGAAAAGGTCATTGAAACCGTCTGGGGCGTTGGTTACAAGGTCGAGGCCTAATTCATGAGCGAAAAAGTCAAACTCACCGCAAAGGAAAAATCCGAACTGTGGATTGAAGGCATTGTGACGGTGATTTTGCTACTGATGCTGAATTTTGCGTTGTTAGTGCTGATTAACCAGATGATCGCGCATAATCCTGGATTGGAAAATGCCATCTGGGGTGTGAAAACGAATTTGACTTTTGGTCGCGGCGGTTTTCACCTCTGGAGCTGGTCGAATCTGTTTCTTACCATGATGGCGATTGCTGATGTGATTGTGGTGTATTGGCGCTTGGCACGACGGTATCGGCAAATGCAGATGCGCCACGTCATCGCCGAGCTGCACTATATTGCAGATGGCCATCTTGATCATCGGATTAAGTTTGAAGTGAACACCGAATTGCAAAAGGTTGTCAGCAGCATCAATGCACTGGTTGATTCGACGGTCAATTCGATGGCGGAAGAGCGGCGCATCGAGCAAAGCAAAGACGAGCTGATTACCAACGTCAGTCATGATATTCGAACGCCATTAACGTCCATTATCGGTTATCTGGGATTGATTGAAGACCATCAATACCGCAGTGACGAAGAGTTGCTCAAATATACGCACACCGCTTATTTGAAGGCCAAACAAATGAAGGTGCTGGTTGAAGACTTGTTTGAATATACGAAAGTCAAGTCGACCACCACCAAGCTTAACCCGGTTCGGTTTAACATGATTGCGATGCTGGAACAGCTCGCTGCCAGTTTTGAGCTCGAAGCACATAAGAAACATATGCGGATTCTCGTCAGTGGTGAGCCGAACCCGTTAATGATGGAGGCTGACACTGAGAAACTGGGACGGGTGTTCAACAACCTGATTGTCAATGCGTTGAAGTATGGTCAAGGCGGACGGCATATTTTTCTGGACGCACAGCGCATTGGCAGTGAAGTGGTTGTGAAAGTTTCCAATGATGGCGCCCAGATTCCTAACGACTCGTTGAATCAGCTGTTCGACCGGTTCTATCGAGTTGAAGAAAGTCGTTCGCAGGAAACCGGCGGAACCGGATTGGGACTTGCGATTGCCCAAAGCATTATTGCGTTGCATGGCGGTTATATTTATGCCGATTCCAGTCCGGAGTTGACGAGTTTTGTGATTCATTTACCATTAAAAGTCGGTGCTTCACTGACCGATAACCAAAATCATTCTAATGAGGAAGCAGGAAAGTCAAAATGAAGAAGTTGTTGCGTGGGTTGATTGCCGCGATGGTCGCGGTGTTAATGATTGGTGGTGCTGCTCCGGCGGTCTCGGTTGCTGCTGCGGAAAGTAGCGATACGAATGTGGTTGATGCTAAGGCGGCGGTTGCCATTGAACCCACAACCGGGAAAGTGCTGTACGCCAAGAATGCCGATAGCGTGTTGCCGATTGCATCCATGACCAAGATGTTGAGTATCGAACTGGTGCTGGACGCCATTGATTCGGGAAAAATCAAATGGGACGACAAGGTGACCTTGGATAAGACAATCTGGTCACTTAGTCAGGATCGCGACCTTAGCAATGTGCCATTGCGGAGGGACGGTTCCTACTCGGTACGTGAGTTGTACGATGCCTCGCTGATTTATTCGGCGAACGCCGCCATGATGCTGCTCGCCAAAACGGTGGCCGGCAGTCAGGAAAAATTCGTCAATCAAATGACCGCCAAGCTTAAGAGCTGGGGCATTACGGATGCCAAAATTGTCAACGTGACTGGCCTCAACAACAGCCAATTAAAAGACGCTAAAGTACCCGGCACCGGCGATCAGGCGGAAAACGAAATGTCCGCCAAAGATATGGCCCAAGTTGCGCAACACTTACTTAAAGATCATCCGGAAGTCCTGAAAACCACCAGCATTGCCAAACAGACTTTCCGTAAAGGAACCGATGACGCGATTAATATGGAAAACTGGGACTGGATGTTAAAGGGCCTGGTTTCATATGATAAAAATCTGCCAGTTGACGGACTGAAGACCGGCACATCTGACGCTGCCGGCGACTGTTTCACCGGTACAGTCAAAAAGAACGGCATGCGGATTATCACGGTGGTCTTACACGCCAATGGGGATGCTAAGACTCGACGGTTTGACCAAACCAAGAAGTTGATGAATCATGTTCTGGAAAACTGGAAGACAGTTCAATTGGCTGATGCAGGACAAGGTATCAAAGGTTATCGCAATGTCACGGTTAATCGCGGCAAAGCACGGACAGCACCGATTGCCCCAGTCACCAAGGCTGTCGCAGTGGTTCCGTCAGATACCAGTAAACAGGATCTAAAGTATACTTATACACCTGCAAAAGGGGTCAAGAAGAACACGATTGAAGCACCGGTTAAGAAAGGTGCTACGATCGGCCATCTGGAAGTGACGGCCAAGGGTGATTCGCTTGGATTTGTCGGCGGTGCAAAACGTGAAGGGATCACGCTTAAGACCACCAAGGCAGATCCAAAGGCTAACTTCTTTGTCCTGATCTTCCGCGGGATTGGTGATTTCTTCGGCAATATTTTTTAAGCGACAACAATGATGTTAAGTGGTGAATGTTTTGGACTCCGAAACGGAGATCAACACGTTCACCTTTTTGTTAGGGAGGCGGTCATCATGGTGACTTATCACGAAATTACTCCGGCCGGATTGGCTAGTCTGAAGCAAGAGGTTGAGGATCTGAAAGCGATTCGTCCGGCGAAGATCAAGAATCTTGCCGAAGCCGCAGCGTTAGGCGATCGGTCGGAAAATGCCGAATACAGTGCGGCCAAACGTGAACTGCGGCAATTGGAAGGGCGGCTGCGGTATCTTGATAAGTTGATTCGTTACGCTAAAGTCACGGCGCCGGCTGCAAGCGATATGGCTGATATTGGCAATACAGTCAAGCTTAAGTTTGATGATGACGATGATCAAGCCACCTATGAGTTGGGTGGTCCGGCAGAAGCTGGCATGGGTGCTGACAAGCTTGCTGTCAACTCGCCATTGGGAGCCGCGATTCGGCGCCATCATGCAGGTGATACGGTCACTGTCACTGCCCCAAGCGGCACTTATCAGGTGACGATTCTTGCGATTCAGACAGGAAAAGCGAACGCGTAACGCGTCCCCCCCCATTTGAAGTAGTCTGTCAGTTGATCACATGAACAATCAACCTCAAAGCCACGTCAATGCTTATGCTATAATGAAGCTTGAAATAACGGCATATAAAAAGGAGCAGCCCAATGGCACTATCACTTAGAGCTTGTATTTTATTGTTGAAGGAACACCATTTACTAAAAAGCGCGGCCATCCAAACCACCGAAGACGTCGACATGACCGGCATTGCTTATGACTCGCGGAAAGTGTCTGGCCCGACGCTGTTTTTCTGCAAAGGTGATAAGTTTCGGCCGATTTATTTGTCGATGGCCAAAGACAACGGCGCCAAAACCTATGTTGCGGAAAAACCGTATGTGGAAGGCAATGGACTCAATGCCTTAATTGTCCGGAATATTACCAAAGCCATGGCGATTCTCAGCGCTGCCTTTTTCGACTATCCGCAAGATGACCTGTTTGTGATTGCCTATACAGGTACCAAAGGCAAGACCACGGCGTCGTACTTCACTGAAGCTATTTTGAACGAAGCGCGTCCACGGCATATCGCCTTATTCTCAACGATTGACACGGTTGTCGGCCCGGAACCGAATCAACGCTTCAAATCAAACCTAACCACGCCGGAAAGTTTGGATTTATTCCGCGATATGCGGGAGGCAGTTGAAAACGGCATGACCCATCTGGTGATGGAGGTGTCGAGTCAGGCTTATCTGCGCAATCGCGTTTTCGGGTTGACTTATGATGTCGGATTCTTCTTAAACATCACGCCTGATCATATCGGGCCGAACGAGCATCCAACGTTTGCCAACTATCTGCACAATAAGCTGCAGTTGTTGGTTAATGCGCGCAAAGTCGTGATCAATGCCGAAACCGAGCATTTTGACCAAGTTTATGCTGCAGCGACAACGACGACTTATCCGGAAAGTATTTATTTATTTGCCAGTGCCGGCTTCAAGCCTAAGCGCGACGATATTGACATCGACTTTCGGTTTGACAGTCAGGAAGCGGACGTTGCCGAAAGTCGCTTTACATTAGTGCCGGTAACGGAAAAAGCGGCCGCACTCAATATTGGCGGCCATTATTCGCTTGCGTTAATCGGCGATTTTAATGAAAATAACGCGACCGCAGCGATCATTGGTGCCGGATTGGCAGGCGTTGATGCATCAGCAGCAGTTCCGGGGATTGCTAAGGTTAAAATACCCGGGCGGATGGAACATGTTCAGATTGCTGGTCATGGCACGGTTTATGTTGATTATGCCCATAACTATGCCAGCATGAAGGCACTTTTATCATTTTTGAAGCGTTCATACAAAGATCCGCGGATGCTGGTTGTGGTCGGGTCGCCTGGTGATAAAGGCGTTTCCCGGCGGCCGGGGTTTGCCAAAGTGCTTACTGAACTAGGTACGGAAGCCTATCTCACAACCGATGATCCCGGTTACGAAGATCCTGCTAATATTGTCAACGAAATTGACAGCAAAATCGATCATAGCAAGGTCAAAGTCCACAAGGTGCTTGATCGCAAAGAGGCCATCACCGAAGCGATTAAAGCCAGCGGGCCGCAAGATGTGGTGGTCGTAGCTGGGAAAGGCGCGGATCCTTATCAGAAGATTCGCGGCGTCAATACGCCGTGGCCAACTGACATGGCGGTTGTGAAGGAAGTTGCCAAGTCGTTACAGGAAGGCTGATATTAATGCGTCAATTTTTCACGGTAATCGGAGGCATGGGCACACCCGCAACAGAAAGTTACGTGCGGCTGCTCAATCAACGAACGCATGCCCACAGTGATCAGGAATATCTCAATTATATTCTGGTCAATGATGCCACCGTGCCGGATCGAACCGATTACATTTTGGATCACAGCAAACCAAGTTTTTATCCGGATTTACTTGAGGATATCCAGGCACAAAGCTTGCTGAATCCCGAGTTTATTGTGATTGTTTGCAATACGGCTCATTATTTTTACGATCAGTTGGCGGCTGCAACGCCGATTCCGTTGTTACACATGCCACGACTGGCGATTCGCGACATGTGCGAACGTTTTCCCGATGAAAAACGCATCGGACTCATTGCCACGCAAGGTACCATTAAAGATGGCATCTATAGTCAGGAAATCGAAAACACGGGACGCGAGGTTGTTTTGGGAGATCAGGCCCTCCAGGACATGGTCACGGAACTGATTTACAAGTACGTTAAAGAAAAAGGCGAAGTTAGCGCTGAATTGTATCACCGCATCTTAAAGCGGATGCATGATGATTTTCATGTCAACGTCATCGTGCTCGGCTGCACCGAGCTGTCATTTGCGCAGGAAAAAGCGGGCGATCATCCGTATCACGTTATCGATGCCCAGAGCATTATTGTCGACAAGACGCTGGCATTAGGCAAAGCCTTCCGCAAGAGCGAAGCGGACGGTAAGGCGCTTTTGAATCAACTAATGGTGTGAGCCGAGCGTGAACAGGAGATTTCTGCGACTGCGAACGCGTTATCATTCATTTTTGAGTGGTAGACGGCCATACAAAACGCTACTTACTTGTGGTAAGCTTAAATCAGTTCTCAAGTAAAGGAGATGCAGAATTTGGCACATTTAACCAAATTGACAGACACGTATACTTTAAACAATGGCGTTAAGATTCCAATTGTTGGCTTTGGCACCTGGCAGACACCTGATGGGGAAGTTGCCAAGCACAGTGTGGAAACCGCATTGGCTGCCGGCTACCGGCATATCGACACAGCTGCTGCCTATGGTAACGAAGATAGTGTCGGTGCAGGCATCAAGGCATCCGGAGTTCCGCGCGATCAGATCTTTTTGACCACCAAACTGTGGAATGCCGATCATGGCTATGAAGCAACCAAAGCCGCCATCGATCGCTCATTGCAAAAGCTTGGTGTTGATTACGTCGATCTTTATTTGATTCACTGGCCAAACCCGGTTCAATTCCGTAACAACTGGGAAGAGGCTAATGCCGGTTCGTGGAAAGCCATGGAAGAAGCCTATCAAGCAGGCAAACTGCGGGCGATTGGCGTGTCGAACTTCCGCGCCAAGCATTTGGACGCGTTACTCAAGACCGCTAACGTCAAGCCGATGGTCAATCAGATCTTCCTGAATCCAAGTGATTTGCAGCCGGAAGTCGTGGACTATAACAAGGCACATGATATTTTGAGTGAAGCATATAGCCCACTAGGCACAGGCAAAATCTTTAAAGTCGAAGCCCTTAAGAAGATTGCGGAACGGTACAACAAGAGCGTGGCACAAGTGGTGCTTCGTTGGTCACTGCAACATGGCTTCCTACCGCTGCCAAAGTCAGTGCATGACGAGCGGATCAAAGAAAACGCCCAGCTGTTTGACTTTGAACTGAGTCATCACGACATGACGCTGATTGATGCGTTACATGGCGAAGCCGGTTTGGCGACGGATCCTGATACTACTGATTTCTAGGAGCAAAATGACGATGCAGTCAGCATTGTATGACTGCACAAAACCCCCGCGGGAGACCGCGGGGGTTTTTGTGTGCCGTGACGAAATTTATGAAGGTGAGACTGCCTGCTGCGTTTTGGCATTGATGAGCTGAACATTGTTTTCAGTCAAAAAATCGCAATATTTTGCGTCAACATTGCCATAGGTGACAATCGCATCGATGTCTTGCAAAGCACCATAAGTGAGAAGCGAGACGCGGCCAAACTTGGACTGATCGATGAGCAGGATCTTGCGGTGCGCCTTTTTAAAGATCTCGGCTTTGATGAGATATTCGTTGTACTCCGAGTTGGATAAGCCGCGTGTCAGCGAAATCCCGGTTGCGGCCATGAACGCCTTGCCAATGTTAAACCGGCTGAAGATGTTCATATCATCAATACCGGTAAACGACTGGGTCCGCCGATCAAAATTCATGCCAATGATGACGAGTTTGATGTTCGCAAGCGGTGCGGCTTGATTGATAATCTGCAGATTGTTGGTAACTAAAGTGAACGGAAAATCTGTCGGTAAAAAACCGCCCATCTCAGCAGTCGTGGTTCCGGAGTCAATAAAAATCAAGTCTTCAGGTTCGATGAGTTGGGCCGCAGCGCGCCCGATCTGGCGTTTTTCATTCGGTGCCGCTAATTGACGCTCACTGTAAACGGTGAGTGCGTTGCCTTTCGTGCTGGGAGTCGTGGTGTTATCCGTCACGCCACCATACACTTTTTTAACGGTGCCGGCAGCGATGAGGCTGGCCAGATCGCGACGAAGCGTGCTGGGAGCGATGTCAAACTTATCTTCGAGTTCTTTCATGGAAGCCGTCTTGACGTCGCTGATATAGGCTTGCATGGCATCAATTCGTTCTTTTCTAAGCATGGATGTCACCTTCTTCATTTCTATAAGCATTTCGATTATAGCACTTAATGACAAACTTTTGAACAACTTTTGACTAACTTGCCAGCCGAATCATGATTAATTTCCTGATAAGCAATTGGTCAGCTCCGATTCCCGAAACAATGTACCGATTTTCTCAAGAAAAAATGGCAACATTCAAACATAAAATCTGCTTTGATCTATGCGCAAAGCGGTGAACACAACATTGATTTTCTTTGGCAAAGCCGCTTGTTGTTTGCCTTTATCATACCATCATGGTATAGGAAGATTCATCTTTTTGACCGGTTTTGTGAACAACTGGTCATTTTATGAGCAAATGTTGAATACTTTTTAGTTGACTTTGATCTAGTCTGCTTATATGATGGCAATGTGATCATAAAGTAAGCGCTTAACTTTGTACTAAAAAACTTCAGAAAAGTTTGGAGGCTATGGGAAATGCGCAAAGCAGGAATTGTTAACGACAAAGGCGAGGCTGCGCTTGCTCCGCAGACGTCCGGCGGGATTAAATCTGAAAAGTTGCCTAAGTCGGCACGGCGCCGGTTACGGATTATTTCCGTGATTGCGACATTTGGCGGCATGCTCTTCGGGTATGATACCGGGGTGATCAACGGTGCGTTACCGTTCATGACCAAGGCAGGAGAATTAAATATGTCGCCTTCGATGGAAGGCTTGGTAGCAAGTTCATTAACGTTGGGGGCCGCTTTTGGGGCAGTTTTGACCGGCCGAATTTCCGATCGTAAAGGTCGGCACAAGGTGATTACCGCACTTGCGATGTTGTTTGTTGTCTCGACAATTGCATCGGCATTGTCACCAACGGCACCAATATTGGCGTCAGTTCGATTCGTTTTGGGTCTGGCTGTCGGGGGCGCTTCGGTCATTGTTCCGACCTTCCTCGCCGAGGTTGCACCGTCAAATCTTCGTGGGCGGATTGTGACCCAGAATGAATTCATGATTGTTTCCGGACAACTGCTGGCCTTTGTGTTTAATGCCATTTTAGGAACCACACTGGGTCATATTCCCGGCATCTGGCGGTGGATGTTAGTCCTGGCTACGATTCCGGCGATTATTTTATGGATCGGGATGAATTTTGTTCCCGAATCACCGCGATGGTTAGCGGCCAATGGCAAGTTGGATCAGGCACTGAGCGTTTTGCGAGAAATTCGGACAGAAGAGCAGGCTCGTGACGAAATGGAAAAGATCCAGATTTCCTTAAAATCGGCACAGGAAGTGAAGAGCGCTTCGATTGCCGACTTGAAGATCGGCTGGATCAGACGGCTTGTTTTGATCGGCATTGGCTTAGGCATCATGCAACAGATTGTCGGGATTAACGTCATGATGTACTACGGAACGACAATTCTGCAGACCACCGGCTTTGGCCAGAACGCGGCTTTGATTGCCAATATTCTGAACGGTGTTACATCGGTGGTTGCAACCATTGTGACGATGCATTTGATGAGTAAATTCAAACGGCGTCAAATGTTATTAACCGGTATTTCCGGTACCTTGTTCTCACTTATCGGTATTACACTGACCAGCCACTTTCTGGCAGGCAGTCCGATGTTGCCTTATTTCACGATCTTGTTGACGATTATCTATCTGGCGTTCTTCCAAGGCGCATTAGGACCGCTGACATGGTTGCTGCTATCGGAAATTTATCCGGCGCGGATCCGTGGTTTGGGGATGGGATTTGCCACCTTCTTCCTCTGGATCAGCAACTTCTTCGTCGGTTATTTCTTCCCGGTTATGTTGGCAGGCATCGGTATGTCGAATACCTTCCTTGTCTTCGTGGGAGCCAACATCATTTCATTGATTTTCGCATGGCGATTTGCACCGGAAACAGCCGGTCGTTCGCTCGAAGAAATCGAATTGGACAACAAGTTTGATGACAAGTTCCCGGAAAAGAGCAAGATCAACAAAAATTAAGTTTCCGAAGTCAATTTGTTTGAAAATGTAAGCGCTTCATATCATCCTTAAAAAGAAGCACGAAAGGAGTCAGTTTCAATGACAACGCAACAAGCAGTAAAGACACTCAAGAATTTTATCAATGGTAAGTGGGTAGATGCTAAAACCGATACCTTCGAAGATGTTTACAATCCTGCAACCGGTGAAGTTTTAGCGCGAGTTCCGCATTCAAGTAGCGAAGATGTTGCCGATGCGGTTGCCGCAGCAAGTGCCGCGTTTAAGACCTGGCAGCGGGTATCGATTCCTAAGCGGGCCAAAATTCTATTCAAATACCAGCAGTTATTAGTCGAACACCAGGAAGAATTAGGGCGGATCGTGACTGAAGAAAACGGCAAGAGCCTCAGTGAAGCAGTTGCCGAGGTCGGCCGTGGTATTGAAAATGTCGAATTTGCGGCTGGCGTTCCAACCTTGATGATGGGGGATTCGCTGACAACGGTGGCGACCGATGTCGAGGCGACCAATTATCGTTATCCGGTTGGCGTTGTTGGCGGCATTACCCCCTTCAACTTTCCGATGATGGTGCCATGTTGGATGTTTCCGATGGCAGTGGCAACCGGCAATACGTTTGTGCTGAAGCCATCCGAGAAAACGCCGCTGACAAGCCAGCGACTGGTGGAACTGTTCCAGGAAGCAGGCTTGCCTGATGGGGTGCTGAATATCGTTAATGGGTCAGTGGATGTTGTGAATGGTCTTTTGGATCATCCTGATGTTAAAGCGATTAGTTTTGTGGGTTCCGAGCGGGTCGGCGAATATGTGTACAAGCGCGGCAGTGAACACTTGAAGCGGGTTCAGGCCTTGACCGGGGCAAAGAATCACACCATCGTTTTGGAAGATGCAGACCTTGATGCAGCTGTGAAAGGCATTATTAGTTCGTCATTCGGATCAGCCGGTGAACGCTGCATGGCAACTTCGGTTTTGGTATTGCAAGAAAGCATTGCCGACAAATTCATGGCGAAATTTACGCAGGCAGCTAAGGACATCAAGATTGGCAACGGGCTGGACAAAGGGGTCTTCCTGGGACCGGTTATTCGGAAAGAAAATCAGGAACGGACCTTGAACTATATCAAGACTGGGGTCAAAGAAGGCGCCAAACTGGTTTTGGATGGTTCGGAAGAAGCCAAGGAACGCGATGGTTACTTCGTTGGGCCGACCATTTTTGAAGACGTCAAAACCGATATGACCATTTGGCATGATGAAATGTTCGCGCCGGTGCTTTCGGTGATGCGGGCCAAAGACTTGCCGGAAGCCGTTGCCATTGCCAATAGTTCCGAGCTAGCCAATGGTGCCTGCCTCTTTACGGACTCAGCCGCATCCATCCGCTACTTCAGAGAAAATATCGACGCCGGCATGTTAGGTATTAACCTCGGCGTTCCGGCACCCATCGCAGTCTTCCCGTTTTCTGGGTGGAAGCATTCGTTCTTCGGCACACTGCATGCCAATGGCAAAGACAGCGTGGACTTTTATACGCACAAGAAAGTTGTGACGGCGCGATATGATCAAAGCCGGTTCAAGTAAAAGTTTTGCAGCTTTGAAAAGAGGAGGTTCACGATGAGCTTACTGTATCAAAAGCAAAATCAGGAAATTCGGCCAGGCGTGCATTTGATTCAGGATGTCAATGCAAGTAATTCGCCAATGAAATATACGGCAGTCAAGGTTTTGGCGCTTGATGCGAACGCTTCGTATGATGAAACCTTGGGAGCGTTTGAGGCCGGCATTGTTGTTTTGACCGGAAAAGTAACCGTAACTGCTGACCAACAGCGATTTGAAGGTATTGGTCAGCGGCAGTCGGTTTTTGACAAGATCCCGACTGACAGTGTTTATGTCGGCACCGGGTTGCCGTTCAGTGTCACCGCACAAACAGCAGCCAAGATTTTGATCGCTTATTCGCCAACCACAACGTCCTTCCCGGTTCGTTTGCTTAAAGGCGATATTCATCAAATCGAGCATCGCGGTAAATATCAGAATAAACGACTGGTGCAAAACATTTTGCCAGACGACCTGCCATTTGCGGACAAATTGTTGCTGGTGGAGGTTTATACGGATTCAGGAAACTGGTCGAGTTACCCGCCGCATCGCCATGATCATGACAACCTGCCGACGGAATCGTTACTGGAAGAAATCTACTATCACGAAATGCAACCAAAGCAGGGATTTGTTTTTCAACGTGTCTATACAGACGATCACTCGCTTGATGAAACCATGACCGTTCAAAACCAAGACGTTGTGATTGTTCCTAAAGGCTATCATCCCGTTGGCGTTCCAGACGGGTATGATAGCTACTACCTCAACATTATGGCAGGACCGACCCGGGTTTGGCATTTTCATAATGCCCCGGAACATGCGTGGATTATTGATCGCAAGTAGAAAAGGTTGATGCGCAAGGGAGGAAGCATTTTAAATGTCTAAAAAATTTGATTTGATTGCTATTGGCCGCGCAGCCGTTGATTTAAATGCAGTTGAATATAATCGGCCGTTAGAAGAAACCAAGACCTTCGCGAAGTTTGTTGGCGGCTCGCCAGCCAACATTGCGATCGGATCCGCCAAATTAGGCCAAAAAGTCGGCTTTATTGGCAAAGTGTCAGATGATCAACTGGGACATTATGTGACCCAGTATATGGCTGAAGTGGGCATTGATACTTCACAGATGGTTAAGGATGATGCCGGCCATAAAATCGGACTGACTTTTACCGAAATTATTAGTCCTGAAGAAAGTGACATTTTGATGTACCGTAATGAAGCTGCTGACTTATATTTAGCGGCCGATGAGGTTTCAAAAGACTACTTGGCCCAAGCACAAATGCTCGTCATCTCAGGAACCGGATTAGCGCAGAGCCCGTCACGCGAAGCAATTCTAAAAGCACTTTTGCTGGCGAAGGAGCTTGGTGTCGAGGTTATTTTCGAACTGGATTATCGACCATACACTTGGCAAAATGCCGAGGAAACCAGCCTGTATTACCAACTTGTTGCCCAAAAAGCTGACGTCATCATCGGCACCCGCGATGAATTCGACGTTTTGGAAAATCATCAAGGCAATACCGATGAGCAAACCATCGCAACCTTATTCCAATACGATGCCAATCTGATCGTCATCAAGAGTGGGGTTCAGGGTTCGAATGCTTATACCAAAGCAGGCGACAAGTATCATTTTGGCGTTTTCAAAACGAAGGTGCTAAAGAGCTTTGGCGCAGGTGATTCTTTTGCAGCCGGATTCTTGTATGCGTACAGCCATCATCTGGGGATTGAAACGGCCTTGAAGTATGGGAGTGCTGCGGCATCGATTGTCATTAGCCAGTTAAGTTCTTCGGAAGCCATGCCGAACTTGGCGCAGCTGACCGAGTTTATTCAAAAGGCTGAGACGCAGGAGGTGCATTAAGATGAGCGCAATGGAGTTGGAGCCGCAAACAAAAACATCGCAACGGTCCGCACATGACACTGTCCGGCTGACGACCGCACAGGCGTTGGTTCGCTTTTTAAATCAACAATATATCGACGTGGATGGAGAAGTGACACCTTTTGTCGAAGGCATTTTCGCCATTTTCGGACACGGCAATGTGCTAGGGCTAGGAGAGGCTTTACAGGAAGACCCCGGTCATTTGAATGTTTATCAAGGACACAACGAACAAGGCATGGCCAGCACGGCAATTGCATATAGCCGTCAGTTGTATCGCCATAAGATTTTTGCGGTGACGGCTTCGGCAGGCCCGGGATCGGCAAACTTTGTTACCGCGGCGGGTAATGCTTACGTTAACAACATTCCGATTCTATTTTTGCCAGCTGACACGTTTGCCACACGCCAGCCGGATCCGGTTCTGCAACAGATTGAAGTGGATGGCAGCGCAACGACGACCACTAATGATACGTTGAAGCCGGTATCCAAGTATTGGGATCGGGTTGAGCGGCCGGAGCAATTGATGAGCGCGTTGCTTAAAGCGTTTGAAGTGCTAACCAATCCGGCTATGGCAGGGCCGGTAACCATTGCCTTGCCACAGGATACCGAAGCACAGGCGTTTGATTATCCGCGCAGTTTCTTCAAGAAGCGCGTCCATGTCGTGAAACGTATTCAGCCAAGTGCAGCCGAATTGGCGGAAGCAACCCGGCTGATCAAGGCCAGCAGCTATCCGGTTTTGATTGTTGGCGGCGGCGCGAAGTTTAGCGAAGCCGGACCGGCAATCGAGGCGTTTTCGGATCAATTGAAAATTCCGATTGTTGAAACGCCGACAGGGAAGTCCACCGTTTCATCCGCTTTTGCGAATAACATGGGTGGCACCGGCGTTCTGGGGACAGCCGCTGCCAATGACGTGATTGCCAAAGCTGATCTGATTATTGGGGCGGGCACGCGGTATACGGACTTTACGACGGCATCCAAGACCGCTATTGATCCGGAGAAGACCCACATTATCAATATTAATCTGAATCGCATGCAGTCGTATAAGTTTGATGGGTTCCCAGTGGTTGCCGATGTGCGTGATACTTTAACCCAACTGACAAACGCGTTATCTGGATACGAAAGCGGATTTACCGACTTGGCAGACATCAAGGCGGCTTGGCAAAAAGAACGGAACCGCTTGGCGCACACGAATTATGACGCTCCGGACTTTACGCCTGAAGTTAAAAACCAATTTAGCCCTGAAACCTTGGCAGAGTATGCGGCAAAACTGAAAACCCACTTCACGCAAACCGAAGCAGTCATTGCGGTCAACGACACGATTGATCCAGACAGCATCATGGTTGCAGCAGCCGGTTCACTGCCGGGGGATGTTCAACGTATCTGGGATCCGGTCGAACCGAACACCTACCACATGGAATATGGATATTCCATGATGGGGTATGAAGTTCCAGCAGCCTTGGGCGTCAAGTTGGCGGAGCCGGATAAAGAAAGTTATGCCTTGGTCGGGGATGGCAGCTTTATCATGCTGCATTCGGAACTCGTTACGGCGCTACAGTATCACAAGAAAATCAATATTTTGGTCTTTGATAATTCCGGATTTGCATCGATCAATAATTTACAAATGGCACAAGGCAGCAATAGTTACCTGACTGAATTCCGAACAGCTGATCATGATATTTTGACGATTGACTTTGCCAAAATCGCTGAAGGATACGGGGCGAAAACTTACCACGCTAATGATCGGGAGAGTCTGATCGCCGCTTTGGAAGACGCTAAAAAACAAACTGTTTCAACGTTAATTGACATCAAGGTGCTGCCGAAAACAATGACGCAAGGTTACGGTCAAAGCTGGTGGCGTGTCGGGGTGTCTGAAGTTTCTGACAATCCGAAAGTCCAAAAGGCGTATCGGGCCATTCAAGAAGGTATTGATCAGGCGTTTAAATACTAGGAAAAAACAGCAAAAGGAGCGATCAACATGGTTGTCAAAGTTGGTGTTATCGGAACAGGCGCAATGGGTCGAGCGCATATTGATCGGCTGACGAATGTCTTAACCGGCGCAAAAGTGGTGGCAGTCACTGACATTAATCAAGAAGCGGCTAAAGCTGCGGTGCGTGATTTTAAACTGGATGCAAAAGTTTACCCTGACGACACGAGTCTGTTACAAGATCCGGATATCGATGCGGTCTTTGTTGTCAGTTTTGGTGGGGCACATGAAGCGACGGTTCTTAAAGCCTTGGATACGGACAAATTTATTTTCACGGAGAAGCCATTAGCGACAACCTTGGAAGGCGCCAAGCGCATTGTCGACAAAGAAATGGGTAAACCGCGAAAGGTCATTCAAGTCGGGTTCATGCGGCGCTATGACGAAGGGATTCATGCGTTGAAGACTCAGTTGGATTCAGGCATCATTGGGACTCCGCTGGTTGTTCGGGCCAGTCACATCAATCCGGATGTGGCGGCGAACTATTCCAATGAAATGGCGATTACCGATACTTTGATTCATGAAATCGATGAGATGCACTGGTTGCTTGACGACGATTATGCATCGATTCAGATCACCTATCCGCGGCAGTCAAGCAAAGTGAACAACGAAGGATTGCGGGATCCGCAACTGGCGACGTTGACGACAAAAAAAGGTGTGGTTATTCAAGTGCTGGTTCATGTGACGGCGCAATATGGCTATGAGGTCAAACTTGAAGTGGTTGGGGAAACTGGCGAGTTGAAACTGCCGGATTACGGATTTGCGCCAATTGTGCGAACCCAGGCAACGCAACAGACTGCAATGGAAACAAGTTGGGTCAAGCGCTTCTTGCAGGCTTATAACACCGAAGTACAGGAATTCATTGATCAGGTGGCCAAGAATGAATCGCCAATCGGTCCTAGCGCGTGGGATGGTTATATTGCCGCTGTCACCGCAGAAGCCGGCATTCGCTCGCAGAAAGATCAGGAACCGGTTCTCATTAATGTAGCCGCAACACCGGCGTTTTATCAAAAGAAACAGGCAGTAAAAGCTTAGTGAACCAAATAAATGACTTGAGGAGGATATTGATGATGGCTCAACGGACAGTAAAAATCGGCATTGTGGGGTTAGGCCGACTAGGGAAAATCCATGCGACTAATCTGGCAACCAGCGTTCAGAACGCTAAGCTGCAGGCAGCCACAAGTGTTGTTCCAGAGGAGTTGGCATGGGCGCGCGAAGAACTTGGGGTTGAAGAAACCTATGAAGACTTTGACGATATGGTTCAAAACGCAGATATTGATGCGGTGTTTATTGTGTCGCCTTCAGGTTTTCATTTGCCGCAAATTGAAAGCGCTATGAATGCGGGCAAACACGTTTTTAGCGAAAAACCGATCGGCTTGGATCTTGCGGCGATCAAACACACACAGACCGTGATCAACCAGCATCCTGATTTGAAATTCCAGCTTGGCTTCATGCGGCGCTTCGATGATTCGTATGTTTATGCAAAGCAGCTAGTTGATGAAGGCAAAATTGGCGACATTACACTCATCCGCAGTTACAGCATTGATCCAGCGTCCGGGATGGAGAGCTTCGTTAAGTTTGCGACCTCGGCTAATAGCGGCGGCTTGTTCTTGGACATGTCGATTCATGATATTGATGTGATTCGCTGGTTCACCGGTAAAGAGATTGACAAGGTTTGGGCGATCGGGTTGAATCGCGCTTATCCGGTTCTGGATCAGGCTGGCGAGCTGGAAACCGGGGCTGCGCTGATGCAACTTGAAGATAAGACCATGGCGATCCTGGTAGCCGGGCGCAATGCGGCACATGGCTATCATGTCGAAACCGAAGTCATCGGGACCAAAGGGATGCTGCGGGTCGCCCAGGTTCCAGAGAAGAATCTGGTAACGGTGATGAACGAAGAGGGCATTATCCGACCAACATCCCAGAACTTCCCTGAGCGGTTTGCCCAGGCATTTCTGAGTGAAGAAAAGGCGTTTGTTGACAGCATTTTGAAAGACACTTCAGTCGGAATCACGGCAGAAGATGGCTTGCAAGGTACGAAAGCAGCGCTGGCATTACAGCAGGCATTTGAAAAGAACGATATTGTCAAAGTCGATGACGTAGATAAAAAGGTGGGTGCTTAAATTGACGATTGAGCTAGGAATTGCGCCAATTGGTTGGACAAATGATGATATGCCGGAACTGGGCAAAGAAGTGACATTTGAACAAGCAATTGATGAGATGGCGTTGGCGGGGTACCAAGGAACCGAAGTAGGGAATAAATACCCAAAGGATCCGGCAGTGCTAAAGCATTATCTGGAATTGCGCCATCTGAAGATTGCCAGCGCATGGTTCAGTGCCTTTTTGACGACCAAGCCGTATGAGGAAACCGAAGCGGCCTTCATTAAACACCGGGACTTTCTGCATGCGATGGGCGCCAAAGTGATCGTCGTTGCGGAACAGGGACATAGCGTTCAAGGAATGCTGGACAAAGCTGTTTTTGATGACAAACCGCATTTTACCGATGAGGAGTGGCAGCGACTGGCGACCGGATTGGAACGGTTAGGCGATCGGGCGCATGAAGTAGGGATGCAAATTGTGTATCACCATCACATGGGTACTGGCGTTCAAACGACGGCAGAAATCGATAAATTGATGGCGATGACGGATCCAGACAAGGTGTCGCTTTTGTTTGACACCGGGCATCTGGTTCTATCCGGTGAAGATCCGTTAGACATTTTCAATCGCTACAAAGATCGGATTAAGCATATTCACTTCAAAGATGTTCGGCCGGAGCAAGCTAAGCAGGAACGGGCAGAACACATGAGTTTCTTGGCAGGGGTCAAAAATGGCATGTTTACGGTACCTGGCGATGGCATGATTGATTTCAAGCCAATCTGGCAAGCCATTCAAAAGAGCAACTATAGCGGATGGATTGTGGTTGAAGCCGAGCAAGATCCTGCCAAGGCAAATCCGCTTGAATATGCTTTGAAAGCAAAGCAGTACCTGGATACCATCATGGCAATCCCGCAAACAGTTTAAGGGGTTTGATTTAGAAGGGGTATGGTCCTTATGGCGTTGATACCAGCAACAACATTGATGCAAGCCGCACTGGCTCACCACGCTGCAATTGGTCATTTTAATATTAATGGTCCCGACTGGCTGGAGACGTATCTTAGCGTTGCTGAAGAAACCAAAACGCCGATTATTGTGGCAACTTCCGATCGGATTATGGATTTTCTTGGGGGATTCGACTTCATGTCCCGCTATGTGCGCTTCATGATCCAAGCGTTGGGGATTACCGTGCCGGTTGTGCTTCATCTGGATCATGGTTTGTCTGTCGAGCACGTTTATCAGGCGATTGATGCTGGCTATACATCGGTCATGTTTGACGGCTCAATGTTGCCCATTAATGAAAATGTCGCCTTAACCAAAAAGGTGGTCACCTACGCGCATCAACGTCATGTGTCGGTTGAAGCAGAAGTTGGCAGCGTTGGTGGGAATGAGAATGGCCTGATCAACGGGATTCGTTATGCCAGCGTGGCGGATGCGGTTAAAATGGCTGGCACCGGTATTGATTCGTTGGCTGCAGCGCTGGGTTCGGTTCATGGCGATTATGTTGGGCGGCCCAAGCTTAATTTTGAGCGGATGGCCGAGATCGCCGAAGCAACCAAACTCCCGCTGGTTTTGCACGGCGCATCAGGTATTCCTGACGACCAGATTCAGCAGGCGATTCAAACCGGAACAGCCAAAATCAACATCAATACGGAAGTGAATACTGTGTGGACGGAAGCAGTTGCCAAAGCGCTTCAACAAAAACGCTCCGGTCACGATCCGCAACCAATTCTCACAGCAGGCAAGCAAGCGATGGCGCGCCTGGTCGAAAGTAAAATGAACGACTTTCATATTCTGGGGGAAAGTGCCCGCCTAACTGCGATGGGATAAGTATTTGCCGACATCGCCGTCAGTCATTTATGATGGTGACCGATTGGACAGCTTAAAAGTCGACAGCGTGAATTAGGAGGATGAAGCCATGCCATTGGTTCGGTTTGACATGTTAAAGGGCCGATCACCCGAAACGATTCAACAGATTTTGCAGATCACGCATGAGGTCATGGTGGCAGCTTTTGATGTGCCGGCGCGTGATCGTTATCAAATTGTCCACCAACATGAGCCTTACGAAATGGTTGTTGAAGATACTGGATTAGGGATACCGCGCACGGATAAGGTTGTGGTCATTTCATTAGTCAGCCGCGTGCGTACCGTTCACCAATTAAAGCAATTCTATGCAAATTTGGCAGAGCGGTTATCGGCAGCAGGACTAGTCGATAAAAACGATCTCATGATCAATGTTTCGTTCAACAACGACCAAGGATGGAGTTTCGGCCAAGGAAAAGCGCAATTTCTGGATGGCAGTTTGTAGGTGAATCATAAGATGGATTGAAGATGCCTTGGCCGTTTCTGGAAGTATGCAACGGTCAAGGCATTTTCTGTGCGGCTGCTAGATGTGTTAGAGAAGCTGACAACTAGCAACATCAAAACAGTGTGCGTAAGAAAGTAGAGGCGTTAGATATGACGATTCAAATAGAAAAAATGGCGCTCAATCGAAAAGTGGCGCAGAACCGCTCACTCGAAAGTTTTTTCCAATTAGCGACAGAAGTTGGCATTCATCAGGTGGAGTTGCGCAACGATATGACGGCGTCCGATCATCCCGAGACAGTCATTGATCAAATGCCGATCGCAGCATTTAATGCGTTAAAAGCTAAATACGGCATGAAGATTCTGACCATTAATGCGCTGCAACAATTTAATCAGCCAGCAAAGTTAGTCAAAAATCGGCAACTTTTGACCGGACTGGCCGAGTTAGCGGTTCAAATCGGCAGCCCAGCCATTATTTTCGTGCCGGAAGTTAATTCGCAAGATAGCCGAACGCCGCAACAACGACTGGAAGACGCGGCCCACAATCTGCAAGTGTTTGGCGAGATCTTAGCGACTTATCATCTGACCGGGTTAGTTGAACCGCTGGGCTTTATGGCTAGCACGTTGCGGTATCCGTGGACGGCGCAACAGGCGATCGAATTATCCGGTCGCACGGAATTCAAGTTAACCATTGATACCTTTCACTTCTTCTTGGCACATATAACGGCGGCAAAGTTTAAGACAAATGTTGACGTGAAACGAATCGGACTCGTTCATTTGTCCGGCATCGAACCGATTCATGAGTTGCGCGAAGTTTTGGATGAGGATCGGCTGTTTATTACAGACCGGGATATCATGCAAAACGTTGAACAGGTACAGCTTTTTGAATTAATGGGTTATAAAGGCAACTATTCCTTTGAAGCCTTCTCGACACGGTTAGCTGCCGAAAGCAACAAGCAGCTGGCGGATCAAATCACCGCAAGTATCAATCGGTTAAATCAACCAACGGCGGTTTCAAACTTGGAGGTGTGAAGACCATGAAATTAGCTTACGATCCTTCCATGTTTCGCGACACCATGACGTTGAAGCAAATGTTTGACGAGGTCGCTCGTCTCGGCTATGAATATGTTGAACTGTCACCGCGTAGAGATTTCATTTGGTTCTATGAACATCCGGTAGCGGACACGGCACTGATCAAGCAAGTAAAACGATATGCCCAGGATGCCGGCGTAAAAATTTCTTCGGTACTTCCGGTGCAGCAATGGTCATCACCCGATGAACAGGAGCGTGAATTTGCTGTTCGTAACCTGAAACGCACAATTGAAATCACGGCGGCGCTGGGTGTGAAAGTGTTGAATACCGAATTTTCAGGCGATAAGTTCCAGCCACTGGTATCACAGGGACAGTGGTACAAATCCATGGAAGAGCTGGCGCCAGAATTTGAAAAGAACGGCATCACCTTGGAAATCCAACCGCATCCCAATGACTTTATTGAATCGAACTTGGCCGCTAGCCGCTTAATCCGCTCGTTGGATGTCGACTGGGTCCATCAGGTTTGGTGCAGCTCGCACGCCTTTTATATGGATGACGGGCGCGGCGATATTCGCCAACAGTTTGCTGAATCCGGTGATCTCATTACCCATGTTCTGATTGCGGACACGTTTAATCACAAAGGCAACCAAGGCTTGCGGTACATCATCAATCCGCCAGGCGCCCCGGTGACGATTCACCAGCACTTAAACCCGGGTGAAGGTGAAGTCGATTTTGCCACACTTTATGCTGTGTTGCGGGAACGACATTTTAACGGCATCATCACCAATAACGTGTTTGCCTGGCCTGACAAGGTTGACTGGTCAAATAAAATCACGCTGCAGTCAATCAAAAACGGCTTGCAACTCTGATGGGCGTGGCTGGTGACGGTCAATGCCAGCCAACTAAAAATATTTCCGATCCAAAACGACACCTGATGAATGAATTCTCAGATGTCGTTTTTGTATACTTAAAGTGACATAAGCTGCTGATGATTGATTATCGGCGCGTCGCATCAATGGTGGCGCGGACCCGGCGAAAGAGTGGGGCGGTCTGACTGTTGGTTTGAATGGCACTGATCATAAACAGTGTGTCCATGAGGCTGAGTTCCGCGATTAACGCATGGAGTGCTTCGGTTCGGTAGCGCGATTCTTCGGCAACCGCGACAAAGGCGGCATCGGCCATTTTTGCCAGACGGGAAGCCGGTGCGCCGGTGATCACGATAAGCGGTACCTGTTGCTGCTTGGCCAAGTCGGCTAACGCAATGGCATCTTTATCTTCACCGGAATGCGATGTCAAGATCATGGCGTCATTGGCGCCCAGATGCGTTGCTGCCATGAGCTGCATATGATAATCCGCGGCATAGGAAACGGGGATGGCCGTCCGCAGAAACTTGTGATAGCCATCTAACGCAACGAGATTGCTGGCGCCTAGTCCAAAAAGGCCAAGATGATCCGCGTGGGTAATCCAATTAATCGCTTTAGCCAAAGCAGTCGTGTCCAAGTTGGCCAAAGTGGTTCGGAGCGCATCAATATTGGAGGTGAAGATTTTTTGCGCCAAGGTCTCAACCGAATCGTCCGGGCTCAGTTCCGCAAATAGCGTTTGGTCCGGTTCCGGTGGCGACTGAACCAAGGCCATCCGCAGCGCCTGGAAGTTCGGATAACCCAACGCCTTGGCAAATCGCGAAATCGTGGCCGTACTGACACCCGTTATTGCGCTAAGTTCCGCAATATTTGCCTGACTGGCGCGATCTGGATGCGTTTGAAGAAAATCCGCTAATTTCTTTTCTTGCCGACTCAAGTTTGGTTTATAAATTTGTAGTTGTACCAGAAAATCGTGCATATGCCCCTCCTCCATTTCCTCAAGATGAGTATAGCATTAAATACATGGGTTGAAAATTAATTACGGACAGTTTGCTTGATTTTTGTAATTTTTTTACATACAATGGCACCATGATCACGGAGGAGCGCTTTTGACCCCCCCGGAAAAGTGGTCTTGGCGTTCACATTAACGCGTTCGCAGTCGCAGAAATCTGCGTGTAAGGACCTTGGTCGCAATGGCAAAGACCGCCATCACGTCCAAGGCCACTTACACTCCGATTTCTAAGCGCTCCTGCTCACGCTCACATTAACGCGTTCGCCAGCGCAGAAGCCTGCGTGTAAGGACCTCGGTCGCAATGACCAAGAGCAGGTCATCACGCCCGAGGCCACTTACACTCCGGCTTCTAACCGCGCTGGCTCACGCTCAGGAGGGGATAGCATATGCAAGTAGGTATGGTAGGTTTAGGCAAAATGGGTATGAATCTGGTCGCGAATATGCGCGATCATGATATTGAAGTGGTTGCGTTTGACTTGAATGATCAGGCGCGGACGGAAGTGGGGCAATATCAGGCGAGAGCTGTTGCCAGTCTGGATGCGCTGGTGATGAGTCTGGCATCACCGCGGATCATTTGGAGCATGGTACCGGCGGGAAAACCAACCGATGCAACGATTAATCAGCTGGCCAAGTTACTGCGGCCTGGCGACATCGTGATTGATGGCGGCAATTCTTATTATCAAGATTCTATTAAGCGAAGTCAGTTACTGGCAGAGGAAGGCATTCACTTTTTTGATGTCGGGACGTCCGGCGGCATGGCAGGTGCGCGGGCCAATGGCAATTTCATGATCGGCGGTGACCAAACCCAATTTGCCAAAATCGAACCGCTGTTTGAAGCCATTGCCGCACCTGGTGGCTATCTGTACACCGGCCCGGCTGGTTCAGGGCATTATCTGAAAATGGTTCACAATGGCATTGAATACGGCATGATGCAGGCGATTGGCGAAGGCTTCGATGTTTTGGCTCACAGTCCTTATGATTACGACAATGAAGCAGTGGCAAAAATGTGGAACAACGGCTCCGTGATTCGCAGCTGGTTGATGGAACTGGCCGGTAATGCTTTTAGCGACGATGCCGATCTCGAAAAGATTCAGGGGATCATGCATAGTTCCGGTGAAGGCGCATGGACAGTCGAAGAAGCCTTGCGCCTGCACGTGGCAACGCCGGTGATTGCCAGTGCGTTGATGATGCGCTATCGGTCAGAAGCGGACGACACTATGACCGGTAAAGTAGTGGCTGCTTTACGCAATCAGTTCGGGGGACATGCAGTTGATCCCACGACTGGAAAACATGGTGGCAAGTGAAGTAAAGGAGAAGAACGTGATGTCTATCAAATATATGATCGGGGTTGATTTAGGTACAACGAGTACCAAGGTCGTTTTGTTTGATCTAAAAGGTCAAGCGATTGCAACGGCGAATAACCCTTACCCGTTATATCAAGATACGCCGGATATGGCTGAAGAGGATCCGGAAGAAATTTTTGCGGCGACGGTTGGCGGATTAACCGAAGTCATGCATCGCGGAAATGTTCAGCCCGGTGAATTAGGCGGCGTTTCGTTTTCAGCCGCCATGCATAGTCTGATTTTGATGGATGAGCATGACAAACCGATCACACGGGTTATTACCTGGGCAGACAATCGGGCAGCGGCTTACGCGACGAAGCTGAAGCAAAGTGACCTGGGGATGACGCTGTTTAAGGCGACCGGGGTTCCAACGCACCCGATGTCGCCGCTGGTGAAATTACTGTGGCTCAGTGCCGAGCATCCCGAGCTTGTCGCCCGCACGCGTCATTTTATCGGGATTAAAGATTATATCTTGTTCCGCTTCTTCGGGCGGTATGTTCAAGACTATTCACTGGCAAACGCGACGGGCTTGTTCAATATTCATACGATGGATTGGGATGATCGTGCCCTAGATGTTGCCAATGTCCGGCGCGATCAACTGCCGGAGTTGGTGGATACGAGTTATCAGTTGACCGGGTTAAATGCTAATTACGCCGCCGTGACGGGCATTGACGACCAAACACCGTTCATTCTCGGAGCTAGCGATGGCACGCTAAGTAACCTTGGCGTTGGCGCGATTGATCCTGGCGTTTTGGCGGTCACGATTGGCACTTCAGGCGCCGTTCGTGTGGTGACGGATAAGCCGGTTGTTGATCCGCAAGGGCGGTTGTTCACTTACTACCTAGCGCCTGATAAGTGGGTCGTCGGCGGTCCGGTGAATAATGGCGGCATCGTGTTCCGCTGGGTGCGCGATCAGTTGTTTGCGCCGGAAAAAATTACCGCTGAGCAATTGCAGGTTGATTCATATGAAGTTTTGACCGATATTGCCAGCAAAATTCCTGCCGGTGCGGATGGGCTGTTATTCCACCCCTATCTTGGCGGGGAACGGGCACCGATTTGGGACGCAAATGCGCGCGGCAGTTTCTTCGGCTTAACCCGTCAACACACGCGGGCACACATGGTTCGCGCCGCACTTGAGGGGATTGTTTATAACCTGTATATGGTGATGTTGATGATCGAAGGCATTACCGGTAAACCGCGCGCCATTCAGGCCACAGGTGGGTTCGCCCGCAGCGCATTATGGCGGCAAATGCTGGCCGACGTATTTGAACAGGAAGTCAACATTCCCGAAAGCTTTGAAAGCTCAGCACTGGGAGCCGTAGTGATTGGAATGAAATCGCTAGGGTTGATTGGTGATCTCAGTGTCGTCAAGGATATGATTGGCGTGACCAACACACACGAACCGAATGAAGCTAACTTCCAGGCTTATCGGGAATTATTGCCAATCTGGATTCGGTTAACGCGCAAACTCGGCAGTGAATATCAGGCGATTGCCGATTATCAACGTGCACATCCGGATCCGAGGGCACGTAGCAAAGAACAGGATTAATGAAAAAGCGGTAGCTAATGCTTGCTTATGATACAGTCTATGAAAAAAGTGGTCGACAGACGCGAGACAAACTCAATACGGCTGCCACTTTTTATCGCTAGTTTTGTAAGCGGTTTCTCACCGCGTCGGTTCACACTCATCATAACGCACTCTCCAGCGCAGAAGCCTGCGTGTAAGGACCTTGGTTGCAATGGCAAAGACCGCCATCACGTCCAAGGCCGCTTACACTCCGGCTTCTACCCGCGCTGGCTCACGCTCAGGAGGGGACTTACCATGGATTTACTTGTCTTGGTTCTAGGTATTCTATTACTGTTGGTGTTGATTATTAAGTTTAAGTTCAACACTTATGTTTCTCTGATAATAACAGCTGTTGTTGTGGCGCTGGGGTTGGGGATGGCACCAGCTAAGATCGCCACGAGTATTCAAACCGGTATTGGCTCGCAATTAGGTGAACTTGCGCTGGTGTTTGGTTTTGGTGCGATGCTGGGGCGGCTGGTTGCCGATGCCGGTGGTGCTTATCGCATTGCCCACACGCTGATTAACGCGTTCGGACGCCGGGGTCTTCAATTAGCGGTGGTTTTGGCTTCTTTCATTATCGGCATTGCTTTGTTTTTTGAAGTCGGGATCGTTTTGCTGGTTCCGATCGTCTTTGCCATTGCTGCTGAAGCCGGTGTCCCGATTTTGACACTTGGCATTCCGATGGCAGCAGCTTTGTCGGTCACGCACGGCTTCTTACCGCCACACCCGGCACCCACAGCCATTTCGACGGCGCTGGGTGCTTCAGCTGGACTGGTTCTGGCGTATGGGGTGATCATTGCGGTGCCAACCGTCTACATCGCCGGCCCGCTATTTTCCAAACTTGCCCATCGGCTGGTTCCGGATGCTTTTGAACGGCGTGGGAATTTAAAAGCGTTGGGGCCGCAAAAAACCTTCAAGCTTGATGAAACCCCTGGCTTCGGTATCTCGGTTTTGACTTCCCTGTTCCCGGTTATCCTGATGGCCATTGCGACGGTCTATGAACTGGTTCTGCATGGTGGCAAAACACCAAAAACACCGACCGGCATGGACAATCTGATCGCCTTTATCGGGTCACCGAGTATTGCGATGCTAATCTCACTTCTATTCGCCATGTGGGCCATGGGTTATGCCCGCAAACTGCCGGCCAAGGATATCATGGCTACGCTGGAAGATGCGGTGAAGTCCATTGCGATGCTGCTGTTGGTTATCGGTGGCGGCGGCGCATTCAAGCAGGTCTTAATTGATGGCGGCGTTGGTGATTCCGTGAAAAACCTATTCGTCTCATCGTCCATTTCGCCACTGATTCTTGGCTGGTTAATTGCCGTGGTTTTGCGAATCGCACTCGGCTCGGCAACCGTTGCTGCCATGACCGCTTCTGGACTGGTATTGCCATTGATGCAAAGCGCCGGCATCCAACCAGCTTTGATGGTGCTGGCAATTGGTGCTGGATCATTGGCAGCCAGCCACGTCAACGACGCCGGATTCTGGATGTTCCGTGAATATTTTGATCTCACCATTAAGCAGACCTTGCTGACATGGACTTTGTTAGAAACGATTATCTCCGTTGTCGGACTGGGTGGGGTGCTGCTGTTGAGTTTGTTTGTTTAAAGGCAAAAACATTAAAAAGTCGACGATACGTCGGCTTTTTTGCGTTTGCAGGTTCAAGCCGACCGTCGCAGTCAGCCGCTCAATATGATAAACTTACGCCATTCACAAATACAGAAATGGAGATCGTTAACTTATGTACGAACCAACCAAAAAACGCCGCGTTGCCGAAGATGTTGCCAAGGTTTTTCCCGAAGAAGTGACGAATCAGATCTTTGATGTCATTGCCGTGATGCAGAAGGCCAAGCAACTGGTAACGGCACCGGTGGCAATTGCCTTTTCAGATGATTATACCGATGACGAAATGTATGCGATGATCATTCAAGGTAACCTGGCACCCGCACAGGAATTCCCGTTGACCTATAAGGGGGACAAGCCTTTTCTAGGGCATGGCTATATTCTTGTGGTGAAGGATAAGCCGAAAACGATTCGGATTGACTTTAGTGCCGCTAATCCGTTCAAAGCAGATAAAACCAAATAAAACTGGCCTTTTCATGAAAACTTAGGTAAAATAGTAGATCGTAATCGTTACCGTCTACGATTGGGAGGCAGCTATGAGCGAACCGATTTTGTCTGTGAAGCACCTTAGTTTTGGATTTCGCGATCAACAACTTTATCGCGACCTGAGTTTTCATTTGGATGTTGGCTCGATAACGAGCTTGGTTGGGCCGAATGGGGTGGGGAAGACCACACTGATTCGCCTGTTGATGGCACAGTTAAAGCCGCAAGCCGGTACGATTCAGTTTCGCAAGCAGCCGCCGGTTCGACTGGGCTATGTACCACAATTTCGCAATGTTGACGAAGAATTCCCGCTGTCAATCCGCAGCTTTATTCAATTGCGGCAGCTGGATCATCTTTTCTTCTGGCATACCCCTAAGGAAAAAGCGGCGCTGAACCGGGTTATCGAAGCGACTCACTTAACGCATATTGCTGACACGCGGCTCGGAATGGCGAGCGGCGGTGAAAAGCAGAAGGCTTATTTAGCCCAGGCGCTGTTGGATGATCCCAACTTTTTGATTCTTGACGAATCGACAGCGAGCTTGGATGTGAATACCAAGCATGAGTTGATGGATCTGGTCCAGGAGCTGAACCAGACTCAGAAGCTAACGGTGTTGTTCGTGACGCATGACTTGAGCCTGGCGAAGCAATATACCAAACAATATTTGTTGCTGACTGGCGATCGTTATGAGATGAAGCCGACTGCCGAGATGGATCTGGCTTCAATGCCGGAAGAGTTGCGCAACGATGCCGAGAATCGCGGGGTGATCGCATGAATTTATTTGCTTATGCCTTCATGCAAAATGCTTTTATGGCCAGCACGTTTATCGCTATCACGACCGGTATTGTCGGCGTCTTTGTGGTTGCCCGTAATATGTCTTTCCTGGCGCACACTTTGTCTGAGGTGGGTTTTGCCGGTGCCGCATTTGCGGTGTTTGCTGGCATTAGGCCACTGGATGGGATGTTGATGTTTACGGCCATTAGCAGTATCAGCGTTGGCCGCATGTCGGTTCAGGCCTCGCGCCGGGAAGCGTCGATTAGCGCGGTTTCGAGCTTGTTCATCGGCTTGGGTATTTTGTTTTTATCGCTTTCGAGTGCCAATGCCAGTTATGCGACGACAATTTTGTTCGGCAGTATTATCGGCATTTCGCGCAGTGACGTTTGGCAGCTGGTCGCGTTGGCTGCCGGCGTTCTGTTTACGCTGTATTTTGGCTATCGCCGCCTAGCTTTTGATTCGTTTGATCCGGTGGGCTCTGCCGCACAGGGGTTGAAAAGTAAATACATTTCCATTTACTTTCTGCTCATTCTCGCGGTGTCGGTTTCGATCGGTGCGCAGATTGTCGGTAGTTTGCTAGTATTCATTTTGCTCACGCTACCGCCCAATGTTGCCAAGTATCTGGGAAGGACGCTGCCGCAGATGATCGTGATTTCCGTCATCACGGCGCTCATTGGCGTCTGGAGCGGCCTTTACCTTGGCTTCCTGACGAACTGGCCAGTAACCTTCTTCATCGCTGCCATTGAGTTTATCTTTTATTTCTTGGCACTGTGGTATCACCACCAGACAAATTGATTGAATTGCATTAAAAAATGGCTTTAGAGAGCAGATGCATGCCTCTCTAAAGCCATTTTTTCGTGCTAGTCTAAATCCCACTAGTGCCGCTGACGCTGCTGGCGCAAAAATTCAGCGACCTCTGCCCGATAGTGGTGGGATTGGTCGAACTGGGCAAGGTAGGCGGCATCGTGGGTGCTTGTCGCGCCAGTGTGCCGCAGCTTGGTGTAAACCTCCAGATAAGGTAGCTGGGCTTTCTTGGCCACCGCCAATTCAGCCGCGACGTCATAGGGAACCTGCCGTAAGTTCAAGTCGGTGATGGCACCGTTGTCGAGTTCCAATAATGCGTAATCCGCGTAGGTAGTCGTTTGCAACTTAGCCCGCGGCGAATAGGCTTGGCCAATCGAACCGGGATTGAGAATGACCTGACCGCTGCTGGTATAGCGCAACAATTGCTGATGAGTGTGTCCATAAATCGCGATGTCGATATCCTGATTAGGGGCAATCTGGTCAAAATTTGGTTGCGGCTGATCGGGGTATAAGCGATGGCCGTGATTGCAGTTTGGCAGATTGTGCGCCAGGCTGATCACGAGGCCATCTTGTTCAAAAACGTCATGCAGCGGCCAATGACGGATGGTCGTCAACATGTCGGCCGTCAGCTGCGGCCACAGATACGCCACTAAGCGACTGAAGTAGACATCGGTGGGTTGCGCCAAGTCGACCGGACCATCTAAAACCCAGAATAAATCGTCATCCCAGTTTCCTTTGACGAGATGCGTCAGCGGCAAGGCATGCAGGCCGTGTCAGAGGTTAGCTGCTCCCGGACCTGGTAAGAATAGATCGCCAAGAAACCAATATTCATCTGCATGATGTGCTTGGGCGTCTTTAATAACCGCCGAAAAGGCAGTCATATTGCCGTGAATATCTGATAAAATGGCGATTTTGGTCATGCTTCATCCCACCGTTCGTTCATTGTGACTAACCCTTGCGTGCCTAAATCGCCTTTGCCTGCTGCCACCATTTTGGCATACAGATCTTCGGCCAATTCGGTTGCCGGCAACTGTAAATGCATTTTCTTGGCTTCGTCTAACGCAATGCGGAGGTCTTTGAGAAAATGCTTGGCGAAAAAGCCTGGCGTGTAATCGGCTTGCAGCATGCGCGGACCGTAATTACTGAGACTCCAGTTCGCCGCGGCGCCACTGCCGACGACTTTCAGAATTTCGTTCAGATCCAGTCCGGCAGCTTTCCCATAGACGAGCATTTCGCTCAATCCGGTCATCGTGCCGGCAATCATAATTTGATTGGCCATTTTGGCATGTTGCCCGGAACCAGCCGGGCCAAAATAATTGACGGATGAGGCGATTGGCGCAAACAGCTCTTTGAGTTTTGGCAGCAAGTCTTTTTGACCGCCGATCATAATCGTGAGGGTGCCTTTTTCAGCGCCGATATCTCCACCGGAAACAGGCGCATCAATGGCAATGACGCCTTTTTCTTTGGCTTTTTCGGCAATTTGCTTGGCCAGTGTCGGGGTGCTGGTGGTCATGTCAATCACTAAGTCACCGGCTTGGGTACCGGCAAGAATGCCATCGCAGCCAAAATAGACTGCCTCGACATCTTGTGGGAAGCCGACCATCGACATGACAACATGACATTGTGCAGCAACGGCGTGAGGCGATTCTGCCCAGACCGCACCGGCATCCAAGACTGCCTGTGCATGGGCCTTGGTGCGATTGTAAACGATGACTTCCTGACCGGCTTTAAGAAAGTTCTTGATGATGCCGGTGCCCATCACACCGGTGCCAATAAATCCAAGTTTCAAAGGACTCATCCTTTCTGTAAAAGTTCTTCCAATTCGGTTAACCGTTTTTCAAACATTGAAAATGCCGCTTCCAGATAGTCCGGTTTGGTCATATCGACGCCGGCGGTCTTCATGGTATCGATGGCATATTGCGAGCTGCCTGACTTTAAATAGTCCAAGTAGCGGGACGCGGCGTTGGGTTCGCCACTGCTAATGCCGGCAGCTAGCGTTGATGCTGCGGCAAAACCGGTTGCATACTGATAGACATAATAATTGTAATAGAAATGCGGGATTCGTGCCCATTCGAAGGCAATTTCGGGATCGCGGGCAACATCCGGTCCATAATACCGGGCATTGAGATCGGCGTAGTATGTTGACATACTGGTTGCCGTGAGTGGCTCGCCTTGTTGGTCCTGCTGATGAATCCAGTGTTCAAATTCGGCAAATTGCGTCTGGCGGAAGACGGTACCTTTAAAGCCATCGAGATAGTAATTCAGGATGTAGGCGCGTACCTTGGGGTCATCCGTGTGGGTCAGGAAGTAATCGGTGAGCAGATTTTCGTTGGTGGTCGAAGCAATTTCGGCAACAAAAATCGGGTAATCGCCATACACATAAGGCTGGTTGTGACGCGTGTACCAGCTGTGAACGCTGTGGCCGGTTTCGTGAATCAAAGTATAAAGTTCGTCCACCGCGTCATGCCAGTTCAGCAAAATAAACGGATTCGTATCGTAAGACCCACCTGAATAAGCGCCGGAACGTTTGCCTTTATTTTCGACGACATCAATGTAGCGGTTGTCAAAGATTTCCCGGACATGGCTGAGATAATCATCACCAAGCGGCGCCAAAGCCTTTAATGCCTCGGCTTTGGCCTGGTCAAGCGTGAAGGTCAATGGCGGCTTGCCGGTCAACGGGGTGTAGATGTCATACATGTGCAATTGATTGACGCCCAGGACTTTTTTCCGCAATGTGACATAGCGATGCAGAAGCGGCAGATGGGTGTTGACCTGGTCGATGAGGGTCGTATAAACACTTTCCGGAATATGATTACTTGCCATTGCCGCCGCGCGGGCATTGGCGTAATGATGGGCCTTGGCATTGAAATTGTGCGCCTTGACCTGACCGCTCAGCGTTTGGGCAAACGTGTTCTTCATGCTTTCGTAAGCACGCAGTAACGTTTCAAAGGCTTCTTTGCGCAATTTTCGCTGAGTTGAGCGAATCAACTGGCCATACAAGCCGTTACTGAGTTGCACCGTTTCGCCGTCTTCATTTTCGACGAAACCGAATTGCAGGTCGGAATTATCTAGGACGTTGAAAGTAGCATGGCTGGCGTTCAGCGCATCACCGGCACTGGCAATCAGAGCCTCGGCTGCGGTTGTCAGCACATGTTGGCGATTAACGGTGATCGCATCAATAAAATGCCCAAACGGCTTGAGGCTTTCGGTGTCGCGCCATGCTGTCAGTTTGTCTGCGGGAATTGCCAGAATCTCCGGATCCAAAAAGGCTAACTGACTGGCAAGTTCGGCACCGAGGCTCTCGGCCTTGGCATTCATCGCCTGATAAGTGGCGTTGCCAGTATCCTGATCGCTTTTCAGGCTTGAATAAACATAGACTTTCTCAAATCGTCGAAAGACTGCTAAAACCGCCTTGATGCCGGTGATGAGTGCATCGGCTGAATTGCCTAAAGTTCCTTTGAGCGCGGCTGCTTCTTTGGCCTGTTCACGCACAGCTTCAAAGTCGGCTGTCCAGGCCGCATCATTTGGATAAATGGTGGTTAGATCCCACGTCAGCTTGGTTGGAACATCTTCACGTACCGGTAAATGTTGCATCTGATCAGCTCCAATTTCTAATATTTCTTTAATGTTACCATATCACGCTGATTTTTGAGCTAAATCCCTTCTTTCTTCATAATTATCTGCTACACTACCGTAGAAACTAAAACTGGAGTGAAGAAGTAATGTCTAAGCAACAAGATTCAAATCTGCGAACGACACATGATAAACCCAAGCGGCGCCGTCCGATTCTTCGGGCAGTGGTCGTCATCGCGCTCGTGGCGTTATTCCTTGCGGGCGGCTATGCGGCCAGATTCTACTCCCAAGCGAAGAAAGCCGTGGCGAAAACTTACGATCCCGTCAGCACCAAGGCTGTTGACTCTGACCTTGATGGCAAAAAGCCCATCAGTATTCTCCTGATGGGAACCGACACCGGCGCTTTTGGCCGTAAAGATACCGGTCGATCCGATACCCTCATGTTAGTGACCATTAATCCTAAAGAAAAGAAAACAACGATGGTCAGCATTCCGCGTGACACCCTGGCAGAAATGGTGGGGACCGGCAACGACTCTTCAACCTATGAAAAGATCAATGCAGCGTACTCTTATGGCAAATCAAGCGCAGCTATCAAAACCGTTGAAAAGTTGTTGAATGTTCCAATTAATTATTACGTGACGGTTAATATGGAAGGCCTGCAAAAGATTGTCGATGCTGTCGGCGGTGTGGACGTCAACGTACCATTTACCTGGACAGACGCCAACACCGGTGGTCAGACGTTCAAGAAAGGCAAAGCCCATCTCAATGGCGAACTGGCACTTGCTTACGCGCGGATGCGTGACGAAGATCCGGAAGGTGACTATGGCCGGCAGAAGCGGCAACAGGAAGTCATCAATCAAATTGTCAAGCATCTGTTGTCAGTTAAGTCGTTGACCAATTATCAGAAGGTCATGGATTCCTTATCTTCCAGCATGCGGACGAATCTGACGTTTGATGACATGATGGCGATTGCCCAAAATTACCGGGCTTCAGCGGGCACTATCGAACGTAAGCAACTTCGAGGTATCGGTGTTTACATTGATAATGCTGCCTATCAGGTTATGAAGACCGATACGCTTCAGAAAACGTCAGACGAACTGCGTGAACAACTAGGTTTACAAAGCGAAAAGCTAAGTAACTTCAATACCCGGCAAAATGAAATTAACAATGCGGCCGGTTTTGACTGGACCGCCAACAATCCGGTTTATACGGTCTCACTTGACGGTGCCACTACTGGGCCGTGATGTTCTGAGATATTTAGTGCCTCAAACCTAGGCATAACCGAAAAAAGACGAAAGAATTCTCAAATCGCAGTTTGCGATGGCGAGAATTCTTTCGCCTTTTTGTTTCTGCATCGAGGCGGGCAAGCCAGCGCGGCAAGCATCGTCCCTTTTACACTCCTTTGGTTCATATAAAGCAAGGTTAGTCTGGATCAGGCAGGTCAGGTGCCAATTTTGCCCCGCTAAACTTGGCAGCAATGAAGCCGCAGATAAACCCGATGAGGAGGAATGGTACAAAGTCCATGCCAATGCCAAACAAGGGGATGAAGGTTGAAGCAAAATGTTGAATTGCGGCAAAGAAAGGCAATTGCGCCAAACCGGCAGGCAGCGCGTGAATGGCATCGAGTAAGGCCGGAATCATGGTAAAGGCGATGGTGGTCTTATAGATGCGGGTATTCTTGCCGATCCACGGATGAAGCAGCCCTAACATGATCAAGGCAATGGCCAATGGATAAAGCAGCATCAAAATCGGCGTGGAGTAGGCGATAATCTGATCCAGTCCGAAATTGGCGATGAAAAACGCCCCGATTGTCGTGATCGGTAAGAAGAAATGGTAACCCAGCTTCGGGAAGCGGTGACCAAGATCCTGGGAGAAGGAAGTAACCAAGCCGATCGCGGTTGTCAGACAGGCCAGTAACGTCATGGCACCAAGCAAGGCGGTTCCGATGAGTCCTGTATAATGGGTCATGATCTGATTAAAGGCGGTGCCGCCATTTGCGGTTAATTTAGCAAAACCCAGGCTGATGGCGCCTAACATGATGAGTAGCAGGTAGATGATCGCCTCGAGCCCCATTGCCAAAGAACCCACTTTCGCAACCGCTTTGGCCCGACTGGAAGCGCGATGCAGCCCCATGAGTTTAAGGGCGGTAATAATCGTCACCCCAAAGCCTAAGCCCGCTAAAGCATCCATCGTGTTGTAACCCTGCAAAAAGCCGTTAACGAGATTGCCACTGATTAAGTTGGCGTTACCGGTAAAGCTAATGGTCCGAATGTCACCTTTGATCAAAAGTGCCCAGAAGAAAATGAAGGCTAGTAAAATCAGAAAAAGCGGATTTAGCAGTTTGCCGATATAGGTGGTAATTTTGCTTTCATTCCGGGCAAGAAGAAAAGTTGCCAGGAAGAAAATGAACGAAAAGATCAGTAAGCCGATTTGCTGCTGCGCCTTTCCTAAAAAAGGTGAAATCCCGATCGCATAAGTGACTGTGGCCGTCCGCGGCGAGGCGATGAGTAAGCCAAGGCTGGCGTGAGTCGCAAGCAGGAAGAACAAGGCGAATCCATGACCTGCCGGACGAGCTAGATCATACATACTACTCGCACGAGTGAGGCTGATGGCCATGATGGACAGGAGCGGCAGTAACACCGCTGATAATAAAAAGCCAATGGCGGCAGGCAGCCAGGCACTTCCGGCTAGCTGGCCCATGTGAATCGGGAAAATCAGATTTCCGGCTCCAAAGAACATCCCGAACAACAGGGAGCCAAGGGTAAGGTACTGGCGTTTGGTAAGTTTGGGTTGTGTTGACATTGAGAATCCCTCCATTTTATAAACGATTGCAATCGCGACACTGACTGCAAGAAGCTTATTGAGGCGGGCATGTAGCGCATTGCCCATAACGCGTTCGCAGTCGCAGAAATCTCCTTACACTCCGGCTTCTAAACGCGCCGGCTCACGCTCACATCAAAAAAGCCCTTAACAGTCAGAACTGTTAAGGGCGCGGATCACGCTGTACCACCTTACTTTACCACCAACGTCACCGTCAGCGGCCTCGCCGCGTACGGCCGGATTCCCGGCGATACGCGATTGCTGTAATGGGCGCAATCCCAGCCATTACTCCCGAAGTCGCAATGGCAACTCGTAGACTACTTTCCACCAGGCAATCAGAGGTCTCTTCCCACCAACCGAGACTCGCTGACACTGACAACCTAGGTACTCTTCTACTCATCGTTTTTGAACATTTGTTGAATTGAAACTTATTTTACAAAGAAATCGGTGAATGTCAAGAATTTTAATTTTAAAATCGTAAGAAATGTATGGGAGTGACTTTTTGGAAGGCATAAAAAAACCTCCTCAGGTTTGTGAGGAGGTTTACCGAACTGATGAATTAGCCAACAACTTCAACGGTTGCTGACATCACACCTGCTGAAGGAATCTGGGAGTTAGGCATCGCGACATCCAGTTGGTTAGGGTTGCCCGCCGCAAAACTACCGGTGTCATTGACGGTCCGATACCAAACTGTACCATCAGACAAGGTGATCTTCAGACGTGTGCCTTTAGGGAAGACCGAGAGATTGGCTGCAACGCCATCGTATCCCATGTTTGAGCCGAGGACTGCGGGATCGTAGAAGCTCAACTTAAAGGTTCCCTTGTTGGTTGTTGTCTGGGTTGTTTGTGCAGTGCTCGTTGGTGCTGCACTTGCCGCCGCAGCGTTAGCAGCATTTTGCGCTGCCTGTGCCTGAGCTTGTTGCTCTTGCGCTGCTTTTTCGGCAGCTGCCTGATCTGCAGCTGCTTTTTCGGCAGCGGCTTGTTCTTCGGCAGCCTTGGCAGCAGCCGCTTTTTGATCAGCAATCTGATGTGCTGCTTCGGCAATATCATTTGTGCCGACTGTGATGGTATTTTCATTCTTAGGATTGATCAGTGAATATGCATTCGCCTGTTCAACCTTAGCCTCATTGCTTAACACAATTGACTTGGCACTGACTTTACTGTTGTCACTATCAGATGTGGCATGATCGGCAATCGCTTCAACCTTTTGCGAATGATTGCTTGCCATTCCTAACAAAGGTGCCACGCTGAGTAACGTAATGATCGATAATTTAATTTGCTTAGTAAAGATAAAAATTCACTCCTATATTTTGAATAGCCGTCGTTTTGTTCCCCCGAGAACACAAACGAAGTATATAGGTGTGGTGTGTCAATAAAATACCAGCATCATTACAAAAATAGCTAAATTGGTAATATTGTTACGCTGACGTAACAAAACGAATGTTAAATTTTTTCGTAACAATCACTGAACATTTTTTGAAAAAGTGGGTTCAACCCTTGAAGATTCTGTGATTTGCGGACATTTTCTACCACAATTTGTGAATTTTTCCAAAATTTATGGGAGCCTAAACTTTTAGCGATCAGGAAATGATATGCTAATTTTACGGCTAAAAAGTCAGAATTGTGGGTCGTTACCGAGGGTGGTCAAGACCAAATTGCGGATTATCCACTTGTTGAAATCGAAAATTGGACAATAAATGTTCTTCCATAAACGCGGTTTTCAAGAATCAGGTATAATAAGGCGAGACAAGTAGGGAGGTTTGTGCGGTGGCGATGTATCGGGAAAAACGCTTTGAGGAGATCAAAAGACTGCTGGCAGTCCGTAATGAACTGAGTATTGACGACATTATGAAAGCAGTTGGCGTTTCTCGTGACACAGCACGCCGGGACATTGTGGCTTTGGATGCCCAAGGAATTGCCCGCCGAACCCGTGGTGGCTTGGTATCGTTAAACTTCGGCCACAGTATTCCTAGCTACTCAGCTCGTTTGAAACGGTTTTCGACCCAAAAGACGAAAATGGCTAAGGCAGCATTATCGCTGATCAAACCGGGCGGCGTTTATTTCATTGATGACTCGACCACGCTTTTGAAATTGTCACAGTCCATTCGGCATCCGGTGACCGTCTACACGCACAGCCTCGATAATGCCATTGCCCTTTCAGTAGAAGAACAAGTCAACCTGCATCTTTTTGGCGGCAAGCTTGACCACCACGCGCGGTTCTTCTTTGAGCCGACCATGCTGGAAACTTTGCGCCGGATTGCTTTTGATGCCGCGTTTATCGGCGCAACCGCGATTGCCGAAGACGGCGTGTACTTTTCTTATATGGAAGATGCACAGGTTAAACAAGCAGCAGCGTTATCGGCGCGTCAGGTGGTCGTAGTGTCTGAAACCGAAAAGTTCCAGATTGAAGCGCCTTATCGCGGATTGGAACTAGGTCAGATCAGCACGCTGATTACGGATAAGAAATTATCAGCGCCGCAAAAACGCTGGTTTGCCCCGCAGACAAATTTTATCGTTGGCAGCTGAGCAACACTTACCAAAAAAGGATTGATACGTATTCAACTTAAGCAAACAGCCTATCAGCAACGGATTCACGAGGAGGTGGCGTCATGACAACGCCGCTTGTGACGATTATTGTACCGGTTTATAACCTTGAGGCATACGTGGCACATGGCTTGCAGAGTCTCTTGGCACAAACTTATTCCCATTTACAGATCATCGTGATTGATGACGCTTCCGACGATCGGTCACCGCAGATTGTGAGCCATTTTGCCCGGCTGGATAACCGCATTCATGCCATTTTAAAGTCCGTGAACCAAGGCGTTTCCGCAGCGCGTAATAGCGGTTTGGCGCAGGCACGTGGTGAATTGGTGGCATTCATGGATGGCGATGACTGGTATGAGCCGGACTTTATTGCCCATGCCGTTAAAATGATGAATCAAGGATGGGATCTCATTGCGATGCCGTTTTTCCGGGATGATCCCGCTCCGAGACCGGTGCGACCGGGGTTACGCAAGGCAAAACAATTGACGCGCGACGGATTGATTCGACAGATGCTGCATCCAGTGGGCTATATTCGCGGTTATCTATGGAACAAAGTTTTTCGCCGCGACGTTATTGAACGATTGCAGTTGCGCTTCGACGAGCAAATGTCCATTATGGAAGACGAACTATTTACGGCAACTTACGTGATGGCAACGCACCATTTCCTATATACCGGCCATCCGGCTTATCACCATGTGGTCCGGCGCGATTCAGCCACTCAGTCCTTGGGTGTTTTCGGTGCGATTCCCCAACAACTGTATGCTTTATGGCGCATTCATCGCGTTTTGCGCCACGCACGCCGCCGTGCCAAAGCAAATAAGAAGGAAACCGTTAAAATTGATCATTGATCAGGAGGATCATGGACTTTGGCAGAAAATTTAATGACTTTCCCGCAATTGAAACAAGCAGCCAAGAAACAACTGAAGACGGGAACGAATCGTCGGGATCTTATGCTGGCGTATTTGTTGCCGAGCTTGTTGCAGGCCGCGGCGACGATTACCGTTTATTTGATGATCCAGGCGGTGGTGCAAGGCTTCGGTGCCGAAAAAATGTTCACCGATCCGACTGGCTTTCAGGCTTACTACGCCCAAAGCAGTAATGACAGCGGCATGGTGAATACGATTCAAAGCCTTGTCGTGACGATGTTGGCCCAAGGTGTTAACTTTGCGGTGCTGGATCTCGTCCGCAACCATGAACGTGTACGACCGCTTCAAGCTGTGTTAGGTTTGTTCAACGGTAAATGGTTTTGGGGGTCCATTTCATTGTGGATCTTTATGTATTTTCTGACACTCATCGGGTTCTCTTTTCTGATCTTTCCCGGAGTTATGTTAGCACTAGGATGGCGGCAGGCGTTTTGGGTCTTTAAGGATGGCCACGAAGCCGATCAACGGTTTTCGTCCATCACGGCTTTGATCGGATCATGGCGCCTCATGAAAGGTTTCAAGGGAGATTTACTGGGCTTGTACCTCTCACTGATTGGCTGGTATTTGCTGGAAAATGCCACGTTCCATCTCTTCGACTGGGCCATCAATCCTTATCTGCAGCTGGTTCACGCGAATTACTACGAAAACCGCCGCGCTTACAAAATGGCGGCCTTGCATCGCAATGGTTCTGACGTGCACTTTTAGCACAGGCAGGGTATACTGACAGCGATTGAAGACGGAGTCAGGAATTGTGTGGTGCTAAAAGAAGAAGGTTGGCGCTGTTATTATGGAAACCGAAGCATATATGACCTTGGCAGAAGTCAAAAAGCGGCAGGCCAGTTTAAAAGACAAAATGCCGCTTGATCAGGCGATTGCCGAAAATATTCAAAACTGGGCACAGTGGCTGCTGGACGAAGGATTTGAAGGCAGCTACTTCACGGCCGAACTAAACGGGAATACGATCATGATTAGCGATCTCGATGGCCGGCAAGTCGCAACCATCACCACCGACGCACCTAGTTATGTCGATGCGTTCAAGCAGTCAGATAGGATGACCATGCTGACAATTCAAAGCAAGCTGCGCCGACTGATTGACCAGCACGGCATTAAAACGCAGTGAGCATGAGTGAGTCATAGCGACTGACTGTGCGAAAACAAAATGAAGGACGAATGGATTTCCACATTGTGTGGGAAATCTCATTCGTCCTTTTTGGTGTTGACGATTTGCTGCGTCAGTTTTCAATTAACGGAAATAAAGAAGGGTTCAACAGAAACCCTTAGACGTTGTCGTTTGCCTCAATCTTGTGATCGTTGAAGGCGGATCCCCAAGCGGCCATGGCTTCGATAACCGGTGTTAAGGATCGCCCAAATGAAGTTAAACTGTATTCCAGCGAACGGTTGTCACTAACGGTACCTATTTTTTTCACGATAAGATGATCAGCTTCCAGTTGTGCCAGCTGCAGTGCCAACATTCGTTCGGTAACGGATGGGATCGCGCGATTAAGCGTGCTAAAACGTGTCGCGTCACCTCTCAAAAGATGATATAAAATGACGCTCTTCCATTTTCCGGAAATGAATTGGACTGTGCTTTGGACGGGACAACCTTCAGCGCAATCATAAACTTCGCGTGCCATAGAGAGGACTTCCTTCGAGTTAAAATGACTTACATTTTTCTCACTTACATTAATATAGTGCTAATCGTATCATAATGTTTGCAAGGACAACAGGGGGTCAGACAAAAAACTGATTGATCGTTGGCGGATTATCAGCTTCGGTAGCGACTATCGGCAGACGCTTCCTTTTGTCCCTGCGATCCCGGGATAGGTCATTAACGAATGGATAAGCACACGGAGGTTATAAAATGTTTAACAATCAAATTGTATCTGCTTTAAAAAAACGGCGGTCGATTTACCAACTGGGCAGATCGGTCACGACGCCGACGAATGATATTGTCAAGATAGCGCAAGATGCCATCATTGAATCACCAACGGCCTTTAATGGCCAGACAGTGAAGGCGATTTTTCTCTTTGATGAGCATCACGAACACTTATGGGACCTGACAGCTGAACGTTTGCGCTCAGAGGTTCCATCAGATGAGGCTTACCAAGCAACGTTGAAGAAACTAAATAGTTTTAAGGCTGCATTTGGAACCATTTTGTTTTTTGAAGACAGTGCAACAGTCAGGCAAGAAGAGAAGGATTATCCACTTTACCGCGACAACTTTCAAGATTGGGCTGAACAAGCTCAGGGAGGGGCGCAACAGGCGGTCTGGGTCGCGCTTGCTTTGAATAATATCGGTGCCAGTTTGCAACACTATAATCCCTTGATTGATGAGCAAGTGCGCGAAGCTTTTGCAGTTCCTGCTGAATGGGTGCTCCGGGCTGAAATGCCATTCGGATCCATTGAGGCGCCTGCGGGGGAAAAGTCTTATTTACCTCGGGAGGAACGCTTTGTTGTATTTCAACATAAGGCTGTTTGAGAAAGCAGGGGCGTATACATGCCAGAAGAATCACGCGCTGTGATCATTATTTTTGGAGGGTCAGGGGATCTAGCTTCGCGTAAACTATATCCCGCATTA
>NZ_BACQ01000030.1 GCF_000260435.1 Lacticaseibacillus zeae DSM 20178 = KCTC 3804 | reverse complement strand
GGCGCGTTTAGGAGTCGGAGTGTAAGTGGCCTTGGGCGTGATGGCCCGGGCTTGGCCATTGCGACCAAGGTCCTTACACGCAGACTCCTGCGCCGGCGAACGCGTTATGGAGAGAGTACGGGTTACGTACATCTAGATACCTAATCAAAAGTGGCCTCGAGCGTGATGGCCGGTCTTTGGCCATTGCGACCGAGGTCCTTACACGCAGACTCCTGCGCCGGCGAACGCGTTATGGGGAACGACGCCACTTCCAACACAGGCCTATCGTAAATGGCATGAACCATTACCAACTGATTTACGAATAGCACCCATCTACCGTTATAAAAGAAATGGTTTGCGGTTTGTTTTTAACGATGATGAGTAATTGCGAAAATGTTCTTCAGTATCCATTAAAGAACAATTTCACAAATTGATCACAGCTAACTGGACTAACCGAATTAAATTGACGCCGTTTTCAAGCTGATTTTTAAAATCTTGTATACCTAGGAAATTAACGGGATTAGCCGTTATTTTTTTATTTTTTAAGCCTATAAATAAAAACTGAAAATGACAAACGTCAGAACCACCTTATATAATCAATAACATTGAGAAAGGGGTGAAACAAATGAAACAGTTTTTTTTGGCTTTTGTCAGGTGTCATGCTGTTGCAACCACTTACATTAAATGTCGGTTCACAGGCAGCTTCATCAGCACCTAGCCCAGTCTTAAATGAAGCGTCGGTTTCACAATCGGATCAACAGGTGCCATCTACTAGCCCCGAAAGTAAGCTTGAGACAAGTAGCGAAGCATCGACGAGTTCGAATCAAATGATAGCGAGCAACGTCAGCGCCGCGTCTGCCAGTCAGCCAATTGCGAGTGATACAACTCACGAAGCGCTAACTGATCAAGCCGATGACGCAGCGACTTCGAAGCGGCGGCAAAAAAGAGCAGCGCCCGCACCAAGCTCCAGCCAATCCTCACCTTTTCTAGTAGGAACTGCTCAAGAATTGGCAGCCGCCATTAAACGTGGTGAAACGCATATTCGCTTAACGGCTGATATCAATATTGGCGATGCCGCTATCCCGGTGCGCCAGTCAGTCACCATTGATGGCGATCACAAATACACCTATATGTACAATAGCGGACTAGATTGGCATCGCGGGATTTATTTCGCGGCCAGTGGCATCCAGATTACGTTTAAAAATATTAAAATCGGCAAGGCGTCCGTTAAACATTCTGCCAATAACTACTACGGCATTGCGCCGGCAGACAATAGCATTAGAAACAGTCAGATCATCATTGAAAACGTCGACTATTACTCAGATTATGGTGCCCAACCGCTTCACATCCGCGATAAAAGTAACCAGATTATTTTCAGAGGGAAAAACAGTTTTTACACGACGAAGAACCCGGGTTCATTCTTCATCCAGGAATTCGCCGAAGCCACTAATTTTTTATTTGAAGAAGATTCAGACACCACCATCACCTTGGCTAAAGGCGAGGTCCTGGGAACCTTTTGGCCGTCAACCGGGCCGTTGAATTTGGAATTAAAGAAGCGGGCACGGTTGAAAGTCGATACCACCAATGCGCTTGTCTACACCGGCATCGGCGCAATCCGCAACAACCGTATCGTCATTGGTGAAGAGGCGGTTTTGGATGTTAAGACCAGCAGAACGGTCGCTGGCAATTTAATGTTCTATAACCATGATCTGACCATCGATGTTCAAAGAAATGGCCAGTTATTAGCCGAAACGGTTAGTGCAACCAATTTCAATAGTAACTCCAGTATCAATCTAGGGCCGGGGGCGAAAGCAAATTTAAAAAACGTCAATGGCGATTTCTTCAAGAAAGGGAAAGGCACCATTACGCTTGATAACGCCGATGAATTAATACTTGAAACCGGAAAATTTGGGGGAACGAGTCCCACCGGTTTGGTTTCCAGTCAGGCCAATGTGTTGCTTGAACCCTTTAACCAATAAACAAAAGGGTACGAGGTTCATGCGGACGGCCAATTACTGACAACCCAAACCGGTGACGACGATTGGATTTTTAACGGTAAGTATGTAAGTCGGCAACCAACGGCACTTCCCACTGATGTTGCAAAGCAGGTGGGCAATGCGTCGGTTTTTAAATTAAAGCGGCAAGTGGTTCCGAAACCAGCAGGCAAGCTAGCCGTCATCAGCGTGCCGGATTTGGATTTTGGGAATCAAACGGTTACCGGGTTGACCCAAATCTTACGGCCACGCGTTCAAGGCAGCTTAAAAATTGAAGATTCGCGCACGAATGGCTCCCGGAAATCGCGCCTCTATCTTAGAATGGCACGCCCGTTTAAAAACGGCAATGTGGACGCGACCCGGTGCCTAACCTATACGAATCAGGCCGGTCAGGAACAAACTCTGTCCAGTCAGGCGATTCTTGCTGAAGTCAATGTGGGTATCACCGAACGCGATGTTAGCAGTGAATGGAATACCGCCATTGATAGCTCGGCTCGCGGGTTCAAATTGACCCTGCCGATTGAAAAACAAAAGATCGGCAGCTTTTCGGGAGAACTGGACTGGTCACTGCAAGACGTGCCAGGAAATTAAGAAAGGATAGGCCAAATGAAAAAATGGTTGCCACTGGCTGTTCTTTTGCTGGGACTCGCTTGCCATCCACAATTCGTTGCCATTGCAGATAGTCAATACACGTCGACAGGTGAGGTTGTTTTTGTTGAACCGGCCTCATCTACTGCCGAAGAAACATCGACAGCCTCATCAACTCACGAGTCGAATAACCAGCAACATCAGCCATCAGCGACGTCACAAGCCCCGCCGTCCAGGTCCGGACTCGTTCCGCGACTTGGGGAGCGACCGGAAATACTATACGGCTTAATCGGCGGCTTGTTGATCGTCACCATGCTCCTGTTTTTCATCATCAAACAACCTAAAGAAGATAAGGAAGAAGGAAAATAAAAATGAAGAAGAGTATCTGGACAGCACCGTTATTGGGATTAACCTTGGTAGGACTTGTAGCACCGGCAGCAGTTAACGCGGCTTCAGCAACTGACATGATTTCAAATGGTGAGGTGACGTTTAAAGCCGACAACTCAAGTACCGGACCAAAAGATCCGCTTGATCCTACCGATCCTAATCCAATCAAGCCGATTGATCCAAGTAACCCAGGCGGCAACCCGACACCGGGGACAAGCGGCCCGCTGTCACTGGACTTTGCTTCCAGCTTTACGTTCGGCGAAGCAGCGATCAGTAGCGATGATGCCAAATACTATGCGAAGCCACAGGCGTTTGCCCAACAAGACGGCACAACTGTCGACCGGCCTAATTATGTTCAGGTTTCCGACAAGCGTGGAACTTTTGAAGGTTGGACCTTGAAAGTGAAGCAAGATAAACAGTTCGCTGTGAAAGATGATGCCACCCGTGAATTGATCGGCGCGCAACTGAAGTTCAAGAATGCGAGTCTGGTTTCAGCAACCGATTCGAAGTACGCCCCAACCGGTTTGGCATCATTTGAATTAATTCCGGGCACCGCCCAGATTGCCCCGGTTGAAGCAGTTAAGGACCAAGGAATGGGCACATGGATCTACCGTTTCGGTGACGACAAGCAAATGGGCCATTCCGTTGAATTGTCAGTTCCGGGTAAGACACCGAAGATGGCCAAGGCTTACGTTACCGCGTTGACTTGGACCTTAGAATCAACCCCGGCCAATGTAACGCCTAAGCCTTAGTCAAAATTAACCGAATGTTGGCCAGCGTTAGCATGATTTTGCCGATAGCCTCGAGACACCATTTTTAAAAAGGAGATTTCTGTGAAGAAAATACTTTTCTGTTTAGCAGCGTTTGTTGCCATGTTGTTGACCCCTACCGTGCATGTTTTTGGTTCAGAATTGAATTTTGCCGCAAAGGCTCAGCTGCCAGACAATCAGGTTCATACAGATGTTAGCTATTTTGACATCAAAATGGATCGCGGCGCTCAGCAAACCCTTCACGTTGATCTACGTAATGATACCGAAAATGAGGTCGAAGTCGATGTCGGCATTGCTAGCGCGACAACCAACATTAATGGCGTGGTGGAATATAGTCCTAACGATATTAAACCGGCCAAAAGCCTTGCGTTTAATCTCAAGGATCACGTCAAAGCGCCTAGCCAGATCAAGATTCCGGCCAAGGGCAATATGGTTTTGAATTTAGATGTCACCATGCCTGATGCCGCCTTGAAAGGGCAGATGGCCGGAGGGATCACGCTCAAAGAGCATCAAACGGAAGATCAGGCCAATAAAGAAAAAGGCAAAGGATTGTCGATCAACAACCGGTTTTCCTACGTCATTGGCCTTGTGCTTCAACAGACTACCCAGCCGGTTGCACCAGAGCTGAAATTGAATACCGTTAAGCCGAGCCAGGTGAATTATCGCAACGTCATTTCCGCGTCTCTGGAAAACATCACGCCGACGTTCATCAACAAAGTTGCCATTGACGCGAATGTGCGTGCCAAAGGGGCCAAAAAGGTGCTTTATCGTGTTAAAAAAGAAGGCATGCAATTAGCTCCTAATACGACTTTCGATTTTCCGATCGCGTTGGCAGGGAAAGCCTTGGAGCCAGGCACTTACATTGCCCAACTAGAAGTCTATGGCAATCAGAGTTCGGATGGCAAGGTGACACGGCAAACCAACAGCGCCAAACAACGCTATCAAAATCACTGGACATTGACCAAAGAATTTACCATTACCGACCATACTGCCAAGAATCTGAATCAAAAAGATGTGACCCTGAAGTCAACCAATCATTGGTGGGTCTATGCATTGCTGGCAGTGGTCGCGATTTTACTCATCGTCGTTGTGCTACTGGTGATCGTGCTGCTAAAACACAAGCACAAAAAAAGCGCGGAACGTGAATGAGTAGATTAAACATGTTACAATTTAAGGTAAACATTGATACTTCTTTTGACTTCGGATCAAGCGACGCTCAACGGGCAGTACCTAAGGATATGAATGAATTGGCTTAGGTTAAAAGTAGTTGCAACCCAACTATCTATTTGGTTCATGATGAACGCGCTTATTAAAAAATGAGCATTTTCAAGCGGCGCCCAACTTAAACAACAGATTTAAAATCCGCACATTAGGCTGCCAACGTCTGAGGACGCTGACAGCCTAATTGTGCGAATTTTTAGTCATGTATGTGATTTGAATTGTGTAAAAGCAAAATTGAAAGCTTGATTTCATTGATGATGTGGGCATTTGATCATTTGGTGAAGGTACGACATCAGGTAAGCGGGTTGGTTTTAGTCTTAAGGTGAGGGTGGTATTTATGAGATTATCTGAATTAATGGAAAAAAATGATCAAAAGAAACTCCAGCTGTTGCATTATCTTGATCAACATCCAAACCAGCGACTGAGGAATAGTGAATTACAACACAAATTGGATATTTCGTATTATCTCTTTAAACGGCGGACTAAAGAAATTGCTGATGACATTGATACGTTTCAGTTGTCAGGTTTATTTGATATTGAAGTGACCGAAACCACCACGATTCTGCATAAAAATCACAACACCAACATTTTCGTCTTTTTGAATCATTATCTTGAGCGTTCCTACCAAATTAAAATCCTGATGTTGCTAGTGACGCAACGGCAGAATTTTGATCTCTATGATTTTGCGGAAGCGCATTATGTCAGTTATACATTTATGTATAAACGTTTCACGGCGCTGCGCCAAACACTGCAAAAATGGGGGATTAATCTTAATAACAATAGTGAGTTGACCGGTGATGAGTTAGCCATTCGCTTACTATTGGCGGAACTCATCATCATTACCCACGTCGGTGAAGAAACGTTTGATGACGAGATTCGGACAGCCTTGCATGAGTTACTTGAGTTGATTGATACACCGATTATTGCCCCGTCAATGAGCCAACTGATTGAAACCAAAGCTTATTTGCTCGCTAGCTTATTGCGATTTCAACAAGGTTATTTCGTTGCGACCTCACCGGAAGTTGCTAAATTGATCAGTAAAATCCGGCAGCAGGCACTTGAAGAGCGGAACAAGGTAATTTCGATTTTTCAGACCCATTTTCCCGCCGATGAGCAAGCTATCAACAATGAGTGTGATTACCTAGGTACGTTTCTTGCGATTGTGGGAATCATTTCCGCTCCGGCAGTGATTTTTCCAGATGAAGTGACGCAAAGAAGCAGCGACTTTATTCGCGGATTTGAAGAACGGTTTGGTGTTACATTAACGTTGGAAGCGAAGCAAAATATCACTTACGAAGTTGATAAATGTTGGATTGATGTTGTCGCCTTTCCGCTTAGAAGCGGTTTCTTTGAATACCATACCGAAATTGCTTATTTTGCCAGAACGTTTCCGGAGTTTTTTGAATATTGTCAGACCTATGTGCAACAACAAGAAGCCGCGTTAGATGATCAGCAGGCCCAATTCATTTTTTATCGCTGCTTGCTGACACTGGTGGCGAATGTGCCGCTGAGTAGTGTGCTTGAACCACTGTATGTTTGCGTTGATTTTACTTTGGGGGAAGCCTACAACACCATTATTGAACGGGGAATCAAGCGATTTTCGATGTTAAATGTCAAAGTCACTAATGAAGTGCAGCCGAAGACGCGCTTAATCATTACTGATTTGGTTAACGCGTACCGGCATACCGATATTCCTAAAGTGATCTGGCTTTCGCCACCGCGGGCGGAAGATTGGGAGCATTTGATTAGCGAGCTTTTGGCGTTTCGCTTAGTGCCGAATGGTGTTTGAACGACTACTGTAGCAGTCTGCATCTAGAGTGATTAAACGTGAGTGTTTCACACAACTAGTTTTTTATCCAAGCGTATCTTTTTTTGATCTATAGATTTCTTATGTTATACTCACGATATTCACAACAGGAGGCGAGGCACTATGAAACAAGAAAATGGTTTTTGGCCAGCGATTAAGGACTTCTTCTTTCGTGCTGGCGACTTCAAAGGTGTTAGTTCACGGGCACAGTATTGGTGGGTGTTTCTAGCTCAAATTCTAGTCGGCGTTGTGGCCGGCGTTTTGATCGGTGTCACCGGGCCCGCGATTCTTAATGGCGAAAAGTCTTTTGGCGCTAGTCTTTTGCAAACGCTGGTGATGTTGCCAGCAATTGCGCTTGGGTATTTAGGTTATCCCCAACTAAGTCTGACAATTCGGCGGTTTCGTGATGCCAAGGTTAGCCCTTGGTTGTATCTAGTGTTAGTGATCGTGGCTTTAGCCGGGCCACTACTGGCGGCGAGTGGCATGGGACTGTTGCCATTGTTCATTCTACCGATCGTTGCGGCACTGGTAACTTTAATTATCTTGGTGTTACCGAGCCGTGAGCAGGAAGTGAAGCCTTTTCCGGTTCAACCACATTCGCCTAGCACAGTTGGCGTAGGTTTTGGTGCAGCCGTTAAAAATCTCTTCCTTCGCGGCGGCGACTTTACCGGGACATCTAGTCGGAGTCAGTATTGGTGGAGTATTTTATTTTCTGTCCTCATTATGGTCCCTACAGGATTATTCGTTATTTTGTCACTAGTTGCCACATTTGTTGGGGTAGCTGCTGCAGGAAAAATAGCCCCGCAAAATGCAGCGCATATTTTTAATTCATTAGGCTTTGGTGCTGTCATTTTAGTTGTTCTGTTCCTTGCTATTTTCTATGCATGGTCTATGTTGTCTTTGCCGATGTTGACAGTAACTTGGCGCCGGTTCAGAGATGCAGGCATTAGTCCATGGTGGTTTGTTGCGTTTTATGTCGTGTCGAATTTCGTCTCGGCTCTTCAAGCAAGCAACAAGAACCTTGTTTTAACTTTAATTCCCTTGATTCTCGTTATCGTGCAGATCGTCATTCTTGCCTTACCGCCTAAGAATTTAGGCGAACAATAGTAACCGTATTTTGCACCAAACAATGACGAGTTCATCAAAAAAAGTGCCGACTTCTCAAACGAAGACGAGCACTTTTTAATTTGTTTCACAACATGTCAGTTGACTCAATAAATACCCTTTGAATCCTCATCAACCAATGGATCGTTGAAGTTCTTGTGGAAGTAGTTGCTGTCGATGACTTTGAACTTGCCATTGGTGAAACGGGCGATGATTTCGCCATATTGAACGATGAGCGGTTCGGTATTGGGAATTTCGATTTTGAGCCGACCAATTGGCGTTTTGGTGAGGTACTGGAAGTTGGTGCCGAAGAATCCCTTTAAATCTTTCGTAGTTGTGTCCTGCGAGTAAGGTAGGAAGTGGGTCATTTTAGCGGTTGAAAAAGCCGCAAATTCACCTTTTGGAAATCCTTCTAGCGATGAAGGTGGTTGTGCCATTTTATCACTCCTGGGGCCTGCGTACGTTGTTCTGACAACGTCGGGTGGTTATGAATTTACTTATCATTATGTTAACACAATAATAGAACAATGGAATGATTGCGTCGCAGCTTGAAAACGCTTAAAATTAGGGCTGGACGTTGATCGGGGGTGAGCATATGGATCAAAGTCTGTTTCAAAATGGTAACTTTCAGCCGTTGGCGAGTCGGATGCGGCCACAAACGCTTGATGAGTTTGTTGGCCAGACCCACCTGTTAGGCAAGAATAAGGTATTGAGCAATCTCATTGAACATGATGAGATTAGCTCGATGATCTTCTGGGGTCCGCCGGGGGTTGGTAAAACAACCCTGGCGCGAATTATTGCCAGGAGAACCAAAGCACAGTTTGTGACGTTTTCTGCAGTCACCAGCGGGATCAAGGAGATTAAGCAGGTGATGAAAGAGGCTGAGCAGAATCGCGAACTGGGTCAAAAAACGATTGTGTTCGTTGATGAGATTCACCGGTTTAATAAAGCCCAGCAGGATGCCTTTTTACCATATGTCGAACGAGGCAGCATTATCCTGATTGGCGCCACGACCGAGAATCCGTCGTTTGAAGTGAACGCTGCGTTACTGTCGCGGACGCGTGTGTTCGTTTTGCATGGTCTGACCAGTGCAGAACTGGTTGACTTGTTGCAACGAGCGCTGAAGGATCCACGCGGTTATGGCTTGCAGAAGGTGAAGATCAGCAAAAAGCTGTTGGGGCAGATTGCTGATTTTGCCAATGGTGATGCGCGGATCGCGTTGAATACGCTGGAAATGGCGGTCACGAACGCCGAGACCAAGGGGGATATCATCTCGGTTACGCAGGCCGATGTCGCACAATTATTGACCAAAAAGGCCTTATTGTATGACAAGAATGGGGAAGAGCACTATAATCTGATATCGGCATTACACAAGTCGATGCGCAATTCTGATGTGGATGCGGCCATTTATTGGTTGGCCCGCATGCTAGAGGCAGGCGAAGACCCATTGTACATTGCCCGCCGCCTAGTTCGGTTTGCCAGCGAAGATATCGGTATGGCCGATTCCCGAGCTTTAGAAATCGCCGTTACCGTGTATCAGGCGTGCCAATTTATCGGCATGCCGGAGTGTACGGTGCACTTAACCCATGCCGTTACTTATTTGTCACTGGCACCCAAATCCAATGCGCTTTATACGGCTTATGGTGCCGCCAAAAAAGATGCAACCGAAACATTGGCTGAACCGGTCCCGCTTCAAATTCGTAATGGGGTAACTGATTTGATGCAGGATCTCGGTTATGGGAAAGATTACCAATATGCCCACAATGCCAAAGACAAGCTGACAACGATGCAAACCATGCCGGATAATCTGGTGGGGCGAACTTACTATCATCCTACTGATCAAGGTAGCGAAGAGAAAGTCAAAGAACGACTCGAACAGATTAAGGCATGGCACGCGCAACACCCTACCCCTACACCACCGGATACCAAGAAAAAGTCGTGATTGGGACGACACTGGCGCGCTCTGGTTCGCGCTCATCATAACGCGTTCGCCAGCCCAGAAACCTACGTGTAAGGACCTTGGTCGCAATGGCCTAAGTCCGGGCCATCACGCCCAAGGCCGCTTACACTCCGGTTTCTAACCGGGCTGGCTCACGCTCACTATAACGCGCTCACCAGTGCAGGGACCTGCACATAAGGACCTTGGTCGCAATGGCCAAGATCGGGCCATCACGCCCAAGGCCGCTTATGCTCCGGTCCCTAACCGCACCGGTTCGCGCTCACTTACCTATAGGAGGAATACAAAATGGCGAAGATTCTCGCAGTCAACGCAGGCAGTTCTACCCTGAAGTGGAAACTTTTTGATATGCCGGCTGAGGTTCAATTGGCCGAGGGCTTGGTTGATCGTTTGGGCCAACCGCAATCGAAAGTTAAAATTAAATATGGTGACGGTCAAAAATACGAAAGTGATACGCCGATTGCCAACTACCAAGAAGCGGTTGCCAGTCTGATGGGCAATATCAAGTCTTTGGGCTTGGTCGAGCATTTGCATGAAATTATCGGTGTTGGTCACCGGGTTGTTGCCGGTGGCGAAGTTTTTGCTGAATCCGTTGTCGTTGACGATGAGACGTTGCTGCAGATTCAAAACCTGCGTGACTACGCGCCATTGCATAATCCGGTTGAAGCCGATTATATCGCAGTTTTCATGAAAATGATGCCATGGGCGACTGAAGTGGCGGTTTTTGATACGGCTTTTCATCAAACGATGCAGCCTGAGAACTTCCTGTACAGCATTCCTTACGACTATTACAAAAAGTATGGCGCGCGTAAGTACGGTGCGCACGGAACCAGTGTGCGTTACGTGAGCGCGCGTGCTGCTGAAATGCTGAACAAACCATTGGAAGATTTACGGATGATTGTCATGCACTTGGGTTCTGGTTCCAGTATCACCGCGGTTAAAGATGGCCAGTCCATTGATACCTCCATGGGCTTTACGCCTCTGGCTGGGGTAACCATGGGCACGCGTTCTGGGGACATTGATCCATCACTGGTCGCTTACTTGATGAAGAAACTGGACATTCCGGATGTTGGCCAGATGATCCATATTCTCAACAATGATTCCGGGCTACTGGGCATCTCCGGTTTAAGCAACGATATGCGGGACTTGGAAGCGGCCGAAGATACGAATCCGCGGGCGAAACTCGCATTGGATATTTTTGTCAATCGGGTTGTGAAATATGTTGGCTCTTATGCAGCCTTGATGAACGGGGTAGACGCACTTATTTTCACTGCCGGCATCGGCGAAAACGGGGATGAAGTTCGTGACAAGATCATGCGCTCGCTAGGTTACCTCGGCGCTAAGATTGACAATGATATCAATTACAAGTCACATGGTGTCGAAGCCGATCTCAGTACGCCGGATTCGACGGTCAAAACGTTACTGGTGCCAACGAACGAAGAGTTAATGATTGTGCGCGACGTGATGGCCTTAAGCTAAGGATCCAGAACAGATTGCAAAGATCACGATAAAAGGGTTTGCCACAACACAAACCCAAAATAGACGCTAGAAACAAGCTTTATCGCTTGTCATCTAGCGTCTATTTTTTTGCCCTCACTAAAGCTTCATGGCTTCAGTCAAAAATCTGCACATGGTTCGCCCGCGCGGTGCTGACGATATCTTCGGGCATGGCCTTGTCAGTGGCAATGTAATTCAGCGTATTCATGGGTGCACTCATATAGAGTTGATGTTTACCAACTTTGGTGTGATCTACCAGTAACATAACCTGGTCTGCGTGCGCCGCAAACGCCCGCTTGATGTTGGCTTCCTGGTCGTTAGCATCAGTTGCACCGGCAGCAATCAGTCCGCGACACGAGAAGATTGCCAGATCGGCTTGGTAGTTTTCGATATCCCGCGTTGCCCGGTCGCCACTGATGTTTTCCAGCATTTTATTGACCGCACCGCCAACAAGATTGACGTGCCAGCCTTTATGTTTGGAAGCTTCAAGTGCAACCAGAATGCCATTTGTGACGATGTACAATTCATCAATACCACTTAATTCACGAATTAGAACTAAAGCAGTGGTACTTGAATCAATAAAAAGGCTCATGCCGCTTTTGATCAACCGATCCGCCCTTGATGCGACCGTTCGCTTGGCATCAAGGTTCAAGGTTACCGAATAATCATAAGGGACGTCTTCGGGTTCCTCGCTTAACGTGACGCCATTTAGAACCCGTTTGATCAAACCCCTATTTTCCATATCCAGTGTATCCCGTCTGATGGTGGCAGGGCTGACGAAAAGCTGCTTGGCTAAGTCACTATACCGGGCGAATTGTTGAGCATTTAAAATTTTCAGAATTTGATCTTGCCGTTGAAAAGAAACCATTAAAGCGCCTTCTTTCCTAAGTTGAATGATTTTATGCAAAATTATAGCACATATATGGAAAAATATGAAAAATTATCGAGTTGCTCGTCATGCATTGTCAATATTTTTCACAACTCATATACTACTCTATGAAAGCGGTTTACGAAAGCGAAGGAGGTTTTCAGCGTGGCACTTATGGGATTGGATCTCGGGACAACCGGGGTAAAGAGTACCATCACAGACAATCAAGGCAACATTCTCTCTGCTGCCTACCGGGAATATGAGACGTCGGTTCCCAGGGAAGGTGAATACGAGCTAGATCCAAGCGTGGTCTGGTCGGCAACGAAGGAGGTCATTCAGGAATCGAAGAAATTCGTTAAGGAAGATGTGCTGGCCGTCAGTGTTTCATCGTTCGGTGAAGCGTTTGTTGCCGTTGATGATCAAGGGCAGCCGCTGATGAACACGATGTTGCAGACAGATAGCCGCGGCAAGGATGAATTAAAGGACCTGCTGACGCGGATTTCGGCTGAGGACATCAGGAATAAAACCGGGTTGAATCCGGCGGTGACATTCGCGGTACCTAAGATCATGTGGATCAAAAAACACCGTCCGGAACTTTATGGAAAGATTCATCGTATCCTGCTTTACGGCGCTTATATCCTATACAAACTTGGTAATGTTGATGCGATTGATTACACCCTGGCTGATCGGTCGCTGGCATTTAACGTTTCGACCAATGACTGGGATCCGGACATCTTGGCAGCAGCCGGCATTGATCGCAAGCTTTTGCCAAAGTGTTACCGCCTAGGCACGGTGGTCGGCACGATCAAGCCGGAGTTGGCATCTGAGTTAGGGATTAACGCCGACATGAAACTTGTTACCGGCGCCCATGACCAAATTTGTGTGTCGATTGGCGCTGGCACCATCGATGTTGGCGATGCGACTGACGGGATGGGTTCGGTCGATAATATTTCACCGATCTTCACAGATACCAGCCATCTTAAGGAAAATGCCAAAAAGAATTATCCAACGGTACCGTATCTGGACAACAAATATACCACCATTGCTTACATGTACGATGGCGGCACATCGCTTAAATGGTATCGCGACACGTTTGGTTTTGAAGAAGTTCAGGCGGCCGAGTTATCAGGGGTCAGCGTCTACAACATCTTTGATAAATATGTACCGAAAAAGCCAACAAATTTGTTGGTTCTACCACATTTTTCCGGTGCAGCGGTTCCTTACTTTGACGAAGATGCGCGCGGCATGATCCTCGGACTCTCCGGCGCAACGCGGAAACCTGATATTTACCGGGCGTTGATGGAAGGCGTGGCTTTTGAGATGCGCATGAATCTGGACAACATGGAAGCCGGCGGGATGCATGTCAATCATTTACGGGCGACTGGCGGCGGATCACGGTCGGATACCTGGCTGCAAATCAAAGCGGATGTCTTTAACCGCGAAGTTGGCCGCGTTCATATGAAGGAATCAGGAACCATGGGCGTCATCATCATGGCTGGCGTTGCGGTTGGCTTGTTTGATTCTTTTGAAACCGCCATGAAGAAATTGGTTTCGATCGATAAAGTCTTCAAGCCGATTCCGGAGAATGTTGCCTTTTACAACCACCAGTACAAAAAGTATCAGCAACTGTATGCATTTGGTAAGAAGTTACGGGACTTATAGGAGGAAATCATTATGGTTTTAGTTAACACAAAAGAAATGATTAAAAAGGCCAAGGAAGGTCACTATGCAGTTGGTTCATTTAACGTCACCGACATCGAAATGATTCGTGGGATTGTTGGCGCTGCCGAAAAGGAAAATTCACCGGTCATTATTCAGTTTGCGGAGTTGCATGATAAGTATGTGCCACTAGATGTAATTGCGCCGGTGATGCTGAACATTGCCCGTAAAGCAAGCGTTCCGGTTGCGGTTCATTTTGACCATGGGGAAACCTTTGACAATATTATGCGGGCGATTCGGCTTGGATTTACCTCGGTGATGGTCGATGCTTCGCAGGAGAATTTTGCCGATAATCTGGCGCAGACCAAAGAAATCGTGAAGATTTGCAAGCCGTTGGATATCACGGTTGAAGCCGAACTCGGGCCAATGAATCGTGAAGGTAGCGGGGATAAGAAAGTGGATTATGCGGATCTGGACAAAACTTACACCAACCCGCAAGAAGCCAAACAGTTCATTGAAGAGTCCGGTATCGATATGCTGGCGGTTGCGTATGGGACGGTTCATGGTGTTTACACGCAAAAGCCGCACTTGAGCTTCAGTCGGTTGAAGGAAATTTCTGATTTGGTTAACTTCCCATTAGTGGTTCACGGTGCTTCCGGCTTGACTGATGAAGAATATCGCAAGTCAGTTGAAAATGGCATTTGCAAGATCAATTACTATTCCGAAATGGTTCACCGCGTTGCCTTAGGCGTTCAGAAGAAGTTGGAACAGGATGATAGCGATAAACAGCTATTCATCTCAGACGCCAGCATCTGGGAAACCGAAATGGTTGAAAAAGAAATTCGCGGCCGTCTGCGCGTCTTTGGTTCAGCAGGGAAGGCTTAATCACTTTAGAAAGCAGGCGGATAGCCGTGATGCTGTCCGCTTGTTTTTAAAGAAGGAATGTGAGCGCTTTAGTTTGCACTCACGATAATGCGTTTGCAAGCCCAGAAACCTGCGTGTAAGGACCTCGGTCGCAATGGCCAAGGCCACTTACACTCCGGTTTCTAAGCGGGCTGGCTCACGCTCACGATACTTAAGGAGGCATTATTTTCATGAAATTTCTGGTCGATATGCTTAGTCAGCCTTCCATCATTGCCGGAATAGTTGTTTGCGTGGGGCTGATTGCGCTGCGTAAGCCATTTACCGAAGTGATTGGCGGCACGGTGCGGGCATTTATCGGGTTCGTCGTCATGCTGGCCGGGACCAACATCATCGTCGGCGCGTTGAATAACTTCGCCAAGCTCTTTACCAAGGCCTTTAACATGCACGGCATGATTCCGAGTAACGAAGCCGCTATCGGCGTGACCGTCGCAAAGTATGGCACGGTTGCCACCTTTATCTTTGTCTTCGGACTCGTGTTGAATATTGTGCTGGCCCGCATCACCAAATTCAAATATATCTTTCTATCAAGCGACCATGCTTTCTATATGGCGTGTTGCTTGACGCCAGTGATGCTTTTGGGTGGTTTGAATACACTTGAAGCGATTGTCTTTGGTTCCATGACGCTCGGCGTCATCCTCTGTGTCTTCCCGGCAATTGCCCACCCAACGATGAAAATTATCACAGGCCGCGACGACATGAGCTTTGCCCATTTCGGCACGCTGGAATACTGGATGTCTGCTAAAATCGGTTCGTTAGTCAATAAAGATAAAAAGTCAAAATCTATTGAAGATATTAATTTCCCGAAATCATTAGCTTTTCTGCAAGATAGTAACGTTTCGGTGACCATCGTCATGACCATTCTGTTCTTCATTGTGACTGCGGTTGCCGGTCCGGCTTATGTTGGTAAATTGACTGACCTGAATCCATATGTTTGGGCACTGTTGCAGGCCGCACAATTCACAGCCGGGATCATCGTATTGGTCCAAGGCGTTAACATGTTACTGGCAGAAATTACCCCAGCCTTCAAAGGATTCAGTGAAAAGATTGTTCCAAGTGCTGTACCTGGTTATCCATTCGCTATTCTGTTCAAAGGTACATCTAATGCCTTGCTCGCGGGCTTCCTGGTCAGCTTACTTGGCGGCCTGCTTTCCATGGGTGTTCAGATTTTGATTGGCACCACCATTGTCATCCCAGGGATCGTCATGCACTTCTTCTGCGGCGGCATTGCAGCCATCTTTGGCAATGCCACTGGCGGTCGAAAAGGCGCTTTGATTGGACCATTTCTCGGTGGCATCATCTTGAGCTTCCTGCCACTGATTGCCACCAGTCTTTACGGTGGTTTGGGCTACACCACAACATATTGGTCTGATAGTGATTTCAATACCATCGGCGTTATCTTGGGACTCATCGCCAAAGTCGGCAAGTGGCCAATCATGATTGCGGCATTAATCATCTTTGCCTTTCCATTCGTCTTCAGTGCTTTGCACAAAAAGAAGTTGGTTGATTAATGTACCGGATCTGATGCGTTGAACCAAACAAAAAAGATGCAGGCGGCTAATCTACCGGTTGCATCTTTTTTATACACTTAGGGTTAGCGAACCTTCCGTAACGTCTGTCAGCCGGTAGGTTCATTCAGCATTAATCCCTTGATCCGAGTCAATCATGACGCCCTTGGTTTCGTCAAAAACGCAAATATTACCGTAATTGGCCTTGAAGCCCATGTGATTGCCGCCGTCAATAAAGTAGCGTGGCGATTCGCCAGGGTATTGGATAACCTTGACCGGACATTTCGGATAACCCCCGGTAAAAGTCGTTTCGGCGATCGGCGGTTTAACCTGGTCCTCATATTCGCCATAAATCAACGCGGTCGGCGTGTGACCCGTAATCATGGTTTTATTAAGCGGGTTATGCGCAAAAATCGGGTGTTTACGACTTTGGGTTTGCTTCATATCATAGATATAAGGTTCACGGACCCACATCCGGTTAAACGGCGTTGTTTCCTTTAACGGGTCTGCCAGCGAAAAGTCCAGGCCGGCGTGAATGAGCAAAAGCTTATCAAAAGCAATGGCAGTAGGCATCTCCGCGATGAATGAGATTAACGGTGCCATATGCGTGCGCACCGCTTCACGAAGACTCATTCCTTTGACAGCCGGTGCAAAATCCTTGACCATTTGACGCAGCGTCGCCTTACCGCCATTGATGAACCAAGGATTATCCTTGTCAGCCAAGTAGTCTAATAGCATCTGATCATGGTTGCCCCGCACCGCGATCGCCTGACTATCCTGAACCTGTTCATGAATCTGAGCCAAGACGCGGCCGCCATAAGGGTAGCCATCTATGTAGTCGCCAAGATAGACCGTCAGAACATGCGGATACTTTTCCTGCATCAGACGGACTCGATCCATTGTCTTTAAGTTGCCATGAATATCAGAAACAACAATCATGGTCATCGCCGTCGCCTCCTCAACGTCTTCTTGCGTGAGCTGTTATGGTCTGATTAAAATAACCGTTACGTACAGTTTACTTTATTTTTTGCCGATTGTGCGATATTAATAAATGGTTAGGGGTGAAAAGATGGATAAACGGCTGATTGTCATGCATAACTTGAGCCAACATTATGGCAAACAGTACTGGTGGCAACAAAATTCGTTGGAAGATTGGCTGATGATGATTTTGATTCAACGGACCAGTTCCAAGAATGTTGCGCAGGCTGTCCATAACTTGCGGCCATATATGAGTGTTAAGCAACTTTTGGCATTGTCGCAGGCCGAACTTGAAGAACTTGTCCGGCCAGCGGGCTTTTATCGGCAAAAGGCGCAACGCATTCATGATCTGTTAGTTTGGTTCGTGGCCCAAGGTGGCAGTTTTACCGAAATTGCCAAAAAACCGACCGATCAGCTGCGAAAAACCTTGCTGGCGTTAAACGGCATCGGTAATGAAACGGCTGACGTGATGCTAATGTACACGTTTGGCAAGAAGACGTTTGTTGCGGACACTTATGCGATGCGACTGTTTAATCGGCTGGGGTTTGGCCCGTACACAAATTACGCCAAAATGCAGGCCGATTTTGCGCCGTTACTGGCTGGCATCAGTCTGGATGACGCCCGCGAATGGCATGCGCTGATTGACGAGCACGGGAAGACGCAAGTGCGGCATGCCTATGACGACCGCTTTTTACTCGAACCGAATTTAACCGAAGATCAGTGGCCGCCGGAAGCGACTCAGGTTGAACCGCCGCACGATGACCCTGGCAGTGGTAAGTGGCGTCACGCAGAAGAATCATCCAATGAGTGAATAGAGAGGACGAATGTCATGAATGCAAGTATTGCGGTACAGGTTTTGCCAATGTATCCGGATCAAAAGAAAGTGCTGGAGGTTGTCGACGCGGTGATTGCGTATATTCAATCAACCGGTGTCAATTACGAGGTCAGCGCGTTTGAAACGACTATGGAAGGCGATTACGATCAGCTAATGGCTATTTTGAAGCAGATCCCCGTGGTCACGGCTAAAGCTGGCGGTACATCCCAGATGGTGTATGCCAAGATCAATTATTTTCCCGAGGATACCGGCTTAACGATTGCCGATAAGGTCGATAAGTTCAAGCATTAAGCAGTTAAAAGTGGCCATATAGTCATTAACCCTGGCTGACAAAAGAGGGTGGGTCATAATTCGTGGCCCATTTTTTGTTTTCCTAGGAAAATTTGCTAGAAATTATTAATTCGTCAGTGCCAAAGCGGAGCAATCGTAGGCCAGATGGGGCTCAGACTTGCAAACAACACAGCGACTGGGCTTGTCGCTGATGTTGTTAGGCGACTTTGAGACAGCGGTTTTCTGGCTCAAAGCGCCGTCTCCGCTCTAGCTTCGCATCGCCACCCCATCTGGCCGGAGATTGGCACGGCAAGGAACTTATTGTCTAAGTTTTTTTGATAGTTCAGAATTCACTAACCTATGAGCGTCCTCGTGAAATTATGGCTCAACTTCATTTTCGTTAGTTACTGAATAATGTCGCGATTAGGATCACGCCAATTAATGATCAAGACGAGTACCATCATCACGACGACCATCATGAAAACACCATGCAGACCGGTGAGAATCGCGGCAGCTGCTTGCGGATTGTGAACCGAGGTGGCTGATTTGGCGCTGATTGCCGCATTGACGGTTTTGAAAGAAAGCCCATGCAGGTTCGCCCGAATCACCAAAGTCAGCACGGCTCCATACACGCCAGTCATCACCGTCTGTCCCAGCGAGCGCCCTAGCGTCAAAATACTGGTAGCCGACCCGACATAGCGATCCGGCACAAGATGTTGGCTAAGCACCGTGTTCATGCTGATGACAATCCCCATCACCGTTCCATTAACCATGGCAATCACGTAAAAAGCCCATACCGGAAAATTCGGCGAAGCAACCGTGAGCAGTAAATAGGCGCATGTCAGAATGAAGACGAGCATTAACGACAAGGTTCGCGGGACAAATCTTTTAATCAAGGGACCGACCAGAAAAGATGATGCCAGCCATAACACGGAGCTAGACGTCACTACCAGCCCGGCTGCGGTTGCACCCAAATGGTACAGCGATTGTAACCAAATCGGGAAGTAAATTTGATAACCGATTAAGACGCCGCTAAGCAATAACGCCGTCAAAATCTGTACGGTAAAGGTAAAACTCTGAAACATTTGCGGCGCAATTAACGGATCGGTTGCCCGTTGTTCTTGCCGGAACAGAAGATACCCACCCACACATGCCAGGACTAACAAAAGTGCTGCTAGCCAGGGCTGTTGATCAAGTGCCTGAATACCTAATAGCAGGGCGATTAACGTAACCGCTAGCCAAGCAATGCCCAGCCAGTCAATCGTTAATGACACATGCTTGCGGTTGGGTTCGCGGTACCCGATCTGAATGAGGAAGAAGACCAGCATACCCAGTGGCACGTTCACGAAGAAAACCCAGTGCCACGACAACTGATCAACCAAAAAGCCCCCAATGAGCGGGCCAACCAAAGCAGACAGACCCCATGCTGTATTATTAAGCGCCATCACGTTCGCCCGGTGAGCGAAATCATAGTAGTCGGCAATGATGGTAAACGTCAGCGGCATCACCGCCCCAGCACCAATCCCTTGCAAAGCACGGGCTAAAATAAGCAATAAAATATGCGGTGCCAAGCCGCTCAGCAAGGTGCCGACTGTGAACAGCACAACACCCCACTGAAAGATTCCTCGGCGGCCGATCGCATCCGCCAATTTTCCGTAAATCGGCGTGGTAATGGCTGTCGTCAGCAGGTAAGCGCTCATGATCCAGCTTTGATAAGCCAGTCCATGCAAGTCGCTAATAATCGCAGGTAAAGCAGTTGTCACAATCGTCACTTCAACCGAAGTCATAAACGTTGCAATAAAAACCGCCGCCATCACCAGACCGCGGCCTTGAGGTTTCGTTGTTGTCGACATGTTTGCATCTCCTTAGTACTTACATTGTACCAATTGGGGTCAAGACTTTTAGTATTAGATAACGGAGGAAGGGGGGGTGTCGTGCACATTGCTTCGATTGAGCAACTACTATAAAAAGACCACCCACCATTTTCTAGCGGACGGTCGTCTTAACTTTTTACAATGCAGGACGTCGTGGATGCCGTGGCATGTGACGATCCACCACGATCGCACTTGCCATTAAAATGATAATTACGGCGGCTGCCAGAACCTGATCAAATAGGATCAAACTAAGCGCGCCAACCAAGGCGAAGAACAGCAACAGCCAATCAATCTGTGATAGTGACAAAACAATCACCCCCAAGCATCAGCCTTAAAAGTCTGTCCAATCATCATTGTCACTGGCGTCTTTGTCGGGTGAGACATAGACAACAAGTTCGTCACTGAAACGCTTTAAGCAGTAAGCCGCCGCACTGACTACCGCGATGGCCATGAATGCTTTCAAAAAGTGGCTTTTCATAGGTTTCCTCCTTCGCATGCCTCCAGATTGTCAAACTTTGAATCCAACTTTATTTTACCATCACTTTGCTTTAAACGCGTTCACCAGCCCAGAAACCTGCGTGTAAGGACCTTGGTCGCAATGGCCTAAGCCCGGGCCATCACGCCCAAGGCCACTTACACTCCGGTTTCTAACCGGGCTGATTCACGCTCTGCCTTAAACGCGTTCACTGGCGCAGAAGTCGGAATATAAGGACCTTAGGCGCAATGGCCAAAACCGGGCCATCACGCCTAAGGCCACTTATACTCCGACTTCTAAGCGCACCAGTTCACGCTCTTGGAAAAATTAACCAAATTAAGATTAAGGCAATTTAAGTGAATTTAAGTCAAAATAAGTGCTTTTTCGTCAATCTGTGTTATACTGAACTCATTAAAACCGAAAGTAGGTATGAGCATGGATACAAAAGTTAAGACTGTTGATTACTCATCCAAGGAATACTTCGACCGAATGACAGAATACTGGCAAGCCGCTAATTACGTGTCGGTTGGCCAGCTCTATTTGAAGGACAATCCGTTGCTGGAACGGCCACTGAAAAGTGAAGATGTGAAGCCGCATCCGATCGGTCACTGGGGCACGATTGCCGGTCAAAACTTCATTTACACCCATTTGAACCGGGTCATTAATAAGTACGACCTCAACATGTTCTACATTGAGGGTCCGGGTCATGGTGGCCAGGTTATGGTTTCCAATTCTTATCTGGATGGGTCATACTCGGAAATTTATCCACGGATTTCACAGGATAAAGAAGGCATGAAGCGTCTGTTTACGCAATTCTCATGGCCAGGCGGTGTGGCGTCACACGCCAGCGCCCAGACGCCGGGTTCGATTCATGAAGGCGGGGAGTTAGGCTATGCGCTGAGTCACACAACCGGCGCGGTTCTGGATAATCCTGATGTCATTGCGGCGGTTGTGACCGGCGATGGCGAAACGGAAACCGGCCCATTGGCAGCTTCATGGTTCAGCAATACCTTCATCAATCCGATTAGCGATGGCGCGATTTTGCCAATCGTTCATATGAATGGGTTCAAAATTTCTAACCCAACGATCCTCTCCCGGAAGTCGGATGAAGATCTGACCAAGTACTTTGAAGGCATGGGCTGGAAGCCGTACTTTGTTGAAGGCGACGATCCGACCAAGCTGAATCCGGAAATGGCCAAGGTCATGGATGATGCGATTGAAACGATTAAGGCAATTCAAAAGCACGCCCGTGAAACCGGCGACACCACCATGCCACATTGGCCAGTGATTATTTTCCGCTCACCAAAAGGCTGGACCGGTCCTAAGAGTTGGAATGGCGAACCGATCGAAGGCTCCTTCCGTGCGCACCAGATTCCGATTCCGGTTGATGCCGAAGACATGGAGCATGCGGATTCTTTGGCAGGCTGGTTGAAGTCCTACCATCCGGACAAACTGTTTGACGAAAATGGCAAGTTGATTCCGGAATTGGCTGCCTTGCCGCCAAAGGGTGACCAACGGATGGCCGCCAACCCGATTACCAATGGCGGCATTGATCCAAAGCCATTGGTTCTGCCAGATTATCGCAAATATGCGCTGGACAACAAGGAGCATGGCAAGCAGATCAAGCAGGACATGATTGTCTGGTCCGATTATCTGCGTGATTTGATTAAATTGAATCCGCACAACTTCCGTATTTTTGGCCCTGATGAAACCATGAGTAACCGGCTTTATAGCTTGTTTGAAGTGACCAACCGGCAATGGCTGGAACCAATCAAGGAACCGGCTGACCAATACCTGGCACCAGCTGGTCGGATCATTGATTCACAGCTGTCCGAACATCAGTCAGAAGGCTTCAATGAAGGCTACACGCTGACCGGCCGTCATGGCTTATTTACCAGCTATGAAGCCTTCCTGCGGGTTGTCGATTCCATGCTCACCCAGCACTTCAAGTGGATTCGCAAGGCCCACGAAGAACCATGGCACAAGGCTTACCCAAGTCTGAATGTGGTCTCGACTTCGACCTCATTCCAGCAAGATCACAATGGTTACACCCATCAGGATCCAGGCATTTTGACCCACATGGCGGAAAAGAAGCCTGAATACATCCGCGAATATCTGCCAGCGGATGCGAATAGCTTGTTGGCGATCTCACCAAAATTGTTCGGCTCGCAAAACACCGTCAATGTGCTGATCACTTCCAAGCAGCCACGGCCACAGTTCTACAGTATTGATGAAGCAACCGTTTTGGCCAATGCCGGGCTTAAACGCATCGATTGGGCTTCCAACGATGACGGTGTTGAACCGGATGTGGTGATGGCTGCAGCGGGTACCGAACCGAACATGGAAAGCTTGGCAGCAATCAACTTGTTGCATGATGCCTTCCCGGATTTGAAGATTCGCTTCATTAATGTTTTGGATCTTCTGAAGTTGCGCAGTCCGGAAATCGACCCACGTGGTTTAAGTGATGCCGAATTCAACAGCTACTTCACCACCGACAAGCCAATTCTCTTTGCTTATCATGGCTTTGAAGGCTTGATTCGCGACATCTTCTTCACCCGCCAGAATCGCAATGTGCTGATTCATGGTTATCGTGAAGAAGGCGACATCACGACACCATTTGACATGCGGGTTCTGAACGAACTTGACCGCTTCCACTTAGCCAAGGATGTCATTCAGCACGTGCCGGCATATGCCGAAAAGGCTGCAGCTTTCATTCAGAAGATGGATGACACGTTGCAATACCACCATGACTTCATCCGCGCAAACGGGGAAGATATCCCTGAAGTGCAGGAATGGACTTGGAAGCCGATTAAGTAATCAGGTCTAAGTGTTGTTTGACATTAACAGATGAACATGACGAAAATCGATCTCCGCAACTGGAGGTCGATTTTTTTGTTGGGATATACGTGAAAATTCCGACATTTTGAAAACCAAGACGTTGACGTTAATCCGACAAAAAATGTAATCGCATACAATTCTGCTGCATCAGCATTTATGCGACTATGCCAGCTACGAGTTGACGCGATAAGTGACAAAACCGTGAAACAAATGGCAAGAAATTGTGTAATATCTGTAAAAAATCACTTTACTTTCCCTGAAATCTAATATACTCTTAATGCAATATCATTTTGAGGGTGAGTAAATGAAAGTTAAACGATTAGTTGCAGGAGCCATGATCTTTGCTTCAACCGTTCTTTTGGCTGCGTGTGGCAGCAAGAGCAGCAGCTCAGACACTTTTAATCGAATGGAGAAGGATGTCATCTCCACGATGGACAATGCCCATATTACGGACGTTGTCAGTGGGCAGGCGGCAGTCGATACCGGCGATGGTTTATACCGGTACAAGGGTAAGAAACTTCAGGCTGCGGTCGCAACCAAAGTGGTGAAGCCGACTAACAATGGCTTGACGTATACATTTAATTTACGTAAAACCAAGTGGAGTAACGGCGATCCCGTAACAGCCAAGGACTTTGTGTTTGCTTGGCGGCGCGCGACCGATCCTAAGACCAAGTCAGAGTATGCTTATCTGTTCTCAGGCATCAAGAACGCTGACGACATCACGGCCGGTAAAAAGGCACCTTCAACACTGGGTGTCAAAGCTGAAGGCAATTACAAACTTGTCGTAACCCTGGATCATCCAACACCTTACTTTGGCACGATGATGGTCAACCCGGTCTTCTTCCCGTTGAACCAAAAGACAGTTGAAAAGTATGGCAAGAAGTTCGGGACGCAAAGTAAGTACCTTGTCTTTAATGGACCGTTTAAGTTGACTAACTGGAATGGTACCGGTAATTCATGGGATGAAGTGAAGAACGATTCATACTGGAATGCCAAGCAGGTTAAGTTAAAGAAAATTCACGTTCAGGTTGTTAAGGATTCCAACACAGCCGCTAACCTGTACTCAACCAAGAAGCTTGACGACGCTGTTCTAACTGGTGAAATTGCCAAGCAGCATAAAAATGACAAGGATTACGTTGGTGACAAACAGGGCCGTACCACTTACCTTGATATGAACGAAGACAAGGTTCCTGATTTCAAGAACACGAAATTGCGTCAGGCGGTTGCCATGGCGATTAACCGGAAAGAGCTTGCTGAGAAGGTTATCGGCGATGGCTCATTCGGTATCCCAACCATCACACCGGAAAACTCAGGCAGCAATCCGAAGACCGGCGAAGATTTTGCCAAGGATGCAGCCAAAGAATCTGAAACCGTTCAGAAGTATGACCTTAAACAAGCTAAGAAGCTATGGGCTGAAGGCTTGAAAGAAGTTGGTAAAACCGGCGAACAAGTCACACTGACAACAGACGACACGGATGTTGCCAAGAAGACGGGCGAATATCTGCAATCAGCTTTGGAACAATTGCCAGGTATGAAGGTATCAATTTCTTCCGTACCATTTAAGACCCGGATCCAACGGTCATTGGATGGCAGCGCACAGTTCATCCTTTCCGGCTGGCAAGGCGACTTCCCGGATCCGATTTCCTTCCTGGATCTCTATTCAACGGGCAATACCTATAACTTCAGCCACTGGTCAAACAAGCAGTACGATGATCTGCTCAAAGCTTCCAAGACCACCGATGCCAACAATGAGACCAAGCGCTATGATGATCTCCTGAAGGCACAGGTTCTGCTCTCCAAAGAAGCACCAGTCGCAACCCTGTATCAAACCGTTCAAGGACATTTACGCAATCCGAAACTGAAAGGCGAAACCTTCAGTCCGGCCAACATGTATAACTTTGTTGGGGCGTATATGGCGAAGTAAGCTAAAACTTGAAATTGCTCTCTATGCCACATCGGTGAAAGCCGGTGGTGTAGAGAGCTTTTTCTTGTCCCTTTTTATCCAAGTGTGAAATCAAGCTGATGTGAGCTTCTACTGATTTTTTGAAAATCAAAAAGAGATAGAACTATTCGTACATATTAATATATGAACTCAAATAATCTTGTTAATAAAAATTGATTTGTAAAATCAAAGAAAAAATGAGGTAAAAATGATTGAATAAAGTAATACAGAGATTTAACATCATGATATCAATTGAAACATGGAGTTGATTTAATTGCTCAACAAGCAGTACTGGAAAACCAAATCAACCATAACTGCTTTCTTAATGGCACTCCTATTTCTCTTGGGGCATCTTTATGCCAATCTTGGTTATGATGCCAACGGTGGTAAGCAGACGGTAGGGTTCTTTTTCTTCTCGCCATATATGAACTGGCTGCCTGTTGATATCTCTTCAAACATACCGGTTGCATGGAGCATGGCAGCGCCATTGCTTTCAGTTCTTGCAGGTGGGATGTTTGCTGCTAATCAAGGACGTAGCGGTTATGTCAGATTAATGCGCAGCCGATTAAACTTCAAAGCTTATCGACTAAAGACACTCATGATCGGCGGCGCGTGGGGTGCGATCTTACCAAGCGTTGTTTTGATCATGGATTTTCTTGGATTGCTTGCCATTCATCCCAACGTATTGCCAAATCAGTGGCTTAACAACAATGTCGCGATTAGCTATTTGGGATTTGGTGGCAATTTCTTTTACACACACACTTGGCTATATATGGTGGCGTGGATTCTGTTAATCGCCCTTTACGGAGCAAGCTACGCAGTCTTCTCCAATTTTCTTTATTTTATGACGGGGAAGACAATCGTCGCATTGCTGGGCTTGATGGGTCTTCAACTTTTATTGCTAGGTATTAGCATGGTTTCCCGTGTGAGCTTAGCACCAATGACCTATCTGCAAATAGTGCCGACAGTTGGTGCTCCCTCGTTGATATATGTCTTGCTGTGGCCTTTTGTTTTGATCGGATTAAGTCTCTTGGCGCTTCGGGTTCCGGCGGTTGAGGTGTGAGCGATGAAAAGAAAAGGAAAGCTATTGGCAATTCGATTTTTACCACAGATGCCTAGACTCGTCTTTATTTTGCTCATGCTAGTTGTCTCATCCGGCTTTACCATCATGGGATTAATGACGGGGCAGTTTCAAAAAGGCTTGTTTGGTGCCAATCTCTCTGTTCAAAGACCCTTTGGCCAAATAATACTTTTGCTGCCAATTGTTGGGGTACTGACATTTTTGTTGGTAAAGCTGTTAAAAAACACTAGCCTGCTTTTACGAATTGGATCGCGGGTATCGATTGCTCGGCAGATTCTACATGAGCTATCAGTTTATACATTAGCTGTCACAGTCGTTGTATGGGGCATTTGGTTCGGTGCTGTCCTTCTTTTTTCGCAAGTGGGGCAAGGTGTCATGATAATCGCTGCCAATCTTAATCTAATGATGAATGTTGCGACGGCACTTTTTATTGACACGTTGCTGACGCTATTTTTCTGTTTGGCATTCAGATCTCAAGCGGTTGGCATTTCGCTTGGATTGGGAGTGATCATTGTTTTTTACATTGCGCCAAGTTTCGGCTTGGATGCGATAACCAATCTTATAACGCCAAAATTAACCCAAGGAGCTATGTGGCCGATTGACATTGTTAAGCAGTGGCTGTTAGTCGTTATTGCAACCGAGCTGATGACGATCACTTTGATGCATATTCGTTTGCCGATAAAGGTGTGAAAATATATGAAGAGACGGTGGGTAAGAAGGCTTTTACGAAGGCGATTGAGCATAGCGTCGGTTATTTTCCTCGTTCTCTTAATGGGATCGCTAGCGCTGAGTTTCCAATATCGGCATAGTGCGACGTTTAGTCAAGTGCATGATCCGGTCATGATGGCCTTTATCGGAGCAACGCCGGATCGGTTTGCCAGCAGTCAAGTGCTATGGCTATTTCTCTGGGTGGGTTTTATGACCTTGCCAATTTTTATCGGTGCAGGGGTGACGAATGCTTACCAAGATGGCCTGTATACTTACGTTAGCTTACGCATCCGACCGCGGCTTTCGGCATATTTATGGCCGCTTAAACAATTACTGCTTATGGAAGTGGGTTTCTTGTTCATGATGGGAGTAGTTCTTACAGTCGTTGTGCCTTTTATTTGGCCGGAGCAACATTTTTTTGCTGCTGGTTGGTTTACATTGGTCATTGTTATGAGCCAAGTGTTGTTGGTGGTTTTTGAAACAGTTGTCGAAGGCTATTTTGGGGTTGTGATCGGTGTCGTGAGCACTTTGGTTGTTGTTTTCCTGAGTTTTCTGCAGGTTTCCTTAATGCCATTACGATTTGCCATCGGGAGCATGCCTGCGACGAATCACCAATTGCTAAATGTACTTTGGTATCAGATGGTTTTGATTCTTTTGCTCACACTTATTCAAGTTTTTTATATGCCGGGAAGGTGGGGACGTTATGTCACAGAGCGTAGATAAGCCAAAGATTCAGGTTGATGTCGTTCATTTAGCGGTCACGATTAAACGAAAAAAGATCCTTGATGACATTTCACTTTCTTTTGTTTCGCCGAATATTTATGGCATTGTTGGTCCGAATGGCACGGGCAAGTCGGTTTTTCTTAAAGCATTGCTTGGCTTTATTCGATTAGCCAGTGGCAGTGTGAAAATCAATGACGTTCAGATTGATCCGCGCCGTGATTTTCCAGTCAGTGTGGGCGCAATTATTGAACATCCGGGTTTTATCAACGATATGAATGGCCATGATAATTTATTGGCACTTGGCCAAATTCGGAGTGATCTCACGGATGAAGATGTGCACGCGGTGATGGTGAAAGTGGGTTTGCCGGATGATAAAAAGCCAGTGTCAGACTATTCACTAGGCATGATTCAGCGATTGGGTATTGCCCAAGCAATCATGGAGGATCAACAACTGATTGTGCTGGATGAACCGACCAATGCGCTTGATCGAGAAGGGATTGCCTTCCTGACAAAGCTATTAAAAGAACTGCGAGATCAGGGCAAACTAGTGTTAATTGCCAGTCACGATCTTCTTTGGTTACAAACATTGGCTGATCAGACCTTTGAATTGACGAATGGTCAGCTTCATAAAATCGAGGATGTGATGCAAGCATGAGCACCTCGCAGCGGCGATTTTTCCGACTCGGATTTTTGGCGGTTATCATACTGCTTATCGGTTTATTTGGGTGGCGTTACCACACAATTAATGCTAAAGTAGCGCATCCGGCAGTTAGTGTGAGGACGCTGAAGTTACCGGCTAAAGTTGGCTTAAATCAAAAGACAGCTATACTTGAGAAGGTTGAGGCAAGGGTTGTACACGGCAAGTGGCAGGTGCAGTTACATTTTGATCAACCCCTTGCCAAACAAAGTATCAAGCATATGCGTTTCCAAATTGAACAGCAACGCGAAGGAAGAAAAGTCGCCAATGAATCAGTGGTAAGTTTGAGTCGGAATAATAAGGTGCTTACCATGACGGATTCCTATTACAGTCAGGCTAAGTTTAATCGAGTGGTTATGGTTACCTTGCCACACGCGCTGCACTCGCAAAATCAGGTGCAGCTTGTGCCGTTTAAAGCTTAAGGCGTATAGCTGCAAAATTGTTGTCTGCGGGCACCGATTTCTGAAGGGATGTGATAGCTTGGTTCAAGAAAAGGATGATCTTCGATTTCAACTAAACCCCCATGCCAAGTTTGATGTCCGGGCTGCGGTTTTATTAATTCACGACGATCAGGTTTTAGTGACGCTTGAAGCGACGAGCGGTTTTGCGATTGTCCCCGGTGGTGCCGTGAAATTTGGCGAGACAGCTGCAGAGGCTGCTGTTCGCGAAATTTATGAGGAGTTGCGGCTGAAAGATGTGCAACCGTCTCTGGTGGGTGTGCTTGAATCATTTTGGGAACAACCGGAGCAAACTTATCAGCAGTTAATTCTGGTGCATCGATTTGAATTATCGTCAGAACAGGCCGAAGCCATAGTTTGGCAGGAAGGCTTGCGGGGTCAATGGCTGTCATTTTCAGAGGCATCTCGGCAAATACGGCCGCGTAAGTTGGCTGAATTTATGCGGCCTAGTGAGACATTTTTGCATCTAGTTGACCATCACAAAGAGTGACACAGTGTCACCGTCCTTATGGCGCATGCCTCTCCGGCTAGCTTTACAAGCAGCATCAATTATAAAATGTCTAATTAGAGGTGCTTACTTTGCCTTTACCTGCTAACCTTGATACGCTAAAGGTAGGCTACAGGCCGGAAGGGAGTTGCATTTTGATGGATATAACGACTAGACCGACGTTGCAGCAGTTTTTAGCAGACACGAAGCAAGGCCCTTATGTATCACGGTATCTATCTTGGCCGGACAACACACCGGTTGAGGAATTACGGATTCGGTTTAAGAATATGATGAAACATGTCAAAGCGGTGATGGGCGAAACCTATCCGAAGACGGATTTCGCGCCATACGCTGCTGAGCTTGAACCGTATGAACAGGATCCGATGTTTTGGCAGACATGCGAGACGAATGGTATTGGCGTGCTGACAAACGGCACGCAAACGTACGTCACGCCAATGTATGAAACCGTTGATGAGGTGGCGATGGTGACCGAGTTGCCACAGATTTTGCCATTGATGCTGGATGAAGCGACCGCAACGGATTTTGATATTCTGGCGCTTAATGCCGACAGTATCAAGCTTTACCATAACCACGGCCATCAGGTGCGATCGGTGTCCTTGCCGGATGACGCGCCCCAGACGTTGACAGGGACGCTGGGCACCGAAATTCGTGGCGGTGAGTTAAACAGTGTGCCTCAAGGTGGCGGCCATGTGACGTATCACGGCCACAATGACAAGTCCGCTGAAAAGGCCAGTGATCAACGCCGCTTTTATCAGGCTGTCGATCAGTATTTACTCGCGCATTATAGCAATCCGAACAAAATGCCGCTTGTACTGATGGGCTTAGCCGAAAATGTGGCGGTCTTTCGGGAGATTTCCAAAAACCATCATTTATTGCCGAAACTTGCGGTGATGAAAAGCCCGGCAACGCTTGATTTTGTCGAATTGGATGATTTGTTGGCGCCGATTCGCGAAACTTTGCGCGATCGGCGACGTCAGCGTTTTGCTGAGACGATCGAAAAGGCGCGGAGTAATGGCAGTTACACCGAGGAACTGACCACCATTGTCACAGCAGCATTGCGTGGGCAACTTGCTATGCTGTTTGTTCAAGCGGGCGCCCGGATTCATGCCCGACTTGATGGCGAGCGAATCGAGCGTGACTCAAAAGTTGCTCAGCACGCCAACTTATTAAACACATTGGCAGATATCGTGATAGGCCATGGCGGGCAGGTCGTGGTATTGCCAGAGGAACAACTACCGGCCAAAGTCGGGGCAATGATGCGTTACGCTTGAGTTTGTTTCGGAAAAGATTAGACGTAACCCTAAGCAAAAAGACAGACGCTCATATTTCCAAATTATTTGGAGATGTAAGCGTCTGTTTTACGGTTCAGTTAGTGAGCCTAAGTCAAAGTGGAAATGCCAGGAGCATTGGGTTTACTGTATGGATCAATTCCTGCATATTGCATGATCTTAGCCTCCTAAGCTAATTCGAGTGTTCCAGTCAATTGTGCTTTTGTCTTAGGCGTGAGGTGATGTGTGATCATAATCACCGTGAGATCTTTTTCTGCTAATAAGGCATCTTCAATGGCTTGGGCACTTTCGTCGTCAATACCAGCTGTGACTTCATCGACAATCAAGATTGGTTTCCGAAATGATAAGGCGCGTGCTAGTGCTAATTTTTGTCGTTGCCCACCAGACAAGTTACTGCCGTGTTCGTGGATATTCGTACTTAAACTGGTGAATGTGTTGATACCAAGAAACTCTACGATTTTATTGAGTGTATTTGAAGCGCTAGGTTTTCCCAATGTTATATTTTCTTGAACACTTTCATTGAAAATATATGATTTTTGATCGACAAGTTCGATTTTGGCATTCAGCGTTGATGCTGGAAGTGAGTTTAATTCTAGATCATCGACGTGGATAGAACCGCTGTAATTAGTAAGTCTGCCACTCATCAGGTTGATAAGTGTTGATTTGCCAGTTCCGCTTTTTCCGAGAATGGCATACTTACCGCCTTTCTCGAAGCGGTAAGAGATATCCTTGATGACAGGTTTTTCGTCATAATTAAAAGAAAGATGGTCAACCGTAAGTGCGTTCTTAAATGAATCATCCTCAGGAGAGAGCGCGGGTTCTTTTGAGGAAGTATCTTTATGAAGCAATACTGTAACAGACTTCATCTGAAAGATACCTTGAATCATACCTGCGAGATTGTTGAAGACGGTGCCTGCCAATGAACCACTAGATGAGATGACGCCGACTGTAAAATAACCGCCGACAACTAACAAGCAAGTTAGTGTCAAAACGAGCATTTGTGCGGTTACATTGACGCCACTGATCAGCAAATTAACCAAGCCGACATTTTTGGTGTAAAGAACTTTCTCTTTTCCCTGTTGATCGGAAGCAACAGCCAGCTTATGTGTAAAGGCGTTGCCAAGATTGTGACTGAAAAACACGGAGAATCCGCCAATAATGTCATCCGCTTTTCCTAGGAAAGAACTATTGGCAGTTGCAAGCCGATTAGTCTCTCTGGTCATAATTTTAGAGAAGAACTGGGGGATGGTCATTGTGAGAAGTCCTAAAATAATGGCAGCCAGTGCCAAACTGTAATGGTAAAAAGCTAACGACGTAACGGCAAACAGCAACGTTGTAACATTGCCTAGCAGTGAGAAGAACGCATCTAAGCCATTTTGTTCGATCATATTGATGTCATTGGTTAACCATGAGACGTATTCATTATGGTTGACTTTCTTGTATTCGGAAATCGATACAGTGCTGAGTCCGTCCGCAATATCAGTACGCAACTGATTCGTTACCTTACGGATAATTTGGGCTTTCAGTACAGAATTCAAGTAGCCAATGGTTAGGGTGATGCCCCAGATGGTAATGGTCGACAGTAGCCAAAAGACGACCCCATTAAAGTTTTTGTTGATGAGTTGATCGGTCAAGGGTGCAAGGGTCAGTGAGCTGGCCACTTTGCCAAGCGACTCGATTAGAATCAGTAACGTTGTTAATAGCGTCAACGCCTTTTGTCGCGATAGTAAGCTGATAGTTGGTTTCATGGTGATCGCCTCACATTAATTTGATGGCCCTAGTATATGTGGTAATATGATGCCAACAAAAAATGTTTCAGATATGAAAAAGCAGGGGAGCATCATGGAAAAGATTGGCGAAGTTATTCATGTTTTTCGTGAGAACAAGGGCATGAGCCAGGCAGAGCTTAGTGACGGGATTCTTTCGAAGGCGCAGTTATCTAAGTTTGAAAGGAATTTAACCCAGATTTCCGCTGATAAGCTTCTGGCACTTCTTGAACGCTTACACGTCACATTTGCCGAATTCGGTAATGCTCTAGCTATTAAGGAGAATCTGTACGAGCAGTCGATATTGGAAGACATTACCAAGGCAATTGTCAATAACAACGGGGGCCAAGCTGCACTGGTAGAAGACAGGGCTGAAGCGCATTTCAAGAAGCATTCAGGAAAATATAATCGGCTCATTTTGATTATGGTTAAAGCAATGATTGCCGATATGAATGGTGAATCACTCTCAAAAGCCGATGTCAGTTTCTTGGCAGATTATCTGTTTAATGTGGATGGTTGGACTCGATTCGAACTGTTGCTTTTCGGAAATACGTTGTCAGTTATGCCGTTAGTAACCGTTAACCAGCTGGCGCGGGAATTAGCTTCTCAAACTAATGAGGCTTTGGAAATACACCAAAATCTGCAACTTAATATAAGCCTTTTATACAATGTTATACTTTTAAACTTAACGGCTAAGGATTTAAAAATGGCCAGGCTTTTTCTACGCGTTATGAAGAACAGTCATATTGAGGACAACATGATGGCTGAACGGTTTTTGATCACACTCGCAGAAGCACTTTGCACATACTGTGAAGAACCGTCCCCCGAAAATAAAGAGCGTGTCGAGAAGATCGTGGAGATTCAGAAAATGCTTGGGTCAAAAAGTTTTTTTGTTGCATTCAAGAAACAGGCTGAAATGTTCATAAATGAAACGGCAACTTAATAACACAACGGCTGATAAAATTTAAATCGTTTAAAAAATGTACTACTTCGCTTAGATTTTCGCCTTCCAGACATGCCGACTTGCGAATACTACAAAGGCTCAGACATCCAAAATGCGGGATGCTGAGCCTTTTGAGTTATTCATAGAAATTTTGAATTGAAATCACGAACCGGTACCAGCAAAAATCGCCTTCACAATCTGCTCCGCGGTTTTCAAACTCACATCATTAACAAGTGGGCGCGGACTGGCGGTGGTGAGCCAGTGGACGCCTTCCGTTGGGACACCCCAGAAGAAGAGACCGGCTTGGGGCTGTTCATTGGCGTCGAGCAATTGCTGGGTCTGCCTATCGACGGCGATCGCACCTGACTGGAAACGTTTGTCGGCATTGAGTTGCAGTTCATAAGGATGCGCATAGCCGTCATGCAGCAGTTGCTGAACGAGAGGATCTTGCGCAGTTGGAGCGTTGACGGCTGGAACCCGTGCTTCGAGCAAGGCTTTGGCTTGCAAGGAGAATTTTGGATCGCTTGGTGTTTTTAAAAGGAATTGACCGTCGATGCCTTTAATTTGCATGCCTGGTGGTAGGATTGTGACGATGCCTGCACCGATTAGGGCCTGCAGCTGATCGATGCGCAGAGCAGGTGGCCCGATCGACAGAAAATCGTTCAGTGAGTTGAACCAACGCAAGAAGAAGTCGAGATACTGGTCCTGACTAAAGAGGCCACGTTCGACAAATTGGCGAATGGGATCGCGCATGTCACGTAAGACTTCTAGCGCACTGGTTAGCGGGCCGGTTTTCGTGCCGCGCATCGCCTCGCGGGCATCTTGCCGGAGATAATGGCGCATGAAGTCTTGGTATGGCTGGCCACTGGGATGGGCTTTGGTCGGATCGGCGAGCACATCCCAATCGAGGCGGTCTTTAGCGGCGATCGGTAAGGTGCCTAAAGTCGCAACCGGGTCCGCGAGAAAATCATGTTCAAACGCGGTCTCGTCAATGTCGGGATAGCGTTGCGGTAACAGGAGACGATAGTAAATCAACTCGGCTTCATGCTTTAACGCGTCCCAGAAAGTCTGACCGCTTACTTCACCGCGGGCCTGCCAGGCATTGATTTGCTCAGGCGTCAGAAATTGCGGCTGCCATTCCTCGCCCGGTCCCTTTTGATTGTGGCCTTTAGCGCGATATGGAAAACCGCGCCGCGAGCCGGCAAAGATGTGCGGCTCGCGACCACTCGGGTGATAGGCGAGCAAGCCATCTGCGGTTTTCTGAAACCGCCCGCCGCGACCTTCTGTTAACCGACTCATTAAATCAAAGAAACTCAAGCCGAGTCCCCGAACGATAACCGGCGCTTGCGGTTCGATGTTGCTGAGGTCGCCTTCTTCCGGGAAACCCGGTTCCAGATAAAATAGCTTGTGCGCTTTGGCATAGTCGTGTAAGGCTTTTTGATCGCGCGTCAATGAGTTCTTTAAATTCCCCAGTGCCATGACAACTTGATCGGTTTGCCAGCTTTCCTGATCGGTTGTGATGGTGAATCCGGGATTTTTTTGATCTAAGCGGGTCACTGTTTGTTGTTTGTAGGTGATGGTATTTTGGCCGGCCTGGGCGCGTAGTAAGTCGAAGAACCACCGCTGATACACGCCGTAAAGTGCGCGGGAAGCGTAGCTGTTGGGTCCGAGACTGGCAGCTTGGCGTAACAAAATTGCCCGATTATCCAGTTCAGGGTGGGCATCCAGATAGCCTGCCGCGATCGTCAGTGCCCAAGTGCTCAGATCGGGTCCGGTGATAAATGGCCCGACGTCAGTGACGCTCTGATCCGTAAATAAGGTAATTTGCGAAGCAGCAGTGTTCATAATTAAATTAGGATCCTGATTGATTTTCCATACTCGGCCGCCGATTGGATAAAAGTCAACCAGTACGATATTAAGCCGGCGCTTGGGGTAGCGGATCGGTTGCCAACTCAGCAGCCGACTTAAAAGCAGCAAGCCCCGCGGCCCGGCACCGATAAGTGTGATGTGCATATTGAACTCCTTTTATGAATTGACCAATTAAGAAGCAACAAAGCTATTATACTTGGAAGCGTCGCAAAGCCGTTAGCGACTTGCTTTAGATTTCCCCTTTTTCGTGTCATAATGTTTGTATTGATAATCTAGAAGGGAAGGCAGATGCTGATGAAAGTTGTCGTTGTGGGCTGTACGCATGCAGGAACTGCGGCAGTGCGCGAACTTTTAACGAGACACCCGGAAACGGAAGTGGATGTTTTTGAACGTCGCGAAGACATCTCCTTTCTTTCTTGTGGCATTGCTTTGTACCTTGAAGGAACAGTTGGACGACTGGAAGATATGTTTTATGCTACCCCGGCTTCGCTTGAAGCGCTTGGCGCCAAGGTGCACGTCCATTTAAAGCATGACGTTTTATCGATTGATGCAGCTGATCATCGGGTCGTGGCCGAGGATCTGGCGACCGGCCAGCAGCAACATTATCAGTACGACAAGCTCATTATGACCACGGGCAGTTATCCAGTGATTCCGCCGATTTCCGGTGTCAGTATTCCGCGGGTCTTGATGTGCAAAAGTTATGATGATGCGCGCAAGATTAAAGAGAGCGCCAAAGATGCCGACAAAATTGCCATTGTTGGCGGTGGGTATATCGGCGTTGAATTGGCCGAGGCCTATAGCCGCAACCACAAACAGGTCATTTTGATCAATGGCGTGTCGCCGTTGTTGAGCCACTATGTTGACTTGCCGCTCAGTAAGGAAATTGCTTCTGTGTTGACGAAACGCGGCGTTGAACTCAAGACCAATACGATTGCCAGACATTTTGACAGTGATGCCAAGCATGTCTTCATTCAGACGGATCAAGGGGAGATTCAGGCCGACTTGGCGGTGGTTTGTGTCGGTTTTCGTCCGATGACCGAATTGCTGGTCGGACAGGTTGAGATGAATCCGGATGGTGCGATTCATGTGAATGATTATATGCAAACCAGCAATCCGGATATTTATGCTGCCGGTGATGCCGTTGCCGTTCATTTTAACCCGACCGGTAAAGATGCTTATGCGCCGTTGGCAACGAATGCCGTTCGCCAAGGAAAAATGGCCGGTGCCAATATTTTTGGCCAGAATATTAAATATATGGGAACACAGGCGACCAGTGCGTTAAAATTGTATGATCATAGTCTGGCGGTTACCGGACTCACACTTGCCCACGCCAAGCGTAATCATCTGCCGGCAGCCAGTGTGACCATGACGGATGATTTCCGACCGCCATTCATGCCGCATACGGTCAAGATTACAATGGTGCTGGTCTATGATACGCGCGATCGCCGGATTCTAGGGGCACAGTTTTATAGTGAATATGACATTGCCAATGCGGCGAATCTGATTTCGGTCATGATTCAAAATCGCAATACGATTGATCAGCTGGCCTATGTCGATATGTTGTTTAATCCGAATTATGATAAACCATGGCATTATCTTAATTTATTAGGCCAGTTAGCAGTGATGCAGGCAGATAACGCAAAGTTGTAGGGGGAAAATTATGAACGCGTGGAATCTTATCGGACTGTCAGCGTGGGTGATCTTAATTGCCTACTTCATCTTCATCGTCTGGCACATTCGCCGGCGACATATTAAAGCGATCGTCAAATCCGGTCGCCAAGTGCCGGCTTCGGTGGTGCTGGTTGATCTTGCGGAAGTAGCCGTGCTATTCCTGGCGACGGCCGGGTTGGTATGGGCAAGCTGGTTGCGGCCTATCGATTACCGCGATAGTCACGCCGTCACCATCAGCCATAGCGCGCAACCGCTGATCTTACAAACAGGCGACGAGCATTCCTTCTACGTTCGGGTCCACACCGGTAACGGTAAAAATCCAATCCTCTACTATACTTACTGGACGGAAGGCGCAAAGTATGAAAACAACAGTCATAACGCGGAAGTCAGCTCAGGCGCCCAACCCTTAACGCCGCGAGCTGCCGCCTATCCGTGGTCGAAAAAGTATCTGAAACGATTTGATCAAACCGCAGATCAGGCCTATGTGGCGACGGTGACGGCACGCTACCAACCGGGCTTTCTGAACGGCTTGGGCATGCACGTGGGCCATATTGCTGATCGGTTCTCGATTCTACGGGTTCCTAATGATACGTTTGTCGAGATTGATCCGGTCGAGGATTAAGGCGAACAGAAACAATCTGATCGTTTGATGCAAAATGTTGCGTCAGGCGATTTTTTTGTGAGTGCGAGCCAGCCCGGTTAAAAACGGAGTGTAGGTTTCAAGGTCCTTACATGCAGGTTTTTGGGCTGGCGAGCGCGTTATGGCCTTTTAAATTGAACTGACTAAAAATTCAGCAAAACCTGATGCTTAAGTGAATGGTTCGGTATTCAGCACATGGTATGATGAAACCATTCACAACCCGATTAAATGAAGGAGGCGAGGGGATGCATCGGCACAGCTGGTGGTTGGTACCCCTAATGTTGTTGCTGGGACTCTGCGCTGCAACGCTGCAACCGGTTCAGGCGAGTTCAGGTAAATGGTATCGCGATCAAGGGGCGATGATGGGGCCTAAGAGTCGCCGGGTTTTAAACGAGCTAAATGACCAGACATTTGCCAAGGTAAAAGGGCATCCGCAAATAGCGGTCATAACGGTGGCGTCGTTGCATGATGATGACATTGAAGATTATGCTAATGACCAGTTTGCGAAGGCCGGCGTCGGCAAAAAAGACTGGGAAAATGGGCTATTGTTGGTGCTTTCTCGCAATGATCACAAGTATTGGCTGGAAGTCGGGTATGGCTTAGAGGACGTTGTACCAGACGGCAGCGCCGACGAGATCGTGACGGACAGCGTTAAAAACCAGCTCAAGGCCGAAAATTATGATCGCGCCATTGCGATGTTCCTGACCAATATCGGGAAGCGTGTCGTTGCTCACCAAAGTGCGATTACAACGCCAACTCAAATTAAGGCCAAACGCGCGCGTGCTGCGGCAATCAAGCAGGCGCTAATGATTGCGGCACTGATTTTGGTCGGATTAATGGTTCTTTTCTTTTTGGTGCATGCTGCCATGAATGCGCGGTTGCATGACGCGATGAGCGACCCCGGGGCGATGGCAGCGTTGCCGATTTATGCAGCGGTGACAGCTGCTGGCATTAAGTTGCGGGTAGATTCAGCTTCCTTGCCGTTATTTCGCTTTGCTTGGGCGCATCACCAATTACGCGTAATCGGAATGGCTGGGCTAGCGCGACGAAGGTTTGAATCCTGGACGCAGGAGATTCGGTTTACGACGCCGCATCCATATTGGTACTACCACAATCTTCAAGGTGCACTCCGGAAACTGTCAGATCAAGAAATCGTCAACGCGCCCACCATAGCGGCACTGGCTGATTTGCTGACGCCGGCGTTAACGGATCGGCTGGTAACAGGAAAGCCATACGAAACGGCATATGCAACATGGCTCAGCGGGCAAAAAAGCATCTCCAGTCAGGAAGCCGTGACAACATGGGCGAAGTTTCTTGAAAACGTGAAAGCAACGGATCATTTTTCAGATAAAACTTTGGCAGCAACGTTTTCGGCCATACTTTTCCATATCCGTCATCCAGACAAGGATCAGCACTTAGATCAAGATGACTTACCGCTGTGGGTGATGTCTGATTTTGGCTCTGGATCAAGTAGTGGCGGAAGTGGCGGATCCGACAGTTTCGGCAGTGGTTTTGGTGGCGGATCCAGTGGCGGCGGCGGTTTTGGTGGTAGCTGGTGACTGATGAATCGGTGAAGCGTGGCGACCCGCTTTTTGAAAATAGCTTGAAAATCACATATCACGTGGGCTAACATTAGAAAATACAAACAAAATGGTGTGTGGTTTTAACTGTCATTATTTAACGCATGAAAACGGGGCTAGATAAATGGAGCAAATACTATTGTTAATGGGCACCGGTTTGCTTGGCGGCATTCTGGGTGCGGTGCTTGGCATTGGCGGCGGGATGATTATTACGCCGATTCTGACGATGCTAATGGGTTTGCCGATTCAATATGCGATCGGAGCCAGCATCGTCTCCGTCATTGCCACGAGTTCAGGTGCGACGATTGCGTATCTTAAAGATGAAATGCTGAACCTGCGCGTGGCGATGTTTTTGGAAATTGCCACGACGGTCGGCGCGGTTTTGGGCGCGATTGTTACCGGGCTTGTGGACGGCAAAGTGTTGTACATTTTATTCGGCGCGTTATTGATTTTTTCAGCGTTCAATATGATTCGCAAAATGCGGATGAAAGAAGACGAAGCGCGCCAGACGACACCGGATGAAATTGCGACCAAGTTGCGCTTGAACGGGGCTTATTTTGACAAGGCCACCGGTAAAGAAGTCAATTATACGGTGACCAACGTGCCGGGCGGTTTTGCGATGATGTTTGGCGCCGGTATTGCCTCCGGTCTGTTAGGGATCGGCAGCGGCGCGTTTAAGGTGATCGCGATGGATACGATCATGCACATGCCGTTGAAGCCTTCCAGTGCGACCAGCAACCTCATGATGGGGGTCACCGCGGCGGCCAGTGCAACGGTGTATTATTTTGGCGGACAGTTGCAGCCGCAAATTGCTGCACCACTGGCCATCGGGATCCTCATTGGCGCGACGGTCGGTTCTCGGGTGATGCAGATTCTGCCGACCAAGGTTTTGCGCATGATCTTCATTCCGGTTATTGGCTATATGGGCATTCAAATGGCGCTTAAAGGATTTGGGGTGTCGATCTGATGGACAATAAACTTAAAACCGAAATTGATGATGTCGAAATTATGATCGGCAAAGTCATGCAAGTTGGCGTCATTTTGTCGGCGGTGGTCATTGTTTTGGGGCTGATTTTGCTTATTGCGACCGGGTCGACCGGGTATCCGGCAGGCGTTCACCCGACGCGGGTTGGCGCTATTTTGAGTGGAACCTTCGCCTTAAAACCATACGCCGTGTTAATGACAGGCATTTTTTTGCTGATTTTGACCCCGGTTTTGCGGGTGGTAGTTTCAATTTATGCGTTTGCCGTGGAACATGACCACCTGTATGTATGGATTACGACTGCCGTGCTGATTATCTTAATCGGTGCGATGACGATTGGGTATTTGGGCAATCGTTAAGTCGTTAGCAATCGCACGAAAAAAGAGGGATTTCAGCCCACAGACATTTTTGCCTGCGAGTTGAAATTCCTCTTTTTGCGTTACCAAACCGCCATGGCGCCGTCTGTTCGCGATTCGGACCCGCCAACATAAGTTTGGGTTTCGGGATTGCGCCAGATGACTTGTCCGCGACCAAAAACATTGGGTTCGGGTTGAACAACGATCTGATGTCCAGCCGCGACAAGTCGGTTAACGGTCACGGCTGGCACTTCGCGTTCGACCTGGACATTTTGATCATGCATCCATTGCCAGCGCGGGGCATCTAACGCGGTTTGCGGGTCAAGGCCGAAATCAATGGTGTTCATTAAAACCTGCAGATGCCCTTGTGGCTGCATGAAACCACCCATCACACCAAATGGTCCGATTGGGGTCCCATTTTGGGTTAAAAAGCCCGGGATGATGGTGTTGATCGGGCGTTTACCACCTTCAAGGACATTGGGTGACGCGGGATCGAAGGAAAAGTTGTTACCACGGTTGTTCAGGGCGATGCCTGTGCCGGGCACCACGACACCAGAGCCGAAGCCCATGTAGTTGCTTTGAATCATGGACACCATATTGCCATCCCGATCGGCAGTTGCCAGATAAACGGTTCCGCCACTTTGCGGGTCACCAGCTTCAGGTGGTCGGGCCGATTCACCGATCAGCGCGCTGCGGTTGGCGAGGTAATCCGATGCAAGCAATTGATTTGGATCAAGCTGCATGGCCCGCGGGTCGCCAGCAAATTTAAAGAAGTCGGCAAAAGCTAACTTAATCGCTTCAATCTGGTGGTGGACGGTGTCAAATGAATCCCGGTTGGTAAAATGCCAACCCTGCAATAACCCTAGTGCTTCTAACGCCACCACACCTTGACTGTTAGGGGGGAGTTCCAACACGTCATAGCCATGATAGTGGAGCTTTAGCGGCGTCACCCAAGCCGGCTGATACGCCGCTAAATCTTCGGCTGTTAAATAACCGCCATTCTGTGACGCAGCTGCAACGATTTTTTGGGCCAAGGTTCCTTCATAAAAATCGCGCGCCTGTGTTTGGCCAATGCGTGTCAGGATATCGGCCTGTTCCGCAGATTGCCAAACTTCGCCGGTGCGCGGCGCATGACCAGTTGGACAAAAGGTTTTGAACCATTCGTCGAAAATCGCCGGATTAGTTGCCTCTTTTTGTGCTTGCCGATAATTTTGCGCGGCACGTTCCCAAAAATAAGCGATGGTCTGGGACACGGGATAGCCATCACGCACATAGGCGATGGCTGGCGCTAAGTCCTCAGCCAAGGAAAGCTGGCCAAACCGTTCAACCATCGCGGCCCAAGTTGCAGGTGCGCCCGGAACATCAATGGAGGTCCAGCCAAACTTGGGCATTTCCGTTAAACCAGCAGCTTGAAGATCTGCCACGTTGAGACTTTGCGGCGCCGGACCGCTGCCATTGATCCCATATTGCTGACCGTTAATGCTGATAATCGCAAATGCATCACTACCAATGCCATTGGTGGTGGGCTCGACAACGGTTAGACAGGCAGCGGTCGCTACGGCTGCATCAACTGCATTGCCGCCTTGTTGCAGAATCCGCAACCCGGCTTGAGCAGCTAACGGCTGGCTGGTACCCACCATGCCGTACTTAGCATAGACTGACTTGCGCGAACGCGGGTAAGGATTGTTAGGGTTCGTGAAAAAGGACATCGAATCGCCTCGTTTGTGTCGAATATGTAATGTGAGATATAGGTCACAGAATATCACAATCCTGCGTAAAAAGCCCCGTCACCAAATTTTTGCATTTGATGACGGGGCTTTTCGTGCCGCAACTTACTTACCGTTCGGTTTGTGTTCCATATAGTCCTTCAGCGTGGCGACGACGGAAGAATCCGGCATCTCACGCATAGATTTGATGTTGTGAATATGTTCCACTGATACATGGCTGTTAAGCGCCATCTCTGTGTCCGTTAGATGATTTTTGCGCTGGAAGTCGATAATTTCCCGTGAAAATGCACTGATTTGATCTTTTTCAGCCAAAACGATTCCTCCTCGTGAGCCTTTACTAACAGTATAACGATTTTTGTCAAGGTGCGCACGTATGACATTCAATCGTAACTTTGTCGTGATTCATTAGCGAAAATGTCAGGTTACAAAGACGGAGTGCAGGATGATATTCGAAAAATGGTCAGGGGTGAACTTAAAGATTGCAAGAGCGAACAAATGTTTGTATAATGAAGATGTACTAAAAGAGAGTGCCAGAACCGCCAACATCCCGATGGTAAAACAGTTGATTTGGCGGCGTTTGGACAAGGTTGCCAGTCGTTCGATGTTGTAAGTATTGCCTTGATTTGAAAGGTAAGGTGAGCTTATGGAACACTATGCTTACTTGCAAGACTTAGCCGCTAGTCAAAGTGACCGTGATTTGCGTGTGCGGATTTGGGACAATAAGAATATCATCATTCGACGAAACCAAAGCCAGCATCAAGGCTTGGCAACCCAAGTCTGGGATGCCTGGTTGCGTCAAGAATTGCGGCGCTTCAACGGATTTGAGCCGATTATCGAAGTGGATGATTTTTCGGGTCAACAAGAAATCAATTTTTTTAAAGAAAACGAACTTGCGGATGCTGTTCATTTCATCCTTCAAGGTGAAGGGACCGTTGAAACCGCCAGTTGAATGAGTTATCGAGTCGCAGTGTGAACGATACTGCGACTTTTTGAGTGGTCACAGCCAAACATCGCATTTCACCAGTCATGTAAGCTTTTACAACCCCGCAGTTATCAGTATACTGGACTTAATGAGGTGAGGACGATGAAGGCGATCATTTTATACGCATCAATCACGGGTAATGCCAAAGGAATGGCACGGGTTGAGCAGCAGTTTTTTGAACATTACGGCTGGGATGTTACGCTTGGCGAAATGATTCAGACGGACCCGAGTAAGATTAAGGACTATGATGTGTTGGTTTTGGCAACGTATACTTGGACCGGCGGCGTGATTCCGGAAGAAACGCAGGATTTCTATGAGGATTTGAGCAAGCTGGACTTTTCTGCGAAGCCGCTGGTTTTTGGCGTGCTTGGCACCGGCGATCCTTATTACGGCAAGGATTACAACACAGCTCCGGAGTTGTTTGAAGCAGTTTTGAGAGCTAGCGGAGCGATTCAGGGCGCGGAGCCGGTCAAAATTGCGTTGAATGTTAAACAGGAAGAAATGCCTCAGTTTGCGGCGTTTACGCAGAGCCTGATTAAGCAAGCGGAGGCGCTTCAAAGTGAGAAGTGACCTGAATTAGCGTGGTATACTGAAGTCATAAGGAGTTTGCTGGCGCAGAAGCTGGCTCGCGCTTACATTAACGCGTTCACTGGCGCAGAAGCTTGCGTGTAAGGACCTTGGTCGCAATAGCAAAGCCCGCCATCACGCCCAAGGCCACTTACACTCCGGCTTCTAACCGCGCTGGCTCGCGCTCACATTAACGCGTTCACTGGCGCAGAAGTCTGCGTGTAAGGACCTTAGGCGCAATGGCCAAGATCGGGCCATCACGCCTAAGGCCACTTACACTCCGACTTCTAACCGCACCAGTTCACGCTCACCAGAAAGTGAGGGGATCTTGATGAGTGAGGAAATTGTTTTCTTCAATCCCGGCGATGCAGTTGCTAATGATTATGACTTTGCTGCTGCCCGGCGTAGTGCGCAAATTTACAAGGCTCAACACGTCGTTGACGAGGGATTGGTTGTTGCAAAAGATAAAGATGGCAAGTACTCGGTTTTCTATGAAGCCGCTGGTACACCTGATTCAAAGGCAAAAGGCGACTATAAGAATGTCGGCAAGTACACGATCCTGGCTCACCTATGACTAAGAACACTTGGTATCGTGTTGCATTAGTGGCAATTGCCATTGTTCTCATCGCGGTTATCTATGGCTTCATGCAGCAGCATCAAATTGCGAATCCTTTTTTAGTTGGCGGCCTTGGTTTAACTTTGGGCGTTGTTCTTGCGCTGCTTTTAGCCAGCTTTTGGCAGCCACATGATTCGCAGAAACACTAGTTTATTGAAACCATGATTTTTGTACAAAACAAAACGCCAAACGACCTGAAGCCGACATCACGGCAAACAAGGTTGCTTGGCGTTTTATGATTGGAACCGCTGCTGCTTAGCCATTCACAACGTATTGCGGCTGTTTGCCGTTTAGAACAGCCAACGTATTGTCGGTGACGATTTTGGCCATGGCATCGCGCCATCGCGCGCCTCAACTGTTGCATTGCCGATATGCGGTGTTAGCACAACGTTGTCCAGCGCCTTGAGTCCTGAGCTGACGTGTGGCTCAGCTTCATAGACATCTAGCGCAGCTCCAGCCAGACGATGATCGTTTAGCTGTTTGAGTAAGGCGGTTTCATCAATTAAGGGACCGCTTGCTGCGTTAATGAGGTAGGCAGTCGGCTTCATCGTTGCCATGGCTTGAGCGTCGAGCAAATGATGCGTGGCTGGCACCAACGGCAAATGAAGGGTGACAATATCGCTTTGTTGCAACAAAGTCGCCTGATCCATGAACGTCGCTCCCAGTGCCCGTTCGGCTTCAGGTGTCAGTTGATGATGTTGCGTGTAGAGAATTTTGGCATCAAATGCATGCACGCGCTTGGCAACGGCTTGCCCGATCTGTCCCATGCCGATGATGCCGACGGTTTTGCCGGCAAGCTCGTGGCCTAAGAAGAATGTCGGTGCCCAGCCGGAAAAGCCGGGACCGCGCATTAACCGATCGCCTTCTGTGACCCGGTGTAAAACTGCCAGCATCAAGGCTAGTGTCACCTCGGCTGTTGATGTGGTTGAAACTTTTGGCGTGTTCGTCACGAGCACACCTTGGGCTTTGGCGGCGGTGACGTCGATGTTATTGAAACCGGCCCCGTAGTTTGCGATAAGTTTCAAATGCGGCGCCTTGGCCAGTGTTGCTGCCGTGACTGGCGTTGAAAGTGCTGTAATGAGAACTTCGGTGTTAGCTAAATGACTTGGAGCTCATCTTCAGTAATGAGTCCTTTACCGTTGTAAGCGTCAAAATCCACTCCGGCTTTTTGCAGCGCTGCGTTGGCGGATTTAGGCAAAGCGGCTGAAACATAAACCTGTGGCATCAATACCTGCCTCCCTTAGGTCAAACTGAACCTATGACAAAATTAATTTCTCACTTACCCTTAGTGTAATACAGGTTCCGCCAAATGAATAAAATCGCGACCATCTTTTCCACTCACCGTTGATGGCTTAGAACTGCTTAAAGGTTAAAAAAGAAGCGAGAACTGACGTGCACGATCAATTTGTGTTACACTGACGTTGGTAACAAAAAGTAAGCAAAGGGGATTGATCGTTGATGGCAACTTTGACGCAAGACATGAAAGACATGATCGGTGCACAGCTTAACTACTTGGCAACCGCCGATGAGAACGGAAATCCGCAGGTCGGCCCAAAAGGCACCATGCGAGTTTTGGATGATCATCACTTGATTTACAACGAAGAAACCGGTAAACAAGCGTGGCACAATCTGCAGTACTCCAAAAAGGCTGCCGTTGCCTCGGTTGATTACAAGGCTCTGAAGGGCTTTCGGTTTGAAGGCACCGTTGAATTTCATAATGATGACAAGATCTTTGAAGATGCTCAGGCGTTTGCCAAGGAACGTCACTTGCCAGCAGCCATCAGTGCTGTTGTTATCAATGTTGATCGAATTTACAAGCTGGATGCCGGTCCGAATGCCGGCGATTTGATCGAAGGCTAATCGCGAACCGAATCCGCAAACGGATTTGGATGAGCTAGTGGCGCTTTGATTAATCCGTTAATCTTTTTAATTAACGGATTCATAAGCCCGTCGTTGTGTGAAACGCATAACGGCGGGCTTTTTTGCGTCTTCAATTAAATACTAATTGTTATTATTAGCATATTTATTGCGAATGATAAGTTCGGTTCGTTAAGCTTAAGATAGTCAGAAAGTTGTTAGTCATAACGCGTTTGCCAGCGCAGGAGTCTGCGTGTAAGGACCTTGGTCGCAATGGCCTAGGGCCCGGGTCATCACGCCCAAGGCCGCTTACACTCCGACTCCTAACAGCGCCGGCTCACGCTCACAAGAAAGGATGATTACCATGATGCATTTAATCTGGACACTGATTATCGGTGCTGTGATCGGTTGCATTGGGCAGCTCATCGTTGGTCGGGACATGCCGCTTGGTTGGCTCGGGAATATTATCGGTGGGCTGATCGGTGCATGGCTCGGTACGACTTTACTCGGTAACTGGGGGCCGTCACTGGCTGGCATGGCGTTGATTCCGGCAATTATCGGCGCAGTCATTGTTGTTTTCCTTGTTTCCTTGCTGTTGGGATCGACCCGGCGCAAGGCGTAGGAGGCCGTAAAAGATGAAACCGATAACGAAAGGACTATTCGGCCTCGTTGCCGTTTGCGGATTGCTCCAGAGTGTGGGTTTTGGGTTGTTGCTTTGGCCCAATCGCGAATTTACCCGGTTCTATCTGCAGCAAGCTGTGTGGTTACGGCCGCTTATGATCGGTTTGACGGGATTGGTGCTGCTGGTCTTTCTGATTATGCTACTGGTGGCGATTTTCCGGCGGTCAACGGCTAATGCTTTGATTTTGGCAGGGGATGATGGAGATCTGACACTTGATAAAAGTGCCATTGAAAACACGGTGGCAAAAGCGATCGTGGCCCGTCATTTTGCCAAATCAGTGGACGTGGACGTTAGCATTCGGAAGAAGCAAGTGGCCCGCATGCGGATCGCAGCCTTTTCCGGAAACGGTAAGGAGCTGAAACAAGAGGCCAAGCAAATCGAAGAAACGGCGCGCCAAAAGTTACAAGAATGTCTTGGCGTTCCCGTCAAGCATGTGCGGGTGCAACTGCTTCCGGCAACGAAAGTGAAGGCCAAAACTGCTCGGGTCATTTGATGTCGCGGATGGATGAAAGCTGATTGCCAGTCAAACCGGGTGTGTACCAAAGCACCGTTGGCATCAGCGTTCATCAGCAACGAAAGGGTGATAACAGCATGCAGCAAGGAACAATCGGAGCTGTGATTGGCGTCATTCTTGCCTTTGCCTGGATGCGCTTCGGGTTTATGGGCATGATGCTTGTCGTGATTTTTGGCGGATTAGGCTGGCTCATTGAGCGCTATCTCGTCCCTAACTGGGGCAACCTCATGAGCTGGCTAACGTCTGGCAAAGATGCATTTAGTAAAGGAAAGTAGGTGAGTCGATGGATGCAGTAGCATCACCAAAAACCGCACCGGCACCAAAAGCGAATCAGCACGAGACGCTGATGGCCAATAGTCGGGTGACTTTTGAAGATAAGGTCATCGAGAAAATTGCCGCCATTTGTGCCCAGAATGTCGATGGCATTCTGGGGATGGACGGCTCCATGATGGACAACCTGACGGAGACTTTTTCTAGCGGCGAGAACCTGACTAAAGGGATCTCGGCAGAAGTCGGTGAAAAGCAGCTTGCGATCGATATGGATGTTTTCCTGGAATTCGATAGCAATGCCCAGGCTATTTTCAAGCAACTGTGCGACAAGATCAGCGCGCAAATCGAGCGCATGACCGGTCTGCAGCTAGTTGAATTGAATATGCACGTTAAAGATGTGTTGACGAAACGCGAATGGCAAAAACGCTAAGTTACTAAACGACCTCAAAAAAAGGAGCGATTAACATGGATAACAAGAAACAAAGCGGCATCAATAAGGAATTGAAATTCGACGACGCAGTGATTGCTAAAATCGTGGGGATCACCTGCAATGAAGTCGAAGGCGTTTACTCGCTTGAAGGCGGCATGATGGCGAACATCACCGACATGTTCAGCAAAGATGAAGATCCGACCAAAGGGGTTAACGTTGATTTGAGTGATGATCAGGATGTTTCCGTCTCACTTGACGCAACGGTTCGTTACGGTGAAAATGTACCGGAAATTTTCAACAAAGTTACCATGGCGATTGCCAAAAACGTCCGCCAAATGACCGGTTTGAACGTGACCGAGGTTAAAATGACGGTCAAGGATATGCTGACAAGGGAAGAAATTGCCCGCAATGAGGCAAAGGATAAAGATAAGAACAACGAAAAAGAGATGCAACCGGCCTAAAGAGCGTGAACTGGCCCAGTAAACGCGTTTCAACGCAAAAGGGATAACCCCAAGCTAACGGGGCTATCCCTTTTTAGCTACTTTCATTGGAGTCACCCACAACAGTGCAGCAGTCAAAAGATTGCCCGTCATAAAATAGTCTCCGTTATAAATAGTTGCACGCTTTAATTAATTGACCTTCCTGCCAAGAACCTTTAAAATTTTCACCATTATCGATAAGGGGGAACAGCACTTGGAATATTTGAAATTACTCGGCATTGTTATCATCGTTGTCGGCTTTGCTTTGAAGTGGGATACAACGGCGGTCGTGGTGCTGGCGGCCATTGTCACGGCTGTCTTCTCCGGCATGAGTATCCCGGACTTATTGACGACATTGGGTCAGAGTTTCGTTGATAATCGCATGGTGTCGCTTTTCTTCTTGACGCTGCCGATGATCGGCCTGGTTGAAAGCCATGGTTTAAAAGAGGTAGCGGTGACCGGCATTCAGAAACTAAAGAAACTCACGCCCAGCCGCATTTTGAACCTTTACTTAGTGATCCGTGAATTAGGCGGTGTTTTCGGGATTTCGTTGTCCGGTCAGGTGCAGTTTGTTCGGCCGCTGATCACGCCAATGGTCACCGCAGCCGCTGAATCCAAACGTAAACTGACGGATAAGGAAATTGATCTCATTAAAGCGCGGTCGGCCGCGACAGATAATTTCGGTAACTTTTTTGCCCAGAATCTGTTTGTAGCAACGGCTGGCGTTTTATTGATCGCCAGTACGATGAAGGGCCTCAAGCATCCGGTTGAACCGATGCAGGTCGTGTTGGCATCCATTCCGGTTGCGATTATTACATTAGTCGTTGTGGCTATTTATAATCGCTGGTTTGATCGGCAATTTGAGACGGACCCGCAGAATGATAAAGGAGGCAAGCACTGATGGTGAATACGTTGCTTCTAGTGCTTTATGCCTTGATTGGAGTCGTGATGGCACTAGCCGGAATTGAATCTTTTCGCGCAAAAGATAATCCAGCGCGTATCGGCACCGGCCTGTTTTGGCTCATTCTGGCGGTTATTTTCGCCTTTGGCACGTTATTGCCGGCGATGGTTGTAGGTATTTTGGTTGTGGTCATCGGCATTCTTGCGCTGTTCAAGCAGATTCAAATCGGAAAAATCAAACCAGTTGACGGTGCACATGCGGCTCAGGCGGCTAAACGGCTCGGCGGTTGGGTCTTTGTTCCGAGTGTCGTGCTGGCAGTTGTTTCGATCGCGGTTGCCCAGTTCACCAAGCTCGGCGGTCAGGTCGGCATCGGGATTGGCGCAGCAGTTTCCCTGGTAGTCGCTATTATCATGACCAAAGCTTCCGGAAAAATGGTTTATAATGATACGCAGCGGATGGTTCGCTCAGTTGGTGCTGCCGGCATTTTACCGCAATTATTGGCCACTTTGGGTGCGGTTTTCACTGCAGCCGGGGTCGGCTCGTTGACGGCTAAGTTAATTGCCGGTCTATTTCCGGCTGGCAGTCATCTGGGTGGGGTCATCTTATACTGTGTGGCGATGGCGCTGTTCACGATTATTATGGGTAACGCGTTTGCGGCCTTTGCGGTGATTACCGCCGCGATCGGAATTCCGTTTGTCATTGCCCAAGGTGCCAACCCGGCGATTGTTGCGGCGATTGGCATGACATCGGGGTATTGTGGAACCTTGCTGACCCCGATGGCAGCCAACTTTAACAGTCTGCCGGTCGCGTTGCTGGAAATGGACGATCCATTGGGCGTCATCAAGCAACAGGCACCGATTGCCGTGTTGTTACTGGTGATTCAAATCGGTTTGATGTACTTCTTGGCATTTTAGAAAGGATATTAATATGAAGATTCTTGTAACGGGTTTTGACCCTTTTGGCGATGATAAAATTAATCCGGCGATTGAGGCAGTTAAACGGTTGCCAGACGAAATTAACGGCGCAACGATTGTGAAGCTGGAAATTCCGACTAAGTTTAACGTGTCTGCGGACGTGGTGCATGATGCGATTGTCAAAGAAAAGCCGGATTATGTGCTTAGCATTGGCCAAGCTGGCGGTCGCTATGAATTGACGCCGGAGCGGGTGGCCATTAACCTTGATGACGGCCGGATTAAAGACAACGCTGGATATCAACCGCTGAACCATCCGATTCACGAAGATGGGCAAACCGCTTATTTCACCCAATTACCGATTAAAGCGATGGCAAAGGCCATTCGTGAAGCCGGCGTTCCTGCTTCAGTGTCTAACACTGCGGGCACGTATGTTTGCAACCACATTTTTTATCAGGTTCAATACATGCGCGACAAAGAGTTCCCGACCATCAAAGCCGGCTTCATGCACATTCCGTTTTTACCGGAGCAAGTCGTTGCCCGGCCAGAAACGCCGGCGTTGTCGCTTGATGACGATGTGAAGGGCATTACGGCCGCGATCCAAGCCATTGTTGAACGCGATGGTAAGGGTGATTTGGAAACGGTTGAGGGCAAGACTCACTGAGGACGAGCGTTTAGAAATCGAAGTATTAGTGGCTTTGGGCGTGATGGCGGATTTTGCCATTGCGCCCAAAGTCGTTACAAGGAGTTTTCTGAAACTGCGCACGTCTTGTAGAACAGTAACAATCAAAATACAGTTTGCCACCCATCTAGAATAACCTTGTCTTTTCCGTTTCCTCCCATAGGCGATATAATAATAGTGGAAGTCAGTTTTCACTCAATGAACCTATACAAGGAGGGCGATTGCGTGAGTATCGGGATTATTGGATCAGGTAATGTAGGCCGCGCGCTTGGCCAGCTTTTCAGTCATGTTGGTGAAAAGGTGATTTTGTCCCATCGCCATGGTGTGGCTTCGTTGGCGCCGGTTATTGCCGAGATGCGGTCGACGGTCGAAGCAGGCACGGTCGCTGAGGCGGCTGATCAAGATATTGTCGTGTTGGCAGTGCCGTTCAACGCCTTAGACGAGTTGCCGACAAAGGTAAAAGCAGATGCGGTTGTGATTGATGCAACCAACTATTTTCCCAGCCGTGATGGCGAGCGCTCGGCATTGACCGAGCATCATACCACTTCATCGGAGCTGGTGGCGCAGCACTTCGGTACTAAGAAAGTGGTGAAGGCATTCAATACCATTGCCATGACGAAGATTCGCAGTCTGGCTAAGCCGAATCAGTCAAGCGATCGGATTGCGATTCCGATTGCCGGGGATGATGCCGCTGCCAAGCAAACCGTGACGAATTTGATTGAAAAAATCGGCTTTGATGCCGTGGATCTTGGTGGCTTGGCAGATAGTTATCCGGCACAGGCAGATGGTCCGTTGTTCCTGTTTACGGGCGATGCCGATCAGGTGCGGGCGCAGGCAAACAAATAACGGAAAGCTGCTATTCATGCACGCGTCATTTCAGGCTCGGGCGTGAGGCAGCTTTCCGTTTTATTGATACGTCTAAAATTTAAAAGCGATCAAGGCCGAATCACTCAGCGTCAGTCGCAGTGTTAGTGCGCAGGCTGTCCGATGCGGTCTTTGTGATTTTGCACGATCATTTTAGCGATAGCTTTGGCGATGTTCTGGTTTTTGAGAATGGGACCATGGGAATAACTGCCGATGGTATTCTTGTAGCGCATGCCTTCGACACCGTCTTCAGGATTGTTGCCATACCCTTCAATCATCTTTCCAAGAGGCTTAAGCTTTTTCTTGTCGTCAAAATAGGTTCGGCCGCTATGGTTTTCAAACGCCTTAACGGTTCCGAATTCGGTTTGGTACTTGGTGTCGCCAATCATGCGACTGTCCGGCTTGAACACCGTATGCAGTGGCAAAATGCCAAGGCCTTTGATGACGGTACCTTCGCTGGTTTTATAGTAATCGCCCAGCAATTGGTAGCCACCACAGATCGCCAGCATGGGTTTACCGTTTTCGATATACCGGCCTAACGTTTGGGCGTACCGAAGCAGATCCTTAGCGACCACGGTTTGTTCATAATCCTGACCGCCGCCGAAGAAGATGAAGTCATAGTCGTCGGCATTGAAGTCGTCGCCGAGGCTGATGTTATCGACCTGCACCTGGTAGCCTTGTTGATTCAGCAAATAGCGCAAAATTTTAACATCGCCGCTGTCGCCATAGGTATTCATGAGATCTTCGTACAAGTACGCGATTTTGATTATATCCGCCATGAATCAAGTGCCTCCGTTTGGTTTGATTGGCAACAGCTTATCACAAAATTGGGACAAAAGAGAAGAGCGTAAGCTGGCGCGGTTAGAAGTCGGAGTATAAGTGGCCTTGGGCGTGATGGCCCGGGCTTAGGCCATTGCGACCAAGGTCCTTATACGCAGACTTCTGCGCCAGCGAACGCGTTTTCGCACCAGAAAGCTGCAAGGTCAGGTTTTAGCTATTCCGCGCAAAGCCCTTATTGAGCAAGTTTCTGGTCCGTTGAACGCATGCGACTGGCAAGCAGCATCAAAAACAATGCGGTTAAAGATCGGTCATTATAAATCGTGATCGGTTCTTTAACCGCATTGATAAGCCACGAGCCTAGCCAAAATGCTAACGCTTGTGAGCTTTAATCCAAGGCTGGGCCTTTTCTTCGATCGCCTTATAAATCGCATCCATATCCGGATAATCACTAATCTCAAATACGAATTCATCAGGCTGATCATGAAAAGTCGGTTTATTGTTTAAAATGATATTCAACTGATCAAACTGATTGTCACCGGTATCTTTGCGGATCTGATACGTGAAAAACGCCGCTTCATAGTTTTGAACGTTGTCGGGTTCTTCATATAAGACTTCCATGAACTGATGCTCGGTTCGATAGTTGTCTTTTTTTAATTTATCCCACAAAGCCTGATATTGCTGGTGCAAGTCAGTCAGCTGTGCATCGGTCAGTTGTTCGTTTTCCTTGATTTCTTTGCCGTCTAATTCCATTTTTTTCGCCTCTGAGTTTAGTTACCACTTCATTATCGAACTGTCGTCAGAGATTGTCAAAATGATTCTGGATTTTATCATCTCGGCTTACTGGTTGGCATAAGCACGCCTTAAACCAGCCATATCAAAGGTGATGCGTGACGGTCAGGACATGCTGGGTATGCGCCCAGGCTTTTTGATTAGGAAAAGTCAGCAAGCCGCCGATTTGAACAATTAAATAAGTGAGCGAGAACCAGAAAAAAGCTAGGACGGCTTTTGGGGTGATCAACCATTTGGAACCTTCCCAATTAGCATCGTATAAAAATCCGGCAATCATGGGGATGAATCCCTCCAGCAAAATCAGCCAGTTGATTATCGTTATCGGTACAAAATAACTGCGATCGACATCGATGAGCCAGATTGGATGCAGACCAAGACTTGGCATCACGAGACTGATGACCCACGCGATTCCGAAGAAAGATGCAAGCAGATATTGAAAGTTTTGGCGCATGGAAAAGAGATAGCTAAGTTGATCCAAGTCACGCAAATCGCCGGTTTTCAAAAAGTGATGCAACAACGGCACTAAATTGTGAAAGGCAGTATACCAATGTCCGCGACTCCACCGGAAACGTTGGGTCATGCTGGCGCGCAAATGATCCGGCTTTTCATCATAAATGCGGGCAAAATGATTCCAGCCCACGGTGCCGCCGCTTTCCACAATGCGGATTTCCATTTCAAGATCTTCGGTTAAACTGTGTGATTGAAAACCATGGTTGGCTTCCAGCCATTGTCGTTCAACGACAAAGCCGGTTCCGCCGATGCTGTTGTCCAAACCCAGCCGATATTTACTGAGCTGAAAGAAGCGATTCATGGTCCAGTAACTCATGGCGTAACCCAACGTCAACAGCGTATTGTCATTTTTGCTATCAAGATAGGCCTGAATGGCGGTAAAGTGCTTTGCTTGATATTGGCTGTCCAATTCCCGTAAAAGGTTAGGGTCGGTGAAGTTGTCGGCATCCAGCACCATTACCAAGTCGTATTGTTCCAAGGTGCCCGAGTCGGTCAGTTCATCCAATGCATATTGGAGGCCGGCCGGTTTGCCGACGCCGACCCGCTGATAGCGCTGGCGCGACGTGTCGATCACCTGAACGCCCTGAGCCGCGGCAAGCGCCGTTGTTTGGTCAGTGGATTGATCGCTGACAACCACAATGTGATACGCCGCTTGCGGATAGTCGAGTTGCTGAAGGTGCTCCAAAGTGGCCGTGATGACGGCGGCTTCATTGTGTGCCGGAATGAGAATCAGAAACCGGCTCTTGGGTGCGACCAACGGGTAATCCCGCCGTGCCTTGCCCCAGCCAAACAGCATCATGAAAACATAATACATGGTCAGCAAAAGAACCCAAGTGCTGCTACTAATCACAATCAAGAAAATCACGAAGCCGAAGTGATGAATAAATGGTAAAAAAGAATGACTAATACTGTGCAGAATGAGGACAGGGCCACCAATGACAATCAATAGGAACAAAACGAGGGCCCACGAATCCAATTTAGAAAAATGCTTAAACATACTGACTACCCCCTTTGCGCGTGATCGGTACGCTGTTTCTATACTGATCATGCGCGGTTTCGTATCCGTTCGCGCACTTAGAAAATCTCACGCAGCATTGTCGTATTCCGGCAAACTTAACGCGAAAAATTTTCTCCCCCTTGTGGCGACGAACTTATCGAAAAAGTGAAACGACTGAGCCGAAAAGATTGACTGATGACGCAAAGGCCCTCTTTTTGGATGGCCTTAGATTAGCACGAAAACGGCTC